>CAZLKW010000005.1:8897-57794 GCA_964560215.1 uncultured Sediminibacterium sp. | reverse complement strand
AAAGACATGGCTTTAAAGAATTCAGACTTCCCTGTATTGGCCGATGGTAATTGAATAGCTTTATTAAAAAATACAACTGCTTTATCAAATGACTTATTCGTGTAATAGCAAATTCCTACGTTTTCCAAATGGGTATAATTGGAAGGATCTAATTCACTTGCTTTGATATACCAATTCGCTGCAACATTATATTGTCCTTTTTGAAATGCTTGTGCACCCAATACAGCGTAATTTGGCATTGCACCAGTAGCCATCGCATTCCCATATAACAAACCAGAAGTTCTTACAAAAATTGCGCTATCAGCAGGGAATTTGATCTTGGCTGAATCTAATAAAGCCCTCGTTTTTTCAATTGGGGTTTGATTAATCTCAATCAATGCCAAAATATATTGATTCCAACCTTCTCCTGTATTTCTGTATTTGATGTAAGTTTTAAATGCATTTGTTGCCTCCGCAGTATCTTTCATTTTAGCTGCTGCGAAAATCATGTTCTTATAGTAACTTGTCGCTCTTGGCCAATTATAAAATGCTTTTTTTGCATATTTGAAAGTGCTATCGTATTTCAATTGAACAGAAAATACAGCAGTTCTAATAAAGTCATTGTAATGCAAATACGGATTGTCGTTATTACTTTCATCTAATAATTTTGCCGCTGTGTCGTATTGCTTTTCTCTTAAGTAATAACGTGCAACCAATGCCTTAATGGGTAAAGTCGAGGTGGATAAATTTGGGATTGGGGGGAATGCATCTTTCACTTCGTCCAATGCCATTTTCGGATCTTCATTGATCTCTCCCATTACATATTTTTGCACTTTTAAAGAAGAATACGCTTGGTAATTGACATAAATAGCACCAACTAAAACAACAATTACAATTAATAAGAACGGCAAACCCTTTTTATCTTCTTTTACTTCTTTACTGATTGTGGCATTGAAATAGAATGGCGTAAATAAAAGGGCTGCAGAAATTGCAAACATCGTTTGCATTGAAGTTCGTTCCGCAGGAAAATTAAAAAATGCATCTACAAAATAACAACCAATTGCCATTAAGGAAATCGATGCAATCAATTTAATACTATCGTCTGTAGAATTTTTCCATATTTGAAAAACACCAAAAGCCATCATTACAAAAAGCGCTAAAAATGCCGTACCTCCAAGTATACCCAAATCTGCAAACATTTCTATGAAATCATTATGACAATGGTAGGGTACAAATAAGTCGTTCGTGTATTCTTTTTCATAAGGAATGGATGCCAATTTCCAATTGCCATATCCCCCACCTAAAATGGGATGTTTTATGGAATAGTCAATTGCACCTTCCCATAAATGTATACGGATGTTTTGTTCACTAGCCACGTTGATATCGCCAGCTCTTTTTGTAATCGTACCATACCCCCCTTGAAAACCTTGTAAATCGACCGCCTTAGACAACATCGAATTGGCAGCTAAAAAAGCAAACATCAACGGGACTAAAAAGTAGGCCAAGTTTATTCCAACTTTCTTAGGTCCCTCTTTTTTATGTAATAAAAAGATAGCAACTGAAAATAAGACTACCACCATCCCTAAGCCAACATAGGTTGACCTTGTATTCATAATAAATAATGCCATAATTCCTAAAAACAAAACAATCAGCCCAGTAATTTTTCCGAACAACTTATTATGCATAATTACAAACAACACAAAAGGAAACTTGATCAATAAACTTGCAGCCATCACATTCTTATTCCCATTCTTTCCAGTCAAGCTTACAATATTTTGATCCAAATTCATTTCTACCATATTCTTAGAGAATCCTGAAATCACATAGATCGCATCAAAAAATAAAACAACAGTAATAAAAGAAGCAACTATATTAAATAACGTTGTGAGATTTTGTTTATGAAATAAGATAGACAAATTGATGAATATCAAATAAGTGCTAAAAAGTCGTGCAAAGCAAACCAAAGTTTCAGTTGGATTGATTGCATAGAAAAATGAGATTGCAGCCCATAAAATCAAAAAGCTATAGACAATCGTGAATTTTAAATTCAATACCGCAGTTATCGCTGTTTTATAAAATGCTTTATTCAATAAAATATACCCAAGAAAAAGAAAGTCAACGAGGGAAACATACAACCATTGTGCACCCATCACATCCGCGCCCCCAAAATCTGGAATAAAATGCACAAGTAGGTATAATAAAGCACAAAGATATCCGACGAATGAATTTTTACCCAATTGACTCATATTATAATTTTTCAGGAGCTAAATATACGATAATAGCAGATTTTAAATCTTTGAGAGGATCGTCTTTAGATGCATATCTTATTTTTTTGTAGATTTAAGCCCTAAAACGATCTATTTTGGAAAACATTAGCTGCTATTACGATGGACAAATAAGTGCATTTAGCCAAACGGGTATGTCCTTAAATGACTTATTGGTTCAAAGAGGTTATGGCATATTCGACTACCTAAGAGTGGTTGACAACAAACCATTATTTGTAGAAGACCATTTAGATAGGTTATACCAATCGGCAGCGATCATGCACATGGAAGTGCCGCAATCAAAAGAGTCTATTTTAAAAATCGTTTTAGAATTAGTTGCCAAAAATGACATGCCCTATTCTGGTTTGAAACTAATTGTTTCTGGTGGAGATAGCTTAGATGGTTACAGTTTAGAACAACCTAGATTAACCATTATTCAACAACCTCTACCTGTGCCTTCCAATAGTTTCACAGTTACTCCCTTTGTTTTGATGAGCCATCCTTTTCAACGTCAATTGCCTCAAGTTAAAACAACTGACTACTTAATGGCTATTTATTTACAACCCAAGTTAAAAGCATTTGGAGGACAAGATATTTTATACACACACGAAGGCATGATAAGAGAATGTCCAAGATCAAACTTTTTCTTAATCTCTGAACAAGGTCATATTGTTACACCAAAAGATCAAGTATTAAAAGGAATCACCAGAAAAAATATTTTAGCAGCTGCTGTAGAAAATGGTATTCAAGTAGAAGAAAGACCGATTTCATTAGAAGAAATTAAAACAGCAAAGGGCGCGTTTATAGCTAGTTCAACAAAGCGCATTATTCCCATAAGCAAAATAGACGAATCCGTGATTTCCACAGATTCGCCTATTTTAGAAAAGATATTCAATTTACTAGTTCAAAAAGAACAAGCTTATATCAATAGTTAATTGCTATTTTACTTGCTTTCTTAGCGCTTCCAATTTTGCGATATAAAGGCTACGACCATGCGTGCCAATAACTATTTCGTGATCTCTAGGATGGATTTCTAGATCATGTACTGGAACGCTAGCAGGTAAGCCCTTGTTCCAAGCCATTGAGCTATTTCCTCCATCCAAGCTTACATACAATCCACCATCTGTTCCCACATATAAAACTTTATCTGAAACAGCATCTTCCTTAATGACATTCACTGGCTCTACTGGCAAATCTTTCATGATTTGTTTCCATGTTGTTCCATAATCATCACTTTGGAATACATAAGCATTGAAATGATCATTTCTATAACCATTTAAAGTTACATACACTCTAGATACACTGTATTTGCTGGCAATTACTCTACTTATATATAAACCCTTTGGTAACTTCTGACTAATCAATGTAAATGTATTTCCACCATCTTTTGATACTTGTACATTCCCATCATCAGAACCTGTATAGATTAATCCAAAACGGATAGGGCTCTCACTTATTGTCGTTAAAGTTCCAAAAGGCACATCCCCTTGTACAGGATTTGTTGTCAAATCTGTACTTAATGTAACAAGACTATCTCCCTTGCTCATTGAACGATGGAACTTATTTGATCCAAAGTAAAATACGTCTTGATTGTGTCGGCTTAATAAAATTGGAGACTGCCAATTGTAACGCACTGCTGGCTCTCCTAAATCACGCATTGGTCTTACCGTTTTTCTTTCTCTTGTTGAAAGATTTTGTCTGCTATAAAATCCAAATTGAGATCCACTATACACTGTCTTATTATCTCTCCAATCAACTTGAACTTGCATGCCATCTCCACCACCTAACATCGTGTATGGATTGTGTCCACTATCATACCAATCGTAGTTTTCTTTTGTTGTGCTAGCACCAAACCAAGTACCATTGTCTTGTAATCCACCATATACGTTATAAGGTTTTGCCATGTCTACAGTGATATTGTAAAACTGCCCAACAGCTGGTGTATTGGCTTTAAACCAATGTGCACCATTATCATATGTGATATTACATCCACCATCATTTCCAATAATCATATGACTATCTCTTTGTCCATTCATCCAAACAAAATGATGATCTGCATGCACATTTTCTTTACCAATACTCTTGAATGTTTTTCCGCCATCCGTACTTAATAAAACGCCAACACCCGTAATTGCGATTTTATCAGGATTGCTTGGACTAACAAAGACTTTACCGAAATAATAACCATAAGTGCTATATAATTGAATTGGCTTTACATGCGTTTTAACCCAGCTTACGCCGGCATTGTCTGAACGGTATACTTGAGCACCATAGATTGGTGTTTCAAATAATGCAGTATTTGCATCAAATAAATAATCCCAAATACAATTAGGGGCTAATTTACCAGACTTAACATCTTGTTTTAAATTCTCTGCATTGTATTTCGTTGGGATGCCATTACGTGGAAACTTTAAAAAAGCATTTAATTTTTTATCATCTAATGCGATAAACTGATCTACTGTCAAGGTTTTGAAATCTCTCAATACATACCTAGAAGTATCCGCCGCTTTTTGCATAGCTGTATCTGGTTGATGAAAGTTATTGTCAACAATGGCATACACAATCGAAGGATTTTTTGGATAAACCGCTAAACCAATTCTACCTACACCCTCACCAGCAGGAAATCCACTTGTTGGTGTTGAAACCAATGTCCAATGATCGCCGCCATCTGTACTTTTATAAATACCAGATGTTTTACCAGATTCTTCAAAATTTGAAGCAGATCTAGTACGGTACCACATTGCAGCAAATAAATTTTGTTCGTTACTTGGATCAATATCCAAATCAATTGCGCCTGTATTGGCATCTAAAGCTAATGTCTGATTCCAAGTTTTACCTGCATCTGTCGTTTTATAAATACCGCGTTCTTTATTTTCTGAATACAAATGACCTAAAACAGCTACCCAAGCAGTGTTTGGATCCTTTGCAGACAATTGAATTTTACCAATATGATGACTCTCTGGTAATCCTAGGTAGTCCCAAGTCTTACCATTGTTTGAAGAACGATACACACCAAGTCCTGCATAAGTCGAACGACTGCTATTCACCTCGCCCGTACCCACCCAGATATGTTTATTTTGCCAATTAACTGCTATGTCACCAATTGTCAAAATAGCTTCTGAATCAAAAATTGGTACAAAACTTTGGCCATTATTCTGCGTATGCCATAAGCCACCAGAAGCATATGCTACATAAAACTCAGTGGGGTCTTGTGGGTTTACTTCGATGTCTACGACACGGCCACTCATTACTGATGGGCCAATATTTCTGAAACTTGTCTCGTTCAAGGTAGACTTAGTTGCCAATTGCTTTCTTTGGTCAATTGATTTTAATCTTTCTTGAGCTGGTGTAGGTTTTACTTGAGCCTGTGCAACAAAAGCAGCACAAAGGGCTAAAATTGTAAAAAGTCTTTTCATGCAATCAAAATTTTATTAAGATTTTGAAGTTAAGACTTTTTCAAAAGCAATAGTAAAAAATATGATTAGCGTTTTAAATGCATAAAAACCAATATAATCTACCTTATTTTATCGTAATATTGAGCATGCATATCCTTATAGTTAACAATACAATTATACCTGTTCAGAAGTATGGCGGGACAGAAAGGGTGATATGGTGGCTAGGTAAACAATTGGTGCAAAAAGGGCATCAGGTCTCCTATCTAGTTGCTGCTGGATCCACTTGTGATTTTGCAAAAGTGCATACCCTAGATCATTCTATTCCATTTAATCAACAAATACCAACTGGTGTGGATGTAGTTCATTTGAATTGCACTGTGAATGAATTACCAAAGATTCCATATATCATCACAATGCATGGAAATTCAAATGAGCAAATACCTTTGGATTTAAATACTGTTTTTGTTTCTCAAAATCATGCTAGCCGATTTGATAGCCACTCCTATGTACATAATGGAATTGATCCCGAAGATTATGGTGACCCAGGGTTAAATCAAAAAAGAAATTATTTTCATTTTTTAGGAGACGCCGCTTGGAGAGTGAAAAATGTGCGAGGTGCAATTAAAATTGCTCAAAAAGCAAAAGTTAAACTTAGGGTGATCGGTGGCCATCGCTTCAACTTTAACCAAGGAATTCGTCTAACATTCGATCCCAGAATTCAATTCGATGGTTTAAAAGGTGGGAGAGAAAAAAATGAATTACTAAAAGGCTCTAAAGGGCTAATATTCCCAGTACTATGGAACGAACCATTTGGATTGTCTATTGTCGAGAGCCTTTATTTTGGCTGTCCTGTTTTTGGAACACCCTATGGTTCTTTAAAAGAAATTATTCAGTCAGCAGTTGGCTTTACTAGTAATTCAATGAGTGCACTAATTAATGCTGTTAAAAATGTAGACCAATTCAATAGTGCTACTTGCCACGATTATGTGATGTCTAATTTCACGAGCGTACAAATGGCGAATAACTATTTGAAAAAATATGAACAAGTATTAAATGGTCATCATTTGAACGCTTCTGCTCCAATTTTAAAAGAAATCCAAAAAGACAAATTTCTGCCATTTCTGCCTTAATCTAAGTAACTTTACAGTAGTAAAATGTCTATTTCATGCCCCTAAACAATCAGTACAAGGATCTTAGATTTGAAGCCCTGTTTAATTCGGCATCCATGGGCATCATTGTGGTGAATGGACAAGGAGACATTGTTATGTCCAATCATTTTGCAAATAAATTATTTGGCTATCAGGAAGATGAAATCATCTCTGAAAAATTAGAAAAACTAATTCCACAGAGATACCATCATGCACATGTGCATCATCGAGAAGGATATGTTGCTAAACCTCAAGCAAGAACAATGGGCACGGGCATGACTTTAAGAGCCTTGAGAAAAGACGGCACTGAATTTCCGGTTGAAATTAGCTTGGGACATTTTGAAACTTCAGAATCAAAATATGTAATTGCTTTTATATCAGATATTACAAAAAGACAGGAGTCTGAGGAGGAGATCAAAAAATTAAATGCAAGCTTAGAAGAAAAAGTTGCTATTAGAACAGAAGAATTGCAAAATACTTTAATCGAATTGCAAGCCTCTAAAGACAATTTAACAAAGTCGCTAGAGAAAGAGAAAGAGGTAAACGACCTTAAATCAAGATTCGTTTCAATGGCTTCTCATGAATTTAGAACACCTTTAAGTACCATCTTATCCTCCATCTCATTGCTTGCTAAATACGAGACCACAGAAGATCAACCAAAACGTGATAAACATATTGACCGGATAAAATCCTCTGTTAAAACTTTAACGGATATACTGAATGAATTTTTATCCTTGGGTAAAATTGAAGAAGGAAAAGTAGAAGTGAATTTTGAAAGTTTTGACTTAAGTGAATTTATCAATGGTGTGATGAACGAAATGAATGTACTATTAAAAAATGGGCAAGAATTAATGCATGACCATAATGGCAATGCCCTTTGTAATTCAGATGCAAGCTTACTAAAAAATGTACTTATAAACCTTGTCTCTAACGCAATCAAATTTTCACCTGAAAACGTAATAATTAAAATTCAAACAGAAATTGAAGAAGACAAGGTTGAAATAAAGATCATTGATAAAGGCATAGGCATACCAGAAAATGACCAGGTTCACTTATTTGAAAGATTTTTCAGGGCTACAAATGTTACAAATATACAAGGCACTGGATTGGGACTGCATATTGTAGGAAGGTATGTAGATTTATTGAACGGCAAGATATCCTATGAAAGTCAATTGGAAAATGGAAGTATCTTTTGCATTGAACTTCCAAATAAATTAAATCAATTCTAAAGCATATTGGAAATGGAAAAAATACTTTTAATTGAAGACAATGAGGCATTAAGAGAAAATACAGCAGAAATATTGACATTAGCACAGTTTGAAGTGATTGTAGCTGAAAATGGAAAGGTGGGTATTGAAATGGCTAGAATGTGCCAACCTGATTTAATTATTTGTGACATTATGATGCCCGTACTTGATGGCTATGGTGTTTATCAGATTATAAGCAAAGAGCCTATTTTGCAAGATATTCCGTTTATTTTCCTAAGTGCCAAGAGCGAAAGAAATGATTTAAGAAAAGGCATGGAAATGGGCGCAGACGATTATATCACAAAACCATTCACGGACTCGGAATTAATTAACGCCATACATACAAGATTAGAAAAAGTTAAAAGAACACAATCCAATACTGTTAAAGGTATAGAAGGATGGTATCAGATTTTGACAGACTTAGGCGAAAAAGACGAGATGAATGTAACATTAGCACATCATGATATTGTTGAATATAAAAAGAAACAGGTCATTTATTCAGAAGGTCAACATCCTACAAAGCTTTACTATATTGAATCTGGCAAAGTGAAAATCTACAAAACAAGCGAAACAGGAAAAGAGTTTATTACAAGCTTGTTGTCTGCCGGAGATTTTTTTGGACATATTGCCTTGCTTGAAAACAAAACCTATGTTGAATTTGCTGAAACATTGGAAGAGGCCAATATACGAGTTATACCAAAAAATGAATTTGAAGACTTATTGACCCACCACCAAGAAATTGCCTTAAAAGTTATTAAACTCTTAGCGAACAATATTGCTGAAAAAGAAGACCAGTTAGTTGCACTTGCGTACCATAGTTTAAGAAAGAGAGTAGCAGATGCCTTATTGACCCTAAAGAAAAAATATGATCAACAAGATGCCGAACTATTTTCAATCTCAATTTCAAGAGAGGATTTAGCAAATATTGCTGGTACGGCTACAGAAAGTTTGATTAGAACATTGAGTGATTTTAAATCTGAAAAATTAATCAGTATAAAAGAAGGCAAAATAACCATCCTTGAAGAGAAGAAATTAGCAGGTTTGTGTAATTAAATCGAAGGGTGTTGCTTGCAGTATCAATTACAATTTAAATTAAAATGTACTAACAGTTTCTATTTGTTTGTCAATAGCATGTTTCCAAAGTAAGAATTCCTGTTCTAAATAACCAATTTGTTGTTTATCCCTCTTTAATAATTCAGTATTAATTATTTTACTTGATTTAAGGGATATAATATCTTTTTTAATCAACTGCAAAGCAACTTCTCTATTTAAAATTTGTTGTTGCATGTCCTCCGCCCAAACAATCAAACTTTCTTGATCAATTGAATCAATATAGTTTGTTAACTTTATTTTGATAAAAGCTTGCTCCTCTTGGATAAAATCCAAAGTTCTAACTAAAGACTCTAATTCTTGTATATAAAGTTCTTTTTTCATTTTTAATTATGACAACTTGTAGTGCTATCTCCATCTAAAATTGGACTTATATAAGGAATACCTAAATTCATACCTCTCAATATTAATAAAACGCCCATAATCGTTAAAATAAAAGGGAGTGCTTTTTGTATACGCTGACGAAATACTAATCCTAAAAGTTGGCCTCCAAAAGCCGCTAGTAATAAAGCTGGCATAGTTCCTAAACCAAATAAAACCATAAATAACCCACTTTGAACAACAGACTGCCCTGCCCATGCAGAACCTAAAGCTAAATAGATCATACCACATGGCAAAAGCCCATTTAACATCCCAATCAATAAAAAAGAACTTGCATTGTTTTGTTTAAATAATTTACCCAACGCATTAATAATCGGCTTCTGCAACCATTCAATTTTCAAAAAGCCAAGTTTACGCTTAGGATGCAAATAAAACACCCACAAGACATAAACCAGCATCAAACTACCAATGACGATACTTAAATGTTGTTGGACGTTGTAAAATGGAATTTGTTTACCAAAAAAACCAACAATAAGCCCAAGTAACCCATAGGTAGCAATTTTCCCAACATGATACAATATTGTTGCAACTACTTTTTGGATGGCGTTTAAATTGGAAATAGGAAGTGCCATCACTAGGGGTCCACACATCCCTATGCAATGGACACTTCCGAGTAGCCCCATGAAAAAACCAATCTCCAAAAAATTACTATTGAACATCGTTATAAATAAATTTTTTGTTCATAATAATATGCTACACCGGATTTAATTAAATCGAGTTTAAGCAAATAATTACCTTTACTCTTATTACCTATTTTTAATACAGCTACACCTTCCATTGTTTCAAAATGATATAGTTCATCTTGCTTTTTATCAGCGGCAAAATAAAGTTGCACTTTCCCTTTTACATTCACCCCGTCGAAAGCAGTTGGCAAGGTCAAAAAAAGCGAGTCATTCTTTTGAATGATATCAATACTTCCGCCAAGTTTACTTGCTCTTTCAGAAGCATCTATTACATCTTGGTATTTTAGTTCGGCAGCGTAATAATCTTTTTCAACAAGGTCATAGGTTTGTTGAGTAGATTGATACACCATGAATAAAATTGCTACAACAAATGCACTGTAAATAAAAAATATCGAATGGCCCCAGTTTAATTTTTTCATTGCTGTATACTTAAAGTGATGGTGCTAGGAAAATGGCAGATACCGTTTCAATTCTTTGCCCATCTTCATACAATCCAATTTTCAATTCCGTTTTTCTTTTCTTAATGGTTGTGCCTCTTAAAATAACAAAAAAACTTGTCTGATAATACGACTCCTTAGGGACATCTACTTGATTAATCATTTTAATTTCACCATCCAGATTTTCTAACTTAAGATCTATATGAATGATTTTTCTTGTCTTATTAGCCAATTTAATATTGTACAAATTACTAATCTTACCATCAGGTAGTTTCTGATACATTTGACCAGGTGTTCTAAGCACTCTTGCACTCACATCGTCTCTAGTAATTAATAAGACTGCAAGAAAAGAAAGTAACAACAAAAGCACGCCTGTATATAGTTTTAACCTCCATGTATAAGTCGTCTTCTCTTTTTTGGCAATGTTGTTTTCAGATGCATATCGTATAAGCCCTGTTGGCTTTTCTATATGTTCCATAATTTCATCACAAGCATCAATACAGGCTGTACAGTTCACACATTCTAGCTGCGTTCCATTTCTAATATCAATTCCAGTTGGACAAACACGCACACAAGCACTACAATTAATACAATCTCCCTTGCTTTTATTTGTTTCACTTAATTTACCTCTTGGCTCTCCTCTTACATAATCATAAGCTACTACAATTGAATTACGATCTAATAAAACACCTTGTAAACGTCCATAAGGGCATACAATTAAACATACTTGCTCTCTAAACCAATAATAGACGAAGAAAAAAATGAATGTAAAAATGATCAATGAACTAAAAACGCCAAAATGTACAATTGCCCCTTCTTGAATCATTAATCCAACTCTGTCAATTCCAATGATATACCCTAAAAAGAAATTAGCAATCAAAAATGAAACCAAAAAGAAGGCTATAATTTTGGTAATACGCTTCCTTATTTTTTCAGCATTCCAAGGCATCGCCTTTAACTTTCTTTGCTGATTGGCATCCCCTTCAATCCAATATTCTATTTTTCTAAAAACCATTTCCATAAAAATGGTTTGAGGGCAAGCCCAACCACAAAACAAACGACCAAAAGCAACTGTAAAAAGAATAACAAATACCAAAAAGGTCAATAAACCAATAGCGAAAATGAAAAAATCCTGTGGCCAAAATACTTGACCAAAAAAGATAAACTTTCGCTCAAGTACATTGAATAAAAACATAGGCTCCCCTTCGATCTTGATAAAAGGAAGGGTAAAAAACAAAACCAAATAGAAATAACTAAAGTAAGATCTTAGATTATATAATTTTCCAAATGGTTTTTGTGGAAAAATGTAATTTCTTTTACCTTCTTTACTTATAGTTCCCACCGAATCACGAAAATCCTGATCCAATAACTCTTTTTTTAAGCTAGCAACTCTTTCGTTGTCTTTTGAATTAATATCGTTTGGTTGATTATTCATTATTTAGTTGGCGTTACCGCCCCTTTAGTTGAATCTGATGCTGGTGCAGCAGCAATTGCTTCTTCTTTAATTAAATCACCTTGAGGCGCTTTACCATCTGCTACATTGGTATTCACTAGAGATTTTACATAACTAGCAATCTGTTGCATTTCGACAGGTGAAAAGTTGGATTGCCAAGCTTGCATCCCTTTGTCAGGCCAGCCATATTTAATGGTTTTAAATATATCTTTGATGGTTGCTCCATGTAAACTATAATTGTCAGTCAGGTTCGGTCCTACACCACCAGCACCATTAGGGCTATGGCATGCTACACAGGTCTTTGTATACAATGTTTTACCAGTTGCTATACCTGCGGCATCTAACATTACAACAGAGTTCTCATCCACGTTTTCTTTCATAGATGCTAAGTATGCATCCGTTTCAATCTTAGCTTCAGCCATCTCCGTGTTATATTCTTCTGTAGGATTCATGCCAGTGTGCCAAATTTCAAATTTCAAAATGTAAAAAATAGCTACAAAAATGGTGATGTAAAACCCATATTTCCACCAAGGCGGTAAGGCATTGTCTAATTCTTTGATGCCATCATAATCATGGTCTAATAAGATGTCAGCTTCTTGCTCTATCGGCGCAGCTTTTGTAAAGAAACGCTTATCCAGATTGGCCCAAGTTGTTTTGATCCATGAAGGTGCTTTTTTACCGTCTACAGTTAGTTTGACTGGTACAGGATTTAAAATGCGCCATAAATTTCGAATAAAATAAAGCAATACAAAAATGATTAATAATTCTAGCCCCAAGACGGTAGTCAAAGTCCAAAATGAAAGTGCAGACAAGCCTCCATAATAAGCAGTTGTAGCAACTACTTCTGTTGCTCCTTCTGTAGCAGTAGTTGCCTCTTGTGCAAGCAAGGGATTAAAGACACCCCCAAGTAATACAAGTAATAATAGGGTTGTCGTTTTGTTCTGCTTTGCTATTTCAACCACTTTTCTAGACAACATCATCAAAACAGATGATAATAGCCAGATTGCAGCCACTAATAATAGTGCAACAGCTAATACTAAATATTCAATATAATTCAACATAATTTAAATTTTTTGAAGTGCTTAATTTTCTAAAGGCAATTGCTTAATCGTATCAACCTCTTTTTTGTCCATCACTTTTACATACCATAAAACCCCTACAAAAAATGCGACAAATACGAGTAAGGAGAAAATGGGATAGATGGTTGAATGATCCATCGTTTCTGTATATTTTTTTATAAAACTGAACATGTCATTAAGTTTATAAGGTTATTTTTTATTTATATCTGTTCCAAGTCTTTGCAAATAGGCAATCACTGCAATGATTTCTTTATTTGCACCCACCTCAATACCGTCTTGCTTTAAATTAGCAGCGATCGTTTTTGCTTGTTGCATCAATTCCTTGTTAGCAATTTGATCATAACCAGCAACATATGGTACACCCAATGTTTGCATTGCTCTAATTTTAGCTGGCGTGGTAGCTGTATCTAATTCATGGTCAATTAAGAAAGAATAAGCAGGCATAACTGACCCTGTAGAAATAGCACTTGGTTCGTCTAAATGGTTAAAATGCCAAGTATTAGATTTTTTATTATTACCAGTACCTTCTCGAGCTAAATCTGGTCCAGTTCTCTTACTACCCCATTGGAATGGATGATCGTAAACAAATTCACCGGCTTTACTATATTCCCCATAACGCTCGGTTTCACTTCTGAAAGGACGAACCATTTGAGAGTGACAAGTATAACAGCCTTCTCTTACATAAATATCTCTACCCTGTAATTCCAAAGGTGTATAGGGTTTCACACTGCTGATTGTAGGAACATTTGATTTTACTAAGAAAGTAGGAATCATTTCCACAGCACCTCCAATTAAAATCACAATCAAAGACATGACTAACATAGGTGTTGGCTTTCGCTCAATCCATCTATGCCAATGCTCCCCTTTATGTTTTTCAAAACTTGCTTCTAATGCAGGCGCTTCCGCATCCTCATTCGCCACCAATGTTCCTTTACCAATAGTTTTAAAAATATTCACCATCGCTAAAATTGCACCAGACAAATACAATACACCGCCTAATGAACGCATGGCGTAAAATGGACGCATATAGGTTACAGTTTCTAAAAACTGATATTTTAATTGTCCTGTTGGTGTAAACTGCTTCCACATAGAAGCTTGTTGCCATGCAGCCCAATACATCGGAATAGCATAAAATAAAATACCTAAAGTGGCTAACCAGAAATGTATATTCGCTAATTTCTTAGAATACAATTCTGTTTTATACATTCTAGGAATTAACCAATATAAAATACCAAAGGTCAACATCCCATTCCATCCTAGTCCTCCCACATGCACGTGTGCAATAATCCAATCCGTAAAGTGCGCAACGGCATTGATATTTTTTAAAGAAAGCATTGGACCTTCGAAAGTGGACATACCATACGCAGTTACAGCCACCACCATGAATTTCAAAATCACATCTTCTCTTACTCTATCCCATGCTCCTCTTAATGTTAATAAACCATTGATCATACCACCCCAACTTGGGAAAATCAACATGAAACTAAAAACCACTCCTAAACTTTGTGCCCAGTTGGGTAATGCGGTATATAATAAATGGTGTGGACCTGCCCAGATATATAAAAAGATCAAAGCCCAAAAGTGAATGATAGATAATTTATAAGAAAACACTGGACGGTTTGCAGCTTTAGGCATGAAATAATACATCAAACCTAAATAAGGCGTTGTCAAGAAAAATGCAACCGCATTATGTCCATACCACCATTGCACTAAAGCATCTTGTACACCAGCATACCAACTATAACTTTTAAATAAGGTTACGGGTAACTCAAATGAGTTTACTAAATGTAATACTGCAACCGTAACAAATGTGGCGATGTAAAACCAAACTGCAACATATAAATGACGCTCTCTTCTTTTTATTATGGTCGCAAACATATTAAATCCAAATACCACCCATATTAATGTAATCGCAATATCGATAGGCCATTCTAATTCGGCATATTCTTTAGAAGATGTAATTCCTAAAGGCAAAGTGATTGCAGCAGCAACAATGATTAATTGCCATCCCCAGAAATGAATTTTACTCAATAAATCACTGTACATTCTTGCCTTCAAGAGCCTTTGTAAGGAATAATATACCCCCATGAAAATTCCATTTCCTACGAATGCAAAAATAACTGCATTGGTATGCAATGGTCTTAGACGTCCAAAACTAAAAAAGGGTTGAAGATTCAATGTGGTTGGAAAAACAAGTTGCAAAGCAACCCATAATCCAACAGTCATTCCTACTACACCCCAAATAATGGTGGCAATAGCGAAGTTCCTCACTGTTTTGTTATCATACTGAAAACTTTCTACTTGCATAATGCTAATTTGTGTGGTTATTATTTAGTTTTTTTAGATTTTACTTCATCATCAAAAAGGATTCGAATTGAAGGCGTATAATCGTCATCCATTTGCCCAGACTTTACAGACCATAAGAATGCAGCCAAGAAACCACCTGCAACCAACACACTTGTAATAATTAAAATGACGAATACACTCATAATCCTATTTGGGACAAAGCTATTTGCTTCGCATTAGGAGATTTATGACTTATGTCAAAGTGAAAAATGATTTATATCATATTTAAACGCGTCAATCATTTTGCCGAAAAAGGCCTAAATAATTTAGTCACGAAGCTGCTTTGCAAAACGATAGGATAACAAAGCAGAGAGGGCAACAATACTAATTGAGCTAATTGGCATTAAAATAGCTGCCACCATTGGAGACAATAAAGCCTGTGTGGCAAAGTACATCCCAACTAAATTGTATGCTATAGATAAAATGAAAATAAGGACGATAATTGTTTTTGCGCTTTTTGCATAACGAATCAATTGAAAAAGTTGCGCCACTTGATGTCCTTCTAAAATAGCATCACTTGCGGGTGTAAATAAATGGGTTTGATCTGTGACAGCAATCCCAACATTACTTTTTTGTAAAGCGCCAGCATCGTTTAATCCATCTCCCACCATCATTACAGTCTTTCCTTCGTTTTGAAGCTGTTGGATATAATTTAATTTATCTGTAGGTGACTGATCAAAAAACATTTGAATGTCTGCACCTAATTGCAATTTGAGCTTCTGCCCTTCGGCTGAATGGTCTCCACTCAATAAATGAATTTCATATCCTTTTGAACGTAATTGCCCTACCATCGCAGACATGCCTTCACGATAGGCGTGATTTACTTTATAAAATCCTCTAAAAATTCCATTTACAGCAATACAAACCACTGAATGATCGTAATCTGTATTTACAGCAACGCCTTCTTGGATTAATAACTTAACTGAACCTAAAATAATTGTATGCCCTTGAGAATGCGCAATAGTGCCCTTTGCAATACTGTTTTCAATATGCACTATCTCTACCAATGGTAGATTTTCTTCGGTAAGCATTTGATAGATCATTTGACTCATCGGATGCAAGGATTCCCTTGTGACAGATCGGATCATCGATTTTTCAAGGATGCTCAGCTCGACACCAATATACACCATATTCGTATTGACATGGTTTGTCAAAGTGCCGGTTTTATCAAAAACAATGGTATCAATTTTTTCAATGGATTCTATTACAGATGCATTCTTGCAATACATTTTCGCTTTACCAAGCCACCTCAATACATTCCCATAAGTAAATGTCACAGTAAGTAATAATGAGCATGGACATGCTACTATTAACACCGAACTAACTGCAGGTAAAATTTTGGTGGTATCAACGGCCCACCAATACAAACCTGTTAGGAATGCAATTGTAAAAAGCACATAAGTGAAGTATTGACTCCAAGGATGCACAAATGACGCAGTGGCATTTTTAGTTTGTTTTAATAAAGGACTGTTCCATAATTCAGTGATATAACTATGTCCAACAGGCTTGACAACTTCTACATGAATCGCTCTCCCTTTCTGAACTCCACCTGCATACAATAATGCACCAGGCTCAAATGCAATAGGTGCATTTTCCCCAGATACAAAACTATAATCTACTAATGCAATACCATCTTTTAAGACAGCATCTGCAGGAATCATTTCACCTGTCCTAACGAGTAATAAATCTCCTTTAATAATATCATTCAAAGACTGGTTCAACTCTTTTCCTTCCTTTAAAATCGTTACACCCAAAGGAAAGAAAGAAGTGTAATCCCTGTCAAATGCAAATGAATCATAAGACTTATCCTGAAACCATCTTCCTATTAACATAAAAAATACAATACCCGACATACTGTCTAAATAACCTGCACCTGTTTGAGTAAAAATTTCATATACACTTCTAATGAATGTAACAGAGATTGCTAAAGCAATTGGCGCGTCAATATTCAACCATTTTTGCCTCAAGCCTGTATAAGCAGAAATGAAAAAATCACTTGCACTATATAATAGTACAGGAATTGAAAGCAATAAGTTCAAATAGATAAATAATGGCCTAAGATTTCCTAAATCCACTACTTGGTCGGATAAATATTCTGGAAAACTCAACATCATAATATTGCTAAAGCAAAATCCAGCAATACCAATTTTATACAATTGTTTACGATTGACTTTCTTTTTTTGCTGCCAGTCATTCCCGCCTAAATGAATCATGGGTTCATAACCAACAAAAGCTAATAATTGCACCACCTTTTTTAAAGAAATCAGGGAAGGCTGGTAAACAATTTTAACCTCTTTTTTCTCAAAATTGGTTTGAGATTGAATGACCCCTGGATTAATCTTATGTAAATTTTCAAGTAACCAAACACAACTCACACAATGGATCTGAGGTAGGTAAAAAATAACATGTGCTTGATCGCCTTGTCTAAACTGAATTAATTGGTCTTGGACAACTTGATTATCGAGGTAATTGAATTTGTCTGAAGTAAATATTCCTTTTGCCGTTAATCCAGGCATATTGGTCAAATCATAATATTGACACATCCCATTTTCGTCCAATAATTGATAGACCATTTTACAGCCATCGCAACAAAAGTACTTGGCATCTATTTGAATGGATTGATCACATTCTGTCCCACAATGGTAGCATTGTTCTTGCATAGATGAACCACAAAGTTCCTATCTAAGCATGAATGCTTTTATGATGCCACTCATATGAAAATATGACTTAAGTCATAAAAGACCTTTACTTTATCGCTGCGATAAAATTTTGATCCATTAAATTCAAGGCTTCAGTGTAACCTTGCTTATACCACTTGTAACGAGCTAACATGGCAATCAATTGGTTTTGCACCAAAGCATTGCTCCTTAAACTAGCAGGTAAACCTGGCCTATTGGTTGAACGTAGATATTGATCAAAAGCCTTTGTAAAATCTTGTTTTGAATAATCAGTTGTAAATGCTTTTACAGATTGATACTTATTCAATGCTGTTTGATTCTTTAAATAATACTGTAATACAAATTCATTTAAAGCTCCACTTACAATAAGCGCTGTATAATTGGTGTCCTTATATACCCCATTGGCTGGAATCCATTGATTCGGAATAATACCCCCACCATCGTAAACAGTATTGCCTTTAGGTGTTTTATAAGCCTTACCAATAGAGGCAGTATCCTGAATCCCTTCATTGGATTGAATCACCCTTTCCATAAAATCATGCTCATACGCATCCTTGCCATTTTTATAAGGACGTTGAATATTACGACCTAATGGCGTATAATATTTTGCAGTCGTTAACCTTAATGCACCACCATTAGATAACCTAAATTGTTGTTGAACTAATCCTTTACCAAAGGACCTTCTTCCGATCACTTTTGCACGATCCCAATCTTGCAATGCACCAGCAAGCACTTCACTAGCAGATGCAGAAGTTTCATCCATTAAAATTGTTAATGCACCTTGTTCAAACAAGCCTTCTCTTTTGCTATAATAATCTACCCTTGGCGCGTGTAAACCTTCTGTGTACACTATTAATTTATTACCTGCTAACAATTCGTCTGCAATAGCAACTGCCTCTGACAATAATCCACCACCATTACCTCTTAAATCAATTACCAAAGACTTCATACCTTTTTGCAAAAGAGGTTCTAATGCTTGCATGAATGCCTCATAAGTTCTATCTGCAAACTTGTCAATTTTGATGTACCCCAAACTGTCATTCAACATATAAGATGCTTCAACAGGCGACACCGAAACGGAAGCTCTATTCAACTTAAAAATCATTTTTTGCTGATTGCGTAAAACAACTAATTTAAGTGATTCAGCTTCTGGCCCTTTGATCTTTCGCTTGATCTCTTCCCCATCTAGTTTACTTCCTGATAATTTTACGGTATCATCTGCCGTCAATAAAATATCCCCCGTTTTTAACCCAGCTTTTGCAGCAGGCCCCTCAGGAATGACATAAGCCACAAAAACACTATCTCTAAATTGCTGAAACTCTATCCCTATCCCTTTATAATTTGGTTGCAATTGTTCATTGGCATCTACTAAATCTACCGGTGGAATATAAACTGAATGAGGATCTAATTGAGCTAAATAAAAATCGGCCAATTGGGTTTGTGTACTATCAAGATTAACTTGTTCCACATATTTGGATTTGACCAACTCAATGATTTCATCCATTGCAGATGATTTATTGAAAGAAGAAAAGCCAATTGAAAAACTTCCTTTTAAAAAGATCCCTATCCCAATACCTAATAATAGTATCACTGCGTAGGTAATTGGGGTTACCCAACTTGTTTGAGTAGATCGAGGTTGATTTTGTAGCATATTAGATGAATTCTAGGCAAATTTACATCAAATCAAAATGAAATAACTAATTTCATGTCTTAGTTCAACTCCTATGAAAAAGACTTATTTAATAGCTGATAGTGGTGCCACCAAATGCCACTGGACCTTGGTAGAAAATGGCAAACGTCAAACCATTAAAACTACTGGAATTAGTCCTTATTTCTTAGGCCTTGAAGCCATCGCTCAATTGCTTGAAAAAACATTCCAAAAAAAGACAGATTTATTAAAAGTAGATGCGGTCTATTTTTACGGCACCGGATTGAGCAATCCAGACAACGTAACCATTTTAAAAAAGGCTTTAAAAGCAGTTTTCAAAAATGCCAAATTAGATATTCAAACCGATTTAATGGCTATTGCGCGCGCTGCATGCCAAGATAAAAAAGGCGTAGTCTGTATTTTAGGAACTGGCTCGAATGCTGGATTTTACAATGGCACTAAAATTACAAAAAACAGTCCTGGACTTGGGTATGTATTGGGAGATGAAGGAAGTGGTGCATATCTAGGCAAAAAAGTATTGCAGTATTTTTTGTACAAAACTTTTGACGAGGAATTAATGAACATATTTGAAAAGAAATATAATTTAGACCGTACTGCAATATTGAATAAAGTTTACAAAGAACCAACACCCAATAGTTATATCGCGAGCTTTACTGATTTTCTAGTAGAAAACAGAGGGCATTATATGGTGGAAAATATTATTGAAGACGGCATAAACGATTTCTTTTTTACACATTTGAATAAGTTAAACGAATCTTGGTTACACCCAATTCATTTTGTGGGAAGCGTTGCTTATGGCTTTAGAGATGTATTAAAGCAATTGGCTATTAGTTATGAAATTGAATTAGGAAAAATAGTTAAAAGCCCGATGGATGGCTTAATTGAATACCACAGCAAACTCTAGGGCAAAATGCATGACATAGAACCCTATTATCAATGGCGTCATCTTTACACCGCAGAAGCGGATCCAAAATCTATTTTTTTTGGAAGAATTTATAGTGAATTTGAATTTTCACAAACAGTTTATAATTACTACATCCATCCACAATGGGATGAATTTGGAAGTAAGACATTGTACCTGAAAATTTTATACACGGATTATGATGCAAAATTTGCAATCATTGAACTCATTGGAGAATGGAATGACACCATCGAAAATGATATCATGGAACTGAAGCGCGAAGTGATTGATAAATTAATGGCAGAAGGCATTATTAAATTTATTTTGATTGCAGAAAACGTATTTAATTTCCATAGTGGAGATAAAGATTATTACGAGGAATTATATGATGAATTATCCGAAGAAGATGGTTGGGCAGTATTAATCAACTTTAATCCTGCAGCTCAACATGACTTTTTATTACGAAAGCTGAATAGGTATATCGAACTAATGGAAATGGAGGCATGGCGCACCTATAAACCAGAACATTTTTTTCAGTTTATTGACCAGAAATTAAGTCAGCGATTAGACTTATAATGAAATATTAAACCGTTTTAAAAAGCTGCGTTTAGTATTCAATTGAAATTAAGTTGTATTTAATAAACAAGATCCTCATAAGCTGCTAAAAGTTCCCTGTAGGCATGGTCGTCTTTGGCCAATTTTGTAGCTGCCAATCCCTTTTCATACCATTCGATAGCTGCATCCCGCTCGGATAAGGTTTCCAAGCATTTAGCCAAATGATAATAAGACCCAACATAATCAGGAAACTCGGTCAGGATTTCAATAAATAAAGATTTTGCCTTTGCCAAATCCCCTATTTTAATATACTCAAGTGCTAAGGCATGTCTTAAAAAGTTATCCTTAGGTTGTTGATTTAAAAATTCAATAATTCTTTCAATTCGTTGCATCTTATCTTATATTTGCATTAGTTGCATAAACAACCAAAAAGAATTAGACTATGAAGCTATTAGTTTGCATCAGCAAAACACCAGACACCACATCTAAAATTGCCTTCACCGAAGGTAATACAAAGTTCGATGAAAATGGCGTACAATGGATCATCAATCCTTATGATGAATGGTATGCATTAGTAAGAGCCATCGAATTGAAAGAACAAGATCCTTCTACTACGATACATTTAATAACAGTTGGTGAAGCGGATGCAGAACCAATTATTAGAAAAGCTTTAGCACTAGGTGGTGATGAAGCAATTCGTGTAAATGTTCAAAGCAACGATTCATTTGTAATCGCTAGCCAAATAGCAGCAATTGCAAAAGAAGGCGCTTATGATTTAATTCTTACTGGTAAAGAAACAATTGATTACAATAGTGCTTGTATTGGATCTATGTTATCTGGTTTATTAGACCTGCCGTTTGTTTCATTAGCAAATAAGATGGATCTAAGCGGAAACACTGCAAGTATTCAAAGAGAAATTGAAGGTGGTGAAGAAGTTTGCGAAGTGGTGTTGCCTGCAATTGTAAGTTGTCAAAAAGGAATGGCAGAACAAAGAATTCCAAACATGAGAGGTATCATGGCTGCAAGAACTAAACCATTAAAAGTAGTTGAGCCAATTGCTGTTCAAGCAACGACTACAATTCAAGCTTTTGACTTACCTCCAGCAAAATCTGGCGTTAAATTAGTCGCGGCTGATAATGTAGATGAACTAGTTAGATTATTAAAAGAGGAAGCAAAAGCATTCTAAATATTTCAAACAAAAAATTATGGTACTTATATATATTGATCAAGCAGAACAACAAGTAAAAAAATCTTCTTTAGAAGCCATTTCTTATGGTGCAGCACTTGCCCAGCAATTGGGTGTAGCTGCTGAAGGGATAATACTTGGCACAGTGAACGATGATTTAGCCGGTTTAGGAAAATATGGTTTACAAAAAGTGCACCAAGTAGCAGATGCAAGCTTGAATCATTTTGACTCAAAAGTATTCACTCAAGTACTTACGAATGCAGCCAAAGCTACAAGTGCAACAGTTCTTGTATTTGCACATAACTTAAATGGTAAAGCAATAGCTCCAGCAGTGGCAGTTAAACTACAAGCAGGTATTGTAACTGGCGCAAATAGTTTGCCAAATACAAGCAATGGATTTACTGTGACTAAAACAGTATTCTCAGGTAAAGCATTTGCACAAATAAATATTGACACCCCAATCAAAGTAATTTCAATTAACCAAAATTGCTTTGGTGTTCAGTCACATGAAGGAAGCGCAACTGTTCAAGCATTAGCAATTACAGTTCCTACCCCATCTATTAAAATTACCGCAACACATAAAGTGGAAGGCGAAATTCCATTGACCGAAGCTAGTCTAGTTGTTAGTGGTGGACGTGGCTTAAAAGGACCAGAAAACTGGGGCATCATCGAAGACCTTGCAAAAGCTTTAGGAGCAGCAACTGCTTGTAGCCGTCCAGTTTCTGATTCAGATTGGAGACCACATCATGAGCATGTGGGCCAAACAGGTGTTCAAGTTGCTCCAAATTTATATATCGCTGTTGGCATTTCCGGAGCTATCCAACACTTGGCTGGTGTAAACAGAAGTAAGACAATTGTTGTCATTAACAAGGATCCAGAAGCACCTTTCTTTAAGGCTGCAGATTATGGCATTGTTGGGGACGCATTTGAAGTTTTACCTGCTTTAACTGCTGCAATACAAAAATCAAAGGCCTAATTTAAACCAAAGCTTTTTTGCTTTAACTTTGTAAAGCAAATTATCTTATGCAAAAAATAGAACTTGAAATTGTTGCGCTATCACATAGCATTACTCAATCCAACTCCTACGCAGTTATTCTAGGAGAGATCAATGGATTAAGACGTTTACCTATTGTGATTGGTGGATTCGAAGCACAAGCTATCGCTGTTGCATTAGAAAACATGCACCCCTCTAGGCCATTAACGCATGACCTAATGAAAAACTTCATGACCGCTTTCGATTTAGTTTTACAAGAAGTATATATATGCGATTTACAAGAAGGCATTTTTTATTCTAAACTTGTTTGTCATAATAATCATGATACTTTAGAAATTGATAGCAGAACAAGCGATGCTTTAGCATTAGCAGTTCGTTTTGGCTGTCCAATTTTTGTTTACGAACATATATTGGATCAAGCAGGATTAGCCAATGAAAAAAGTGAGAAAGTAGATATCCAAACTACTGTAACAAAAACTTCCGAAAGAAGTGATCTAGCAAAACTTTCATTATCAGAATTAAATGAATTACTAAACGAAGTTTTAGAACAGGAAGATTATATACGCGCAATTGATATCAGAGATGAAATCAATAAACGCAACGAAACAAAGCAACCATAGGATGATTCAATTCCCTAATTGCAAAATCAATCTAGGCTTATCTATTCTTGCAAAAAGAGCAGATGGATACCATGAACTTGAAACAGTTTTCTATCCCATTGCACTGAATGATTCATTAGAAATTTTACCTTCCGATACTTTATCTTTAAATCAATCAGGCATTGCTGTCCCTGGAGATCCAGCACAAAATCTTTGTTTAAAAGCCTTTCATTTACTAAAAAGAGATTTTCCACAGCTCCCAAATGTTCAAATGCATTTGCATAAAAATATTCCAATGGGTGCAGGACTTGGAGGCGGCTCTAGCGATGGAACTGCTGCATTGTTGATTTTAAATAAGCAATGCTCACTCGGCCTTAGTGATGTTCAATTAATTCATTATGCATCTCAACTTGGAAGTGACTGCCCATTTTTTGTTTTTAATAAAGCCTGTCATGCCACTGGTAGAGGAGAAATTTTAACACCGATTCATCTGGACCTATCTGATTATCAATTTTTATTAGTGCATCCTGGAAAGCATATTTCTACTGCGTGGGCTTTTCAACAATTGATACCCCATACAAAAACAGAAAGTATTCAATCAATCATTTCAAAGCCAATTGGTGAATGGAAAAATAATTTGGTGAATGATTTTGAAATACCCGTATTTAAAGCTGAGCCTACCCTTTCTTTAATCAAAGAACAACTCTATGAATTAGGAGCGCTTTACGCTAGCATGAGTGGATCCGGCAGTTCTTTGTTTGGGATTTTCCCAAAACATCATTTTGAGCAAGCTCCAATAATTGAGCACGCTTTGCGTATAGATCTAATATAAATTTTCAAACCAAAGTCGTATTGCGAACGTTCGTTATTAGAAATTATTTAACGATAACGATTTTATTTTAATAAATATCAAATAGTTAGTAACTATATTGAATATCCTCTCAAAAAAAAGCCGTTTTTTTGTAATTTCCGATAGATCACTGCATAAAGTCTTTACAAAAACTGCTTACCTATGATAGACAACCAACCATTTGGATTATACCACCCCGACTTTGAACATGATGCCTGCGGGATTGGATTTGTTGCTCATTTAAAAGGAATTAAATCCCACCAAAATATTGGCGACGCGTTAACTATTCTAGAAAACATGGAACACCGTGGAGCAAGCGGTAGTGAAGCAAATACGGGTGACGGTGCAGGTATAATGATTCAAATACCACATGAATTCTTTTTTAATGAGCTACTAGCACAAGGCATTCATTTACCCAATTCAAAAGAATATGGTGTAGGTTTCTTGTTTTTTCCAACTGAAAAAGGAATTGCTGAAGAATGTAAAGATATATTCGGACGTGCGGCAGAGAAAATTGGGTTAGAAATTATTGGCTATCGAAAAGTGCCAGTTAATAAAACAAATATTGGAACAACTGCTTTATCAGTTGAACCAATTATGGAGCAGGTATTTATTAAACGTCCTGACCATATCAAAGATAATTTAGCTTTTGAACGTAAACTATTTATTTTAAAAAATTACGCAACACATACCATTAACAATACCATTAAAAAAGAAGCAATTGGATTTTACATTGCCTCCTTATCTCAAAATGTGATTGTATATAAAGGCCAATTGACAAGTCATCAAGTGCGTGATTATTTTACAGACCTAAGTCAAAAAACTGCAGTGTCCGCTTTTGGTTTAGTTCACTCTAGATTTGCTACAAACACCTTCCCGTCTTGGAAATTAGCACAACCATTTAGATATATCGCACACAATGGTGAAATCAATACTTTACAAGGAAATCTTAATTGGCTAAGATCTGGCGAAGCAAGTTTCTTATCTCCGTATTTTAGCAAAGAAGAATTAGAAATGGTATTACCAATTGTTCCTTCTGGACAATCTGATTCTGCTTGCTTAGACAATGTAATTGAATTATTGACCTTATCTGGGAGATCCTTACCTCACGTAATGATGATGTTGATTCCAGAAGCATGGGATGGCAATGACTTAATGGATCCAGTTAAAAAAGCATTCTATGAATTTCATGCAGCGATCATGGAGCCATGGGATGGACCAGCATCTATCTCTTTCACCAATGGACAAATAATTGGCGCAACATTAGATCGAAATGGTTTAAGACCATCAAGGTATTGCGTAACCAATGATGACCGAGTGATTATGGCATCTGAAACTGGCGCACTTCCTATTGACCAATCTATCATCTTAGAAAAAGGTAGATTACAACCAGGTAAAATGTTTGTAGTAGATATGGAAGCAGGTCGCATTATTAGTGATACTGAATTAAAGCAAACAATTTGCAACGCACAACCCTATTCAGATTGGTTAAACCAATATAAAATTAGATTAGAAGAATTACCTGAACCAAGAATTCAGTTTACACATTTAGAGCAGGAACAAATATTCAAATACCAAAAAGCATTTGGCTATAGTAAAGAGGACCTTGATTGGATTATTACACCAATGGCTCTGGAAGGCAAAGAACCTATAGGATCTATGGGAACTGATACCCCACTTGCTATTTTAAGCGATCAAGCACAGCATTTAACAAGTTATTTTAAACAACTATTTGCACAAGTAACGAACCCTCCAATCGATCCTATCAGAGAAAGAATGGTGATGTCATTAGCCACTTTTGTAGGAAGTCTTGGAAATTTATTGGTAGAGAATCCAACAGATAGCCACTGTGTTGCACTGAAACATCCAATTCTTAACAACCATGAATTGGAAAAAATTAGAAGTATTGATACTGGTGTATTCCAAGCTAAAACTTTACAATGTTACTTTAGAGCAGATGGGAAAGAAGGCTCTTTGCAAAGAGGATTAGACAGACTTTGCAGATATGCAGTAGATGCAGTGGAAGATGGATTTGAAGTGATTATTTTAACAGATAGATCTATAGATTCAGAACACGCAGCAATACCAAGTTTATTGGCATGTTCAGCAGTACATCATCATTTGATAAGAAAAGGATTAAGAGGTAAAGTTGGTATTATTGTAGAAGCGGGTGATGTTTGGGAAGTTCACCATTATGCATGTTTAATTGGATTTGGAGCAACAGCTATCAACCCATATTTAGCATTATCTTCTATTCGTGCAATGAAATTAGCTGGCACTATAAAAACAGATTATGATACCGATAAGTTAAAGAAGAACTATATTAAGGCAGTAAATGAAGGCTTGTATAAAGTATTCTCTAAAATGGGTATTTCTACTTTACAATCTTATCAAGGCGCACAAATTTTTGAAATTATTGGTATTAATAAAAATGTCGTTGATAAATATTTCACAGGAGCCACTTCAAGGATTCAAGGAATGGGATTAGATGAAATTGCAAAAGAAATTCTAGCGAAACATGAATTGGCATTCGCAAAAAAATCCACTCCAATTGAGCGTTTACCTGTAGGCGGAATTTATCAATGGAAAAGAAGAGGCGAAGCACATTTATTTAATCCACAAACTATTCATGCCTTACAACATGCCACTAGTACTGGAGATTATGCAGGATTTAAAAAATACTCAAAGCTTGTAAATGATCAAACAGAAAAAGCCTATACACTTAGAAGTTTATTTGAATTTAATCCAACAAGGCCAAGTATAAGTATAGATGAAGTAGAACCTGCAACCTCCATCTACAAACGTTTTGCAACCGGTGCAATGTCTTTTGGATCTATCTCATGGGAAGCACATACGACACTTGCCATTGCAATGAACCGTTTGGGTGGGAAAAGCAATACTGGAGAAGGTGGTGAAGATCCAATCCGTTATCAAAAAATGGAAAATGGAGATTCAATGCGTAGTGCAATTAAACAAGTTGCTAGTGCAAGATTTGGAGTAACAAGTCAGTACTTGACTGAAGCAGACGAGATACAAATTAAAATGGCACAAGGTGCTAAGCCAGGCGAAGGCGGACAATTACCTGGTGATAAAGTAGATGAGTGGATTGGTAAAACAAGACATTCCACTCCAGGTGTAGGCTTAATCTCTCCACCTCCTCACCACGATATCTATTCTATTGAAGATTTATCTCAATTAATTTTTGATTTAAAAAATGCAAATCGAGCTGCCAGAATCAATGTTAAATTAGTATCTAAAGCGGGCGTTGGAACCATAGCTGCAGGCGTAACAAAAGCAAAAGCAGATGTAGTTTTAATAGCAGGTTATGATGGAGGAACTGGAGCCTCCCCTCTAAGTTCAATTAAGCATACAGGTCTCCCTTGGGAATTAGGATTAGCTGAAACACACCAAACATTGGTAAAAAACAATTTAAGATCTAGAGTAGTAGTTCAAGCTGATGGTCAAATGAAAACTGGAAGAGATATCGCCATTGCTACCTTATTAGGTGCAGAAGAATGGGGTGTCGCTACTGCAGCATTAGTAGTAGAAGGTTGTATCATGATGCGCAAATGTCATATGAATACTTGTCCAGTTGGCGTTGCCACCCAAGATCCTGAATTACGTAAACGTTTTAAAGGCGACCCTGACCATGTGGTAAGATTCTTTGAATATATCACAGAAGAACTTCGGGAGATCATGGCTGAATTAGGCTTTAGAACTATTAATGAAATGGTAGGTCAAGTAGATGCATTAAGAATGCGCAAACATATTCCACATTGGAAATATAAACATGTAGACTTAAGTGGGGTATTATATAAAGCAGCACCAGACGCTTCCGTTGGACTATTTCAAACAGCAATCCAAGATCATGGCTTATCTAATGTTTTAGATTGGCAATTATTAGATGCCGCTAAACCTGCTTTAGAAAATCAAACTAAAGTGCAAGCAGCTTTCAACATTAAGAATACAGATAGAACAGTTGGCACTATACTTTCAAATGAAATTTCAAAGCAGTATAAAGAAGCCGGATTACCAGAGCAAACAATTCATTTCAAATTCACAGGTACAGCAGGTCAGAGCTTTGGCGCATTCAATACAAAGGGTGTAACTCTTGAATTAGAAGGCGATGCAAATGACTATTTTGGAAAGGGATTAAGTGGTGCTGAATTAATCGTATACCCTGACAAGAAAGCACCATTTGTTGCTGAACAAAATATCTTAATTGGTAATGTGGCACTATATGGTGCAACAAGTGGCCATGCCTATATTAGAGGAAAAGCTGGTGAACGTTTTGCAGTTCGTAACTCAGGCGCCTCTGTTGTGGTAGAAGGCATTGGAGATCATGGATGTGAATACATGACTGGAGGCATTGCGGTTATTCTTGGCGAAACAGGCAGGAACTTTGCTGCAGGAATGAGCGGTGGTATTGCTTATGTATACAACCTTGCAAATGATTTTGCAAGTCTTTGTAATCAAGAAATGGTTGATTTAGATCCAGTAGATGCATCTGATACTAATTTATTACAAAACATGTTATCTGCACATTATGAAAAAACAGGCAGCGCAGTAGCTAAGTTCATTCTTACTGATTTAGACAATCAATTGAATAATTTTATTAAAGTATTTCCACGTGATTATAAAAAAGTATTGGCTTCAAAAAAAGTAGCAACACTTAATAAATAAAATGACTTATCACAGAATCATTCATTATTAAATGAATTCTGAAAAAATAATTTTAGAAAATATCGAAGCATAAACTATGGGAAAGCCAACAGGATTTAAAGAATATACCAGAACACTACCTACTAAATTGCCAGTAGCTGACAGGATACAAAATTACAAAGAATTTGTACCCTTAATGCCTGAACAGCAATTGAACGAACAATCTGCGCGTTGCATGAATTGCGGTGTACCTTTCTGTCATAATGGATGCCCATTAGGTAATATCATCCCAGAATTCAATGACGCGGTATATAATAAAGAATGGAAGGAAGCATATGAGATTTTAATTTCAACCAATAACTTTCCTGAGTTTACAGGACGTATCTGCCCTGCCCCTTGTGAAACAGCTTGTGTATTAGGCATCAATCAACCTGCTGTTACTATTGAAGAAATTGAGAAAAACATTATTGAAATTGCTTTTGAAAAAGGCTTTGTACAACCCCGAAAACCAATCAGCAGAACAGGTAAAAAAGTAGCAGTGATTGGATCTGGCCCAGCTGGACTAGCTACAGCAGCTCAATTAAATTATGCTGGTCATGAGGTGACTGTTTTCGAACGCGATCCAAAACCAGGAGGTTTGTTAAGATTTGGTATACCCGATTTTAAATTAGAGAAAAGCGTTGTTGAACGTAGAATTCAAATTTTAGAAGAAGAAGGCATTGAATTTAAATGCAATGCCAATGTGGGGGTGAATATTAGAGTAAGTGATTTAAAACGCGAATTCGATGCCATTGTATTAGCAGGAGGATCTACTATCCCAAGAGACTTACCTATTCCTGGAAGGGAATTAAATGGGGTACATTTTGCAATGGATTTTTTAAAGCAACAAAATAAAAGAGTAAGCAACTTAACAATTGAAGAAAATGATTTAACCGCTTCAGATAAAAATGTGGTGGTGATTGGTGGTGGAGATACAGGAAGTGATTGCGTCGGAACATCTAACCGTCACAGAGCAAAAAGCATTACACAATTTGAATTATTACCAAAACCACCCGAAGAACGTGCGCCATACATGCCATGGCCTACCTACCCTATGTTGTTAAAAACAACCACTTCACATGAAGAAGGTGCAGAAAGATTATGGAATATTGCTACTAAGTCATTTATAGGCGATGAACATGGAAATTTAAAAGGCATACAAGTAGTAGATGTTGCTTGGACCGCCTCTGCAGATGGAAGACCAGCACAATTCAAAGAAGTAGATGGAAGCTTAAGAGAACTGCCTTGCGAATTGGCATTATTAGCCATGGGTTTTTTACATCCACAAGCAAATGGTTTACTTGAAGAATTAGGAGTTGAACTAGACGAGCGAGGTAATGTCAAAGCAAATGAAAAACAATTCAAAACAAATGTATCTAATGTTTTCACTGCTGGAGATATGAGAAGAGGCCAATCATTGGTTGTTTGGGCCATCAGTGAAGGAAGAGAGTGCGCAAGACAAGTTGATTTGTTTTTAATGGGTAGCTCCCTTTTGGAATCCAAGGATAGTAGTTTACTAGTAAACAGCTATTAATTATACGAAAATCATATTATAAAATATTACATATTAAATATTTTACGTTTTTTAAATGAAAAAAGGGGCTATTGCCTCTTTTTTCATTTAAACTTTTCCACAATTTATTTTTAATATTTTGAATAAATACTTGAATAAAAATCATATGAATCAATGCTGTATTGAGTTTAATGAATTTTAACAATTTTATATTTGTTATATTACATTTATTAATATATATTATATTTTACGTTTTTAATTCATTTTTTGTAATTTTAACAGACAATAAATCACATCTATTAATTTTTAATATCAATTCGTATCTATGAAAAATGAAACTGTTCAAAAATGGGCTCCTTTCCTTCTCTTATTAGCCGTTGCTATTGCAGCTTTATTTGTTCCTCAATTACCAAGTTATGCCGGAGACGCTTCCACCTATAGTCCTGCTGACATCGCTTGGATCTTAGTAGCTACTGCCCTAGTCTTTATCATGACACCGGGTTTAGCCTTTTTTTATGGCGGAATGGTGCATAGAAAAAATATCATTTCTACAATGATCAAAAGTATCGTTTCGGCAGGTTTAGTTACTATCATCTGGGTAACAATTGGTTATGGCTTAAGCTTTGGAGAATCTATCAACGGTATTATTGGTAATCCAATGACCCATTTATTTTTCAAAGGCGTTGCAGATGGTGCACCTGTTTTACAAGGTGGGGTTCCATTAACTATTCCACTACTCTTGTTTGCATTATTTCAATTAATGTTTGCAATCATCACTCCGGGTCTTGTTGTAGGTGCCGTTGCTGAACGTATCAAATTCACTTCTTATATTTTATTCATTGTTTTGTTTATGTTACTAGTATACGCACCATTAGCGCATTGGTCTTGGCATCCAAATGGATTTTTATTGAAGATGGGCGCATTAGACTTTGCAGGTGGAACAGTTGTACATATTAGTGCAGGCTGTGCAGCATTAGCTGGTGCGATTGTTTTAAAATCAAGACGTGCAAAACTAGAACAACAAGAAATTCCTCCTGCGAATATCCCTTATGTATTGATAGGAACTGGATTGTTATGGTTTGGTTGGTTTGGCTTTAATGCTGGATCTGCACTTGGCGCAAATAGTCTTGCGGTGAATGCATTTGCAACCACTAACACAGCTGCTGCTGCAGCAGGCTTAGCATGGATGTTTTTTGATGTTATGCGCGGTAAAAAACCTTCAGTTCTTGGATTTTGTATAGGGGCTGTGGTAGGTTTAGTTGCTGTCACACCAGCTGCTGGTTTTGTTGGTATTCCACAAAGTATTTTTATAGGTGTGGTAGGTGCCGTGATTTCAAATGTACTAAGTCATGCATTTAAATTATCAAGAGTAGATGACACTTTAGATGTATTCCCTTGTCATGGTATTGGTGGAATGGTAGGCATGTTACTAACTGGGGTATTTGCATCTAAAGCGATTAACCCTGCTGGCAACGATGGCTTGTTCTACGGTAACCCAGCCTTCTTCTTGACACAATTAAAAGCAATGTTGATTGTAGTTGCCTATAGCTTCACAGTTTCATATGGTATATTTAAATTAATCGCATTCATATTGCCATTACGTGTGTCTGAAGAAGAGGAAGAACTAGGACTTGATGCAACACAACACGACGAAAAATATGGAAGAAACCCAATGAAAGCATAAAAAAAGGGCATAGCGATTGAAAAACTTCTGACAAAGTTAATCTGCTATACCCCCGTTAATTAAAACTTATACAATGATAAAAAATATTTTACTTACTACCCTTTTTTTTCTGGTTTTAAATGCAGGCTTTAGTCAATCAGATTCAACAAAGTCAAATAATACAATTAGTATTTCAGGTAGTATTGACGCCTATTTAAGAGCAGCATTCAACAGTACAGAAGAAAACACAAATAATTTTACCAGTTTTACAAATTCAAATCAAAAACTGCAACTAGGAATGGTTTCAGTAAAAGCGGATTATACAAAAGGAAAGTTTTACGCTACGGTTGACCTAGGATTTGGGAAAAGAGCAGAAGAATTTTCATATAATGATAAAGGTCTATTAGCAAATTTTAAACAAGCCTATATAGCCTATTCATTTTCCGACCGAATCAAATTAAGTGCTGGTAAATGGGCTACCCACGTTGGCTACGAACTATTAGATGCGCCATTGAACAGAAATTATAGTATGTCTTATGGCTTTTCATATGGCCCATTTTTTCACACAGGACTTAAAGCCGATTTTGCAATCAACAGTAAATCGGGGTTGATGTTAGGTATCGCTAATCCTACTGATAATTTAAACGCAATTACTCCTTATAAAGTAATCATTGGTCAATACAGTAATAAATTTTTCAAGGACAAAACAGTCCTATATGTCAATTATCAAGGAGGAAAAACGGGAGCTGAATCTAGCTTTAACCAATGGGATCTAGTACTTACAAATACCTTGACAGATCAAATAGCTATTAATTACGATGGAACAGTCTATATGAATAAATTGGACGGTAAAAAAAGTATTTGGAAGAGCAATGCCTTTTATGTGAATTATGACCCAAGCAAGAAAATAGGATTCACTTATCGCACTGAATTCTTCTATGATAAAAATGCAATATCAGCTGGCGCATTTGCAACCAATATATTTGCAAATACCCTTTCTTTAAATTATAAAATAAATAAATTAACAATTCTACCAGAATTAAGAATTGAGTCCGCAAAAGACCCCATTTATTTGAATAAAGAAGGCAATGCAGCGAACAAATCTGCAAGTTTTATACTAGCAGCCATCTATAAATTTTAATGGTTTTTTTGGTTTTTAAGCAAGCAATCTACGGCCTGAATTTCTATTCGGGCCTTTTTTGTTATATTAGCGAATTAGATGAAAACAATCCTACGACCTATTCAATTTCTTTATTGCTGCTATGCACTATTTGTATTTGCATTGCTTACTATTATTTCTTTACTGGCCATGTTGATTACCTTACCCTTGGGTGAGAAAAATCTAACAAAGCGTATCTATAAAATTGCAAGGTACTTTTCTAAAGCTTTGTACTTTTTCTTGGGAATGCGTCATAAAGAAATTTATGAGGGAAAGCATCATTTTGATAAACCCCATGTATTTGTGGGTAACCATAATTCCTACATGGATATCCCACCGATTGTAAGACTCAAACATCAGCCAATACGTCCATTAGGGAAATTTGAATCCTCAAAAATTCCGCTTTTTGGACTTTTTTACAGACATGCTGTAATATTAGTAGATAGAAGTAATCCGGAAAAAAGAGCAGAAAGCCTCAGAAATTTAAAGGAAGCTTTAAGACAAAAAATATCCATCTTTATTTTCCCAGAGGGCACATTTAGTATGACAGAGGACCAGCCTTTAAAATCTTTTTATAATGGCGCTTTTAAATTAGCCATTGAAATGCAAGTACCAATACAACCAGTGTTAATGATAGATGCAGTGGATAGAATGCATTTTAGTAGTATTTTTAGCCTTAGACCAGGCATGAATAGAGTTGTTTATCTACCAACAGTCTATGTTGACAACTACACCATACAAGACTTAGAATTATTAAAAGAACAAGTCTACAAAATGATGGATGATGGACTAAGAAGATATAGAGACTATCCAGCATCTTAATGTATTTTTGCAACCTAGATGTACGCCGAAATTATCATACCATTAGCCCTACCCAAAAATTACACATGGGCCATACCAGCTGATATGTCAGAAGGGGTTATGATTGGGATGCGCGTAGAAGTATTGTTAGGATCAAATAAAAGATACGCAGGTATTATAAAACGTATTGTAAATGAAAAGCCCGCTTCTTTTAATCCAAAACCTATTCTTGGTGTATTAGACGATGAACCAATTGTATTTCAAGAACAATTAGATTTATGGGAATGGATGGCTAACTATTACATGTGCACAGAGGGTGAAGTCATGCAAGCTGCAATACCAAGTCATTTAAAAATTTCGAGTGAAAGTGTTTTTATTTTAAATGAAGAAGCCGAAATAGATGGACAACATTTAAGTGACACAGAATATATTATTTCAGAAGCTTTACAAATAAAAAAACAATTAAGTTTAAATGAAATACAAAAGCTTCTTGATAGAAAGTCTGTTTACCCCGTAATTAATAAACTTATTCAAAAAGGGATATGCACAGTTCTAGAAACGATGCATGATAAATACACCATCAAATTTGAGAATGTCTTGCATTTACACCCTATCTATAAGTCAGAAGCTGAATTAGAAAAACTAATGAATGATTGGAGTAGAGCACCCAAACAATTGGCGCTACTTCTTTCATTTTTACACTTACAAAAAACAGAAGGACATGTTCAACAAAAGGCTTTACTTGAAAAATCTGGTGCCGCAAGTGCCCAGTTAAAAGCTTTAGTTGACAAAGGCATACTAGTTGTTGAGAAAAGAAAAGTTGACCGCCTTGCAGTAGACTTAAGCTTGGGCAATGCCAATTTGCACCAACTTTCCCCACAACAACAACTTGCGTTTGATTCCATTACGGAACAGATGAAAACCCATTCCGTTAATTTATTACATGGCATTACAGGTAGTGGTAAAACACAAATTTATGCTGCATTGATAGAACAAGCGATTCAGTCTAATCAGCAAGCATTATATATGTTACCTGAAATTGCATTGACTGCTCAAATGATACGTAGGCTTAAACAATATTTTGGTGGTAAAATTGCCATATACCATTCTAAGTTTAACCCCAACGAAAGAGTTGAAATCTGGAATAAAGTAAAGTCAGGTGAAGTTAAAATCGTTTTAGGTGCAAGGTCCGCACTATTCCTACCTTATAAAAATTTGTCTTTAATAATAGTAGACGAAGAACACGATCCTTCCTATAAACAACAAGATCCAGCACCAAGGTATCAAGCAAGAGATACAGCAATATACTATGCCAATCAATTAGGTGCAAAAGTGGTTCTAGGATCCGCAACACCATCAATAGAAACTTATTACAATGCAAAGCAAAATAAGTTTGGCTACTACCATCTAAATGAAAGATTTAGTGAAGGCGCTTTACCTAAAATGACCATTGTAGATACAAAAAAACAATCCGATCAATCTGCTATACTCACCCCCTATTTGCTAGAAGCAATACAAGCTACTGTAGCAAATAATAAACAAGTGATTCTTTTTCAAAATAAGAGAGGCTATGCGCCATATATTATTTGTGAAACATGTGGATGGATACCCCATTGTAAACAATGTGATGTTAGTTTAACACTTCATAAAGCCAAACATTTACTTTCATGTCACTATTGCGGTGCCACCTACCCCGTAGTACATACTTGTGAAGCCTGTGGGAAACAAAGTTTTAAACAAAAAAGTTTTGGTACTGAACAAATTGAAGAAAAGTTAGCTAAGGCATTACCCCATATTAGAATCGCCAGAATGGACTTGGATAATGTAAAAGGCAAAAACGAACATGACCAATTGATTCAGCTTTTTGAGCAAAGGCAGATTGACGTCTTGGTTGGAACACAAATGGTTGCAAAAGGATTAGATTTTGAAAATGTAGACCTAGTTGGAATTGTAGATGCAGATAGCTTATTGAATTTCAACCAATACAGGGTCAACGAAAGGGCTTTTCAAATGATGGAACAAGTTAGTGGAAGAGCTGGAAGAAAAAATGATCAGGGAAGAGTGATTGTACAACTAAGTCAAACCAATCACCCTGTAATTGAATTTGTAAAAGACCATGACTACCTTTCATTTTATCAATTTGAAATAAATAATAGAAAGCATTTTGCCTATCCCCCTTTTAGTCGTTTAATGAGCATCCTATTTAAACACAAAGAAAATCAACTAGCAGAAGAAGCAGCCAATCATTTTTTAAAGTCCTTAGACCCATTGATTCAAAAGACAGTAATTGGACCTGCTCAACCAATCATTAATAGAATAAGGAATAAATACATTTGGGAACTATGTGTTAAAATAAGTAAACAACCGCAACAATTGCAAATTGCAAAAAAACAGTTGCTTCATTTTATTCATTTAATTGCGGTACATCCAAGGTATAAATCTGTCCAAATCATCATAGATATTGACCCAAATTAAATGAAGCTTCAAGAAAATATATCTTTAAAACCATACCATAGCTTTGCTTGCGAGGAGACTGCCTCCTTTTTTATAAAAGTTCTGAAAAAAGAAGTTTTGTTAGAGGCTATTAAATGGGCAAATGAAAACAAAGTGCCCTATTTGATTTTAGGTGCTGGGACGAATATATTATTTACAAAGCATTACAACGGATTGGTTATTAAATTAGAGCTTACAGGGATTCAGAAAATACAAGAAACAGCTTCTGATATCATTTTACAAGTTGGAGCTGGAGAAAATTGGTCCCATTTTGTCAGTTACTGTGTGCAAAAATCTTGGGGTGGTTTAGAAAATCTAAGTTTAATCCCTGGCACTGTGGGTGCAGCGCCAATTCAAAACATTAGTGCTTATGGTGTTGAAGTGTGCGAGCATATATTAAACGTACAAGCTTTTGATACAATTGAAAATAACTGGACTACAATTGCAAAAGACAACTGCGCATTTGCTTATAGAGATAGTATTTTTAAGCAAGATCCAAATAGGTATATTGTAACTGCTGTTCAATTTAAATTATCAAAACAGCCAAGGCTAAGAACAGATTATGGTGCTATTAAATCCGTATTACACGAAAGAGGTATTCACAATCCAAGCGTAGAATCTATAGCAAGTGCAGTTACTTATATAAGATCAAATAAATTACCAGACCCAAAGAAACTGGGAAATGCAGGTAGCTTTTTTAAGAACCCCACTATTTCTAGAATAGACTATGAAAGTCTTATTTTACAATTCCCAAATTTGATGGCCTATCCTATAGATGACCATAACTACAAAATTGCTGCTGGTTGGCTCATTGAAGCTTGTGGCTGGAAAGGTGTCATAAATGACAATGTTGGTTGCTACAAAGACCAAGCCTTAGTCATTGTAAACTATGGCACAAATTCAGGGAAAGTGATTTTAGATTTCTCCGAAGCAATTGAACTTTCTGTTCAAAATAAATTTGGAATTTTTATGGAGCGAGAAGTTAATATTTTATAATAAAATCTACACGCCTATTCTGTGCTCTGCCTTGCTTTGTTTTATTATCTGCAATAGGTTGTGTATCAGCCATGCCTAATAAAGAAGTTCTATTGATGGCAAGTCCTTTTTTAACTAAATACGATTGCACTTTTTTCGCTCTTGAGATAGATAAACGATCATTTATTTTACGAGTACCAGTATTGTCTGTGTGTCCAGTAATCGTCAAACTTGTTTGAGTATACTGTGTCATAATTTTTATTACTGTATCTAAATCTTGTAAAGATTTCATAGCAATATTTGCTTGACCAACTTCAAATTTCAATGCTGTAGCAACCTTGTTCAACAATGGCTGAAGATCTTCACATCCATTATTGCCAGCAATTCCAGCTACGGTCGGACATTGGTCTATTTCATCGTTCACACCATCTTTATCAGTATCAGGAATCGAACATCCATCATAGCGAGATAACCCAGCTAGTCCTGGACATTTATCTTGAGAATCAGGTATGCCATCTTTATCGGTATCTGGTACAGGGCAACCTCTATATCTCGGGCTACCTTCCGCATTTGGACATTTGTCATTTTCATCATTGATGCCATCTCCATCTTGATCCGGAACAGGGCAACCTTTGTATTTTAACAACCCAGATCGCTCAGGACATTGATCTATTTCATTTGACACGCCATCGTCATCTTGGTCCGCTTGAATAGGTGCTTCCGGCAAAGCAACTGCTTTTTTATCCTTAAGCTTTAAAGGAAATGAATAACTCACCCCGTAATTCATATGCTTCTTAGTTAACTTAGAAGCTTCTGCATTATGCGTACTAAATAAGTGCAAAAATGAGCCTTGTTTAGATTTGAATTGAACACCAATTCCCATAGGCGCATATGCATTAAAATTTGCTGGATCTTTTGATAAGCCAAGACCTAAAATACCATAAGGCACAATTGGTTTGTCATCATTTGCCAGTTTTACATGAACTCTTGCATCTAAAGCTGTATAAAGGCTATTTTTTGTCGCTTTTGCTTGAGCAGAAGATACGTAATATGGGTACTTTAAAGATGCCAAGTCCAAGTTGGCAACCAAATCCAATTTTGGCGCAATTCCTTTAAAGAATTGAACTCCAACGGCAGGCGTAGAAACAGTTAACCCCTCCGTAAGAGGGGTTTTCTTAAAATTCAGTATAGATGCTTTTAAAGCAATCGAAGCTGGTTTATTGTTATTTACTTTTTGATCTTGCGCTTTGCTTGAGAGCGCAGCAAATAAAATAAAGGTTAGCCCAATTACTTTTTTTGTCATTATATATAAATTAATTCAATGGGAAGCTATAGCTTAATCCATAGTTATAAGAAGCGGTATGAGATTTAGACATTTTAGTTGCATAATTAAACATCACGTTAAGATTTGAACCTTTGAATGATTTAATTTGCAAACCTAAGCCTACAGGCGCATAAGCACTGTAATTTCTTAAGGCATAGCTTCTTATACCTAAACCTACTGAAACAAATGGATTTACAAGATGGTCATTTTTAAACATTTTTACATTTAAACCTGACTCAACTGAAGCATAAAAATATTCTGTTGAACTGTTAAAAGCACTTGGCTTATAATCTGGCTTTCTTGTAATTGAGAAATCAAAGTTTGAAAAAATATCAACTTGTTCGCTGTAATGAGTGGTATAGTTAACACCAAATGAATTAGTTGCTGATGCTAATTGACCCCATTGTTTTTTATTTAAAACAGATCCTATTGTTCCATTTTGAACTTTCTCTGCAGTTCCAAAATCTAAAGCATTAAATCTTATAGCAATAGATGTTTTCTTCTTGCTTTCTTGAGCTTGTACGGCTGTAAATAAACCTAAAGCGAATAGAGAAAATAATAATTTCTTCATATTTATAGTTTGTTAAATGTCTCACAAAATTAGGCCTTAATGGGGAATTATTGAAATTTTTTATGATTACCTTTTATCGTCCAGTTTAGGGTTGGTTTTAGAGTATCCAATTGCATCAACCATCACTTTTACGAGTCCATTTGACTTGAAAACCAACTGCTTAGCTGCAGATTGACTTAAATCAATGACCCTGCCCTTTTTAAGCATATTGGGATGCATTCTGTCGTTGATCCTTACTAAGACGGTTTTCCCATTCTTCAAATTTGTCACCCTGACAATGGTATTGAGTTTTAATAAATTACAAGCAGCGGTGTATTTATTGTTGTAATAATGCTCTCCAGTGGAAGTCCAAGTACCATTCAAACTTTTACTATAAAAACTAGAAATACCCTCAATGTGGTTGATTTCAATTTTGATTCTACTCGTGTCAATCTTTTGCTTGTACTTTTTAATATTGACACTATCAAGGTAATTTTCTGTTGTAAGTGTATTCGTGTAAATCTGTTGGGCAAAACCAGAAATACCAAAAATGCAAAAGCAAAATAGGAATGCTGATTGAACAACTCTATTGTAAATTGTATTGTTTTGCTTTTTGTGCATGCGTTTAAATTTCAGTCACATTAACTACACTATCTAAATTCAAAGGGCCATAAATATGTGGGAATAATTCATTTAAATCTTCTGCTAATTCAAATAAAACCGGCCTTTGTACTTTAATTTTTTCGATTTTTAATTTCACCAATCCTTTTTGTCCTTGATAAAATCTTTCCAATACACCTTCAATCTGTCTTTCGATTGAACAATGAATGAATCCGTCTTTTTCAAATGTTGCTGGCATATAGCTTTGTTTAGCTTGTGCTTCTTCCCAGGCTTTCAAAGTTGTTATATGATATATAAATTCGCTTTCCATTTTTTTCTACTTTTTTTTATTTAATAATTCTTGGTATACGTTGGTCAATTAACATTAAATCTGCAATCACCATCGCCGTTACCGCTTCTAATACAACAGGCACTCTTAATGCAATGCATAAATCATGTCTGCCTTTTACCGAAAAATCTTCTTGTTCATTGGTTTCCCAATTTAGGGTGTGTTGTGTTTTTGGCGTAGAGGAGGTTGGTTTAACTGCAATCCTAAAAACCAAGTCATTCCCATTGGTATAACCACCTACTACTCCACCTGCATGATTGGTCTTTGTCTTACCTGAAGCATCCACAATCGCATCATTGTGCTGAACACCATACATATTTGCAGCCGCAAATCCTGAACCAAACTCAATACCTCTAATTGCAGGTATGGCAAATACTGCATGACTGATTAAGGATTCAACAGAGTTGAAAAAATGTTCTCCTAAGCCAATAGGCAAGCCTTTCACAACACATTCAACAATACCCCCTACACTATCTTTTTGATCAATAGCATTCTGTAAACCTTTCTCTAAATCTGATTCGCCACCGATACTTAATATAGTCGATTGAATCTCTATGCCTTTTAATAGTTTTTTGGCAACCACCCCTGCACCTACTAATCCTGCAGTCAACCTTCCACTAAAATGCCCACCACCTCTAAAATCTTCAAAGCCACCAAATTTATGGTGTGCTGTAAAATCTGCATGTCCTGGTCTTGGAACTGCACGTTGTTTTTCATAATCCCCACTTCTTGTATTGTTATTTTCAAACAACATCATCAATGGCGCACCTGTAGTTGTATCATTAAAAATACCGGATTTGAAAAAAGGAATATCATCTTCTTGTCTTGGCGTAGTGCCCTTTTGTTTTCCACCTTTACGACGCTCCATGTCTTCCACAAAATCGGCTTGTTGTAGTGGCAATCCAGCAGGACATCCATCTATTACAATGCCAACACAATCCCCATGCGACTCGCCAAAAATTTGAACTTTAAATAAGGTGCCAAAACTATTCATGAATAATCGATTATAATGTTATAGTGTATACAAGTTAAGAAATTTAAGACAAATCAACTTTCGCTCCTAAATGCTTTAAATGTGCGTAAAAATCGGTGTACGACTTATTCACGGCCTCCGCATCGGTAATGGTAACTGGCCCATCAGCACAAAGTGCTACAATGCCACAAGCCATTGCAATACGATGATCATGTTGTGAGAATACCTCTGCACCATGAATGCCTGTGCCGCCATAAACCAACATGGTATCCTCCTTTAAGTCAATTCGAATACCTAATTTGGCAAATTCGGTTTGTAATGTAATTCCTCTATCACTTTCTTTATGTGCTAAACGGCTCACCCCTTTTATAGTAGAAACCCCTTTACAAACAGCTGCCAAAGCAACTAATGGAGGAAATAGATCAGGGCAATCCGTCGCGTCAAATTCAAACGCATTTAAACCATTTTTTGATGGTCCAATAAAAATGGCATCCTCAATTATTTCGATCGATGCGCCTGTTGCTTTTAATGCATGCATCACTGCTCTGTCTGCTTGTGTAGAATTCAATTGCAATCCTTTTACAGTGATCGGACCTGCAATGGCACCTGCAACTAATAAAAATGCAGCACCACTCCAATCTCCCTCTACGGGATATTCAACATGTTCTGCTAATGGTGGATGTGCCAAAAATTCAAAACGCTCGTAACCTTGATGTTGTACTTTCCAACCAAAATCATTTAAGACCGATAAAGTAAGATCTATATAAGGTTTACTTTTTAAATCTTTTACATGAATCACTGCATCAGTTGCACCCGATGCCGCATAGGCCATTAATAAACCAGTCAAAAATTGAGAACTCAAAGAACCATCAACGGTGATTGTTGCTGCCTTTAAAGGGCCTTTTATTTGTATTGGTAAATAACCCGATTTAGATTGAATCTCTATTCCTAAACTTGGGAAAATTTCATCAAAAAAATGCATCGGTCTTTTAACCAAACTACCTTGTCCCTGGATGGTAATAGCATGATTGCTTAAAGCAGCAATAGGTGTAAACATTCTTATACCTAAACCACTTTCTCCACAATTCATGTCAGGACCAATTGGACGAACACCATTAGATTGAACATGCATTTCAGTTGCTTCAACTTTGACTGTTGCACCCAATTTTTGGATCACATCAATCGCAGCAAGATCATCATTTGAATGCCCAGGATTTAATATTTTAGTTGTGCCCTGATGCAACAATGCAGCAGCACAAGCTCTTTGCATACTGCTTTTGCTTGCTGGCGCAACCTGAACACCTGTTAATTTATTTGGATGAACTGTAGCAATCATTTTAAGAATACAGTTTAATCAGTTTATGTAAAGTCTTCATTGGAATGGTTTCATAAACACCCTTTCCAATTTTATTTAAAAGCACGTATTGCATTCCTGCATTGGCTTTCTTTTTATCTTTTTGCATGACTTCTATTGCGGCATCTACATCAAAATGCATTGCTGTTGGTAAGCCATATTTTTTTAGAGTCTCTACTAAAAGTCCTGTACCTGTGAAACCTTGTAATACCTGTGAAATTTTTGCTGCATACACCATCCCCACACTAATTGCGTGTCCATGTAATAAAGCATGTTCATTTTCAATGGCATGTCCCAGCGTATGTCCAAAGTTTAATAACTTACGATCTCCTTTTTCAAACTCATCTTTTTGAACCACTTTTACTTTGATCTCCACATTCTTTTGAATTAATGCAGCTAAAGATTTTTTATTTTTTTGATAGAAGACTAAATTATTTTCATTTAATTCCTTCATCATTTTTGCATCTTTGATAGCAGCATGTTTGATGATTTCGGCAAAGCCATTTTCCCATTGGTAGCTTGGCAAAGTCGTCAAAAAAATATGATCGTATATTATAAAAGCAGGTTGACGAATCAAGCCTACCATGTTTTTATAGACACCCACATCAATTCCATTTTTACCTCCAATAGAAGCGTCCACCATCGCTAATAATGTCGTTGGCACAAATCCAAACTGTACACCACGCATGAAAATACCTGCCACATAACCAACCATGTCTGTTACTACTCCGCCGCCAACTCCAATCAAAAAAGATTGTCTATTAGCACCAAAGTTCAACAGAGCTTCTATGATAAAATCTACTGTTGCTTGTTGCTTATGCATTTCTCCTGCAGGAATCACAATCGTAGGTTTCCCTTTAAATTGTTTTTGGTGCAGCGCATACACATTCTCATCTGTGATATAAATGGCATTTGACTTATCGACCATTTTACCAATCGATGCAATTTTACCATCTAATACAAACTCAACTGTGCTGTTTGAGAATTTAACTTTCCAATTTTTCATTTAGCGCCTTTTATAACAACTAAAATTGCTGGGCCAACCCGACAATTTTAGCTATTCATAATTTTATTTTGTTGTTGGATACTTTCCATATGAACCGCATCCATGTACTTAGTGATAAAATCATCACTTAAGCCCATCTTATTTCCTTTCACAACCGCTCTTTCTAAAATCTCATTCCAACGATTAGTTTGTAAGATGGTGATGTCATTGTTCTTTTTGTATTCACCAATTTTTTGTGCCACTTTCATACGAGTAGATAACACTTGTAACAACTCATCATCTAACTGATTAATTTGTTGACGTAATTTCTCTAATGCCATATGGAACTCTTCAGAAGCAACGTCTTCTTTTCTCCAACGGATAGCTTCTAACATTTCCTTTAATACTTCTGGTGTGATTTGTTGTTTCGCATCACTCCAAGCATTGTCAGGATCGATATGTGATTCAATGATTAAACCATCAAAGTCTAAGTCAATCGCTTGTTGTGCTACTTCTTGTAAAATATCACGACGACCGCAAATATGTGAAGGATCATTGATCATTGGAACATTAGGGAAACGACGTTTCATCTCAATTGCAAGATGCCACATAGGTGCATTACGGAATTCTGTATTGCCATAAGAACTAAAACCTCTATGGATTAATCCAAGGTCTTCGATTCCTGCTTTCGCAATACGTTCCATACCACCTACCCACAACTCTAAGTCTGGGTTCAATGGGTTCTTAATTAAAACAGGCACTTTAACCCCTCTTAATGCATCTGCAATTTCTTGCACACTAAAAGGATTTACAGTGGTTCTTGCACCAATCCATAACACATCAACATCAAAATGTAAAGCATCTTCTACTTGTTTTGCAGTAGCAACTTCTACAGCAATTGGTAAGCCAGTTTCTCTTTTAGCTTGTTGCATCCAAGGCAAACCTTTGGTACCAATTCCCTCGAAACTTCCAGGTCTTGTTCTTGGCTTCCAGATACCTGCACGCATGATATCTACTTTGCCAGTAGCAGCCAATCGCTTAGCTGTTTCCATTACTTGCTCTTCGGTTTCTGCACTACAAGGACCAGAAATAATCAGTGGTGACTTTTTTAATAATGCGCTTACTTTTTGTTGTTGTTCAGTTAAGGTGCCCATGTTACCCAATTTTAATATTAGAGATGTTGTTATTTATTATCCTTCGTTTGATCCTCTTTGACCACCACTATCCGCATCATTCATACGAATACGGCGACCTTTATAGTTTTTGCCATCTAAAGCTGAAATCATTTTCTTAGCAGATCCTGCTTCAATTTCAATCCAGCTATTCATGTCTCTCATGTCAATTCTTCCTAAGACATCCTTCTTTAAATCACTCATGTCTAAAATGAATTGTAAGAAACTTGCTTTGTAAAAACCATCCTTTGTACCCAAGTTCACGAACAAACGCTTTGCTCCAGCTGCACCTCTTGATTGAGCACGGCCACCGCGATCTCCACGGTCACCACCACCAAATTCTTGACGTCCTCTGTCGCGATTGCGATCTTGTTGTTGCATTGGTTCTCTACGACCATTCTTTTCTGCAGCTCTTAAATTTAAGTCAGGTGCATTTTCATAATAACTTAAGAAACGGTTGAATTCTAAAGCAGCGACTCTTTTCAAAATCTCTTCTTTAGACATGTCTGCAAATTTCTCTGCCAACATTGGTACATAAGTTTCATAATCACCATGGCTTACATCTGTAGACATTAACTTATCCATTACATGGAAAAATTGCTTTCTACAAACATCTTTACCACTAGGGATATCTAATTTATGGAAAGTGCTCTTGTTGATATTTTCAATTTGACGTAACCTATAAGTCTCTCTTGCATGAACGATAGAAATACAAACACCTTGGCTACCAGCACGGCCAGTACGACCACTACGGTGCGTATAAACTTCTACATCATCAGGTAATTCAAAGTTGATTACATGTGTAATTCCTTTTACATCGATACCTCTTGCAGCCACATCCGTTGCAATTAATAACTGTAATGTTTTATCTCTAAATTGACCCATTACTCTATCACGTTGTTGTTGAGTCAAGTCACCATGGATCGCATCAATATCATATCCTTCTCTTGTTAAACGAGCTGCAACATCTTGTGCATCTGCTTTCGTTCTTGTGAAGATGATACCATAGATGCCCGGGTTAAAGTCAATGATTCTTTTTAAAGTTTCATATCGATATTGTGCAGAGGTTACATAGTATTGGTGGTCAATGCTCTTGTTGGTTGCATTTACTTTACCAATTGTTACTTCTACCGGCTCTTTCATGTAACGCTTACTTACTTTTCGGATTTCAGTTGGCATGGTTGCACTAAACAACCAGATACTTTCTCTGTTAGGTGTATTCTTTAAGATAAATTCAATGTCTTCTTGAAAGCCCATGTTCAACATTTCGTCTGCCTCATCTAATACAACGTATTCAATTTGCTCTAAATTGATTGCTTTTCTTTCAATCAAATCGATTAAACGACCTGGCGTAGCAACAATAATTTGAACGCCTCTTTTAAGGTCTCTAATTTGCATACTGATGGATGTACCACCATATACTGCTAAAACTTGTAAACCTGGAACGTGCTTTTTGAATAAGTTTAACTCATTCACAATTTGCATACACAATTCTCTTGTAGGACAAACAACCAAAGCTTGAGGATACCTGTCAGCAGTCTTAATCAACTGTAACAATGGCAATCCAAAGGCCGCTGTTTTACCAGTACCTGTTTGTGCTAATCCAATAAAATCTTTTGTGCCACTAATCAATACTGGTATGGCACGCTCTTGAATTTCTGTTGCGTGCGTATAACCTAATTCTGTTACTGATTTTACCAACTGCTCATTGATTCCAATTTCAGCAAAAGTTTTTTTAGTCTTTACTGCTTCAATCAATTCATTCGTTGTATTCATCTCTTCTGTTTTCTTCATTTTTAATTTTTTATTTTCTTTGAATAAGAATTTTATTTTAAAATTCTTTTAATACCATTGGCATTCTCAATCAAATCGGACAAGTATTCAAAATTCTCTTTTTCAAGACATGATTTAAACTTTCTTAATTGACTAATATGCTCATTTAGCACATCCAACACATTTTCCTTATTCTGCATGAAGATGGGAACCCACATTGCCGCATTGGACTTGGCCAAACGCACTGTGCTTTCAAAACCACCACTCGCTAATTCAAAAATAGCATCAGACTCTTTCTCCTTCTCTAACACGGTATTTGCCAATGCAAAAGAAGTGATATGCGATATATGGCTAACATAAGCCACATGAATGTCGTGCTTCATTGCATTCATGTATAATATATGCATCCCTAATTGCTCAAACACTTGCTCTACTAATTTCAAAGCATCTTCATCAATTTGCTCTTTATTGCAAATGACAGTTGCTTTTTCCTTAAAGGCGTCTTTTTGAGCCGCTTCTGGACCACTAAACTCAGTTCCCCACATTGGGTGGGTTGGAACGAATCTTCCTTTATTAGAATGCGCGTTCGCGATTTGTACAATACTTTCCTTAGTAGACCCTACATCAAAAACAACCTGCTTGTCAATTCGATCTAAAATAGTTGGTAGCAATTTTTCTGCAATATTCACCGGCGTCGCAATAGCAATTAAGTCGGAGGATGCAATGGCTTCTTCCAAAGACATTATTTCATCCACGATTCCTAATTTCAATGCTTGTTCTTGGTGCAAAGGATTATTGTCTACTCCAATCACATGACCCACAAAGCCTTTTTGCTTTAGAGTCATGGCCATAGAGCCACCAATTAATCCAATACCAATCACTGTTAAACGCATGCTTCAATTCTTTTAATTGCTTCACTAAATTTTTCTAATGACCCACACAAACTAACACGGATATAATCGTTGCCTGCAGCACCAAAGATGCCACCTGGCGTAATAAATACATTTGCTTCGTATAGCACTTTATCACTCAACGCATAACCATCCTTGAATGTGGCTGGAATTTTTGCCCAAACAAACATTCCAACTTGTTGTTTCGAATAAGCACATTTTAAAACATCTAATAATTCGAATACTTTTTCGCGACGTGCTGTATAAATTTTATTCACGGATTCATACCAACTTTCATCTAGACTTAATGCTTTTGCAGCAGCTAGCTGGACCGGTAAAAACATACCGCTATCCATATTGGATTTAAACCTAAGTATTTCATTGATTCTGTCTTCGGCAGCAATTAACATGCCGACTCTCCACCCAGCCATGTTTTGGCTTTTACTCAGAGAGTTCAATTCGATCACCACCTCTTTTGCACCTTCAATAGACAATAAACTTTCGGGTTGATTGTTTAAGATAAATGCATAAGGATTGTCATGACAAATCAATATTTGATGCTTCTTCCCAAAGGCAACCAATTGCTCAAAAAGCGCTTTGGTTGGACTTTGTCCTGTTGGCATATGTGGATAGTTCACCCACATCAACTTGACCTTTGATAAATCTGA
>CAZLKW010000005.1:0-8887 GCA_964560215.1 uncultured Sediminibacterium sp. | reverse complement strand
AGCGGAGTGCCACCCGCTAATTTAACTGCACTTGTATAAGTAGGATAACCAGGATTAGGGATTAACACCTGATCTCCTTCATTTAAATAGGTCATGCATATGTGCATGATGCCTTCTTTACTTCCTAATAGGGGTAATATTTCGGTAGCAGGATCAATGCCTTCTACTTTGAAATATTTTTGATACCATGCGGCGATCGCTTCTCTTAAAACCGGAGCGCCTTTGTAAGATTGATAAGCATGTTGATTATCCTTGCTTGCTTCCTCTTGTAATGTTTTAACAACATCTGGATGCGGCGGCAAGTCAGGACTACCAATACCTAAATTGATAATTTGCTTGCCCGCTTTATTGAGTTCATCAATTTCGCGCAATTTGGATGAAAAATAATATTCTCCAATACCTTCCAATCTTTTTGCTACCGTCCAATTCATGTTTATCCTTTTACAACTTTACCTTTTTTATACAAACCGAAAACTTTGAAACTATTGGTCATCAATTTTAAATCCACCAATAATTTGTCCAAGTGTTTTCTATGATCAAACTCAATGTCTGCATAAAAACCATATTTAAAAGTACTACCCGGTATAGGCATACTTTGTAACTTACTTAGGTTTGCACCACCCTGCGCTATCTTAGCCAATACTTTGGATAAAATACCTTTTGAGTGGTCTGTTTGAAAATAGATAGACGCTTTGTCCGCATCCGCTATTTCTATTTTTTGTTTTGCTGGCACCATGATTAAAAAACGTGTGATATTGTTTTTTAAAGTATGGATATCCGGCGTAATCATATCTAAATCGTATAACTGTGCAGCAAGCTTACTAGCAATTGCTGCAATATGTTTACGCTTATGTTGTCGAACATGCTTTGCACTTAAAGCTGTGTCCTCTGATTCTACTAATTTCCAATGTTGCTTTTCCAAATAATCCAAACATTGAAGAATGGCCATCGGGTGACTATGTACTTCCTTAATGTCTTCCAATTTTACACCTGGATAAACCAACAAGTTTTGACTAATCGACAAATACACTTCTCCAATGACTTGTAATTTGCTTTTTTGCAACAAATTATAATTAGGAAGAATACTTCCTGCGATAGAATTCTCAATAGCCATTACTGCGCCATCGGATTGTTTCGCATCTTCACCAATTCGAACCACGTCTCTAAAAGTAGCACAGGTAATTACGTCAACGTCTTTCCCAAAAAACTGCCTTGCAGCTACTTGGTGAAAACTGCCTTCGTATCCTTGTATTGTTACTTTTTTATTCATCGTTCAAACTGTACTTCTCTCTTGTTTCAAATGGGGTTAACAAAAATCCCGGCTGTTTGAGCCGGGATTGTATATTTAGTTATTTCGTTTAAGCTTTTACAAATACTACCCGGCTACTTTGGTTAAAGTAGAAATAAAAGAAAAAGTAAAACCAGTTGCTATTTGCTTTCATCGTGACACAAAGATAGGCTAAAACAGCCTAAAATAGGCTAAAAGCATAAAGTTTTTTACATTTTACTAACAACTATTCGTAAGAAATAGTAAAATGGGTGAAACAAAAAAAGCCACCCCGTAGAAACGAAGTGGCTTAACGATTGCTTGCCAAATGAAAATTTGTATGATTACTGTTGCTTGGCAAGCATCCACCTAAGTGGGACAACAGCTCAATATGTTTTGTCTACTACTTAACAGCAGCAGTATCAACAGCAGTTGAATCAGTTGCAACAGCAGCAGAATCAACAGCAACAGCAGCTGTATCAACAGTTGCAGTTGTAGAATCAGTTGTAGCTTCAGTAGAAGCACCACCACATGCAGTTAAAGCAGCGATAGCGAAGATTGCGAATACTTTTTTCATTTGAATGAGTTTTAATTGTTTAAATTATACTCTTAATACCCTACTAGATAAAAGGTAACCTCGATTTTCCAAAAAATTTAAAAAGAAGTCATTTTTAAGCCAGTTGGGTTACTTTTGTACCCTAATCGTATTAATATCTTGAAAGCTGAATTGAACGAACAAGCCCTCTTAAAGGGATTAGCAGAAAATGACTCCAAGGCGGTGGAAACCCTCTATAAAAGTCATTTTGGTATGATTCAGCACTTTGTTACCAATAACAATGGCTCTTTTGATGATGCTAGGGATATATTCCAGGAGGCAATGATCACTTTGTACGAAAAGGTACAATTAGACAATTTTGCCTTAACCTGTCAAATAAAAACCTATTTATTCTCTATCTGTAAAAATCTTTGGTTAAAAAGATTGCAACAAATGGGGAAATATAGTGCCCCACTCAGCGCTCAAGAAGAAACAGTCTCTGTTGAAGATGACTTGGATCAGTTTGAGAAAAAAGATGCCGCTTTTGCAATTATGGACCGAGCACTCAATAGTCTTGGTGAGCCATGTAAAAGTTTGTTAGAAGGATACTATTTGAACAAAAAAGGAATGCAGGAACTAGCAAGTCAGTTTGGATACACCAATGCGGACAATGCGAAGAACCAGAAATATAAATGTTTAGTGCGCTTGAAGAAACTCTTTTTTGCGCAATATAATATAGGAGAATAAACCATGGATGATATTCAATTACAGGAAGCGATCGAACGATATTTAACAGGCGAGATGTCTGTTGAAGAGCGTACTCAATTTGAGGCGATCCGTAAAACTACGCCTGAGATTGACCAGATGGTGGTGGAACATGATATGTTCCTAAGAGAAATGGAAGTATACGCTAGCCGTAAAAATTTCTCTAAACTAAGTAACCAGGTATTCAATCAATTATTAGATGCTGGCACTTGGGCGCCTGTAGAAGCGCAATCCACTTCATTTAAATTGATCCAACTTTGGAGCAAGTATAAAAAAGTGACTGCCATCGCAGCATCTGTGGGTGGATTCATTGCCTTGTTTACATCTGCAATGATGCTTATTTTATTCCCAAGTATCAATGGCAATCAAATATTAGAATTAAGCAAGGCGGTTGAAAAAATTGAAAGAAATCAAAAAGTCCAAGGACATCTTATTAATGAGGTGAAAACAAAAGTACCTGAAAATGCAAAATTAGTTAGTGGCGGTTCTGGCTTCTTAATAGACACAAAAGGTTATGTCATTACCAATGCCCATGTCTTAAAAGGTGATGGTGCGATTGTTGTTAACAGCCTTGGCCAAGAATTTAAAGCGACGATTGTATACAGTGACAAGAATTCAGATTTAGCTTTATTGAAAATAGAAGACACAGATTACAAACAAACCAAATCATTGCCTTTTACAATTCGTAAAAAAGCAAGTGAACTTGGCGAAGATATTTTTACTTTAGGTTTCCCAAGAAATGACAATGATATTGTTTACGGACGAGGTTACTTAAGCGCTCAAACCGGATTTAATGGAGATAGCAATACTTATCAAATTCAGATTAGCGCTAATCCTGGTTATTCAGGCGCTCCTGTTTTTAATGATAAGAACGAATTAGTGGGTATCATGAGTAGTAGACAAAAACAAGCAGAAGGTGTTGCATTTGCAATTAAATCAGAAAAACTTTTTGATCTAGTAGCAACATTAAAGTCAAATAAATTAACGAAGGACTTAAATGTTAAATTAAATAAGCAAAAAGTTAAGGGTTCGAAAGACCGCAAAACGCAAATTAATAATTTCAAGAATTTTATTTACAGCGTTCGCGCTTTCAACTAGTAGTCAGTTAATTAATTACTCCAAAGATTAGTAGGATACACTTTATCTTCGATCAGAGCATCAATACTTGCTTTCACACCTGGCGCATCTTCTTTATAAGTCACTCCAAACCATTTTGCGTTTGTAGGTATCACTTTTACCGCACCCAAATTCAATTCCTTGAACCTGCCTGCAACAAATGGAATATAAAATTCAGACTTTAATTCCTGGCCTTCTTTTGCTAAAAATGTTTTGAACTCAGCTTCACATAAATCAATGAAACCTGGAGCAAAGCACATAAAATTCATACTTACTCTAGTGTCATCAACCAAAGTTGTTTCAATACCAGCTTCTTCAAAGACAATACCAATGCCTTCTTTTCTATAAATTTTTGTCCGCTCCTTTATTGAAGTCAAATAACCAGCATCATCTAAACTACAAACGCCCCTACTCACTGTTCCATTTTCGCTCAATGTATTTGCAAGTTCATATCCAAGAATACAATATTCTTTTTCAGAACAAGTAGTGGTTAAAAATGCGTACGCTTCTTCAAATGCTGCTTGTCCATAATAATCATCTGCATTGATTACCGCAAACGGTTCATTCACCACACCTTTTGTACATAATAAAGCGTGTGCAGTTCCCCAAGGCTTTGTTCTTTCTTGAGGCATTGAGAATCCTTCAGTATACTTATCTAAAGACTGAAACACATATGCGGTTTCAATCTTGCCATTTAATTTAGGTTCAATGACAGCTTTGAATGCTGCAGCAAAATCTTCTCGTATAATAAAAACTACTTTACCAAATCCTGCTCTAATGGCATCGTATATAGAATACTCCATGATTGTTTCACCACTTGGGCCGAACCCTTCGGTTTGCTTCATACTGCCATATCTACTTGCCATCCCTGCTGCTAAAATCACTAATGTCGGTGCACTCATTTTCCTTATTTTAATTGTAATTTCACGATCCATTACAGGGGACAAAATTAGTTGATTTATCTTAAATATAAAATTTTGCATATAAAGCCATACAAGCAAGCTATCCCCTCTTTAAGTGCGCAACATATTGTTGACATTTTAAGATTGGATATAATGCACCCTGTTGTGAGTGGTAATAAGTTTTTTAAGCTTATGTTTTATATAGATGCAGCGAGGGCGGATGGTGCATCCACCGTGGCAAGTTTTGGTGGCCCTTATTCCAACCATATTGTCGCACTAGCCTATGCTGCAAAAGAAGCTGGTTTAAATAGTATTGGTTACATAAGGTCAAACGACAATGAACCCCTCACCGAAAGTCTGGCTGAAGCCAAAGTCTATGGGATGGAATTAATCTTTTTAGGTAGAAGCGAATTTCAAACTAAGAAAGAAGCAATTTTAATAGATCACTTTAACACCCCTTCTACTTATTTTATTGACGAAGGAGGTTATGGACCTATTGGCGCAAAAGGTGCTGCAACTATTTTAACAGATCATGCAACCGAACATTACGATTATATTATTGCGGCAGTTGGAACTGGAACGATGCTCGCAGGGTGTATTCATGCCGCATTACCACATCAAAAAGTGATTGGCATTCCTGTTTTAAAAAACGAGGGGACGATCAATGGCGAGATTAATGCCCTTTTGATTGATTCAAATAAACCCTATACTTTATTACACCAGTTTCATCAAGGAGGTTATGCTAAGACCAATCCAACTATGATAGAATTCATGAATGCATTATGGCAAAAGGAAAAGATACCAACAGATATTGTTTATACAAGTAAACTAATTTTTGCTGTCGATCAATTAATCAAAGAAAATTATTTTGAAAATGGTAAATCCATTTTAGTCATACATAGCGGAGGTTTACAAGGGAATCGATCTTTGCCTGCAGGTACTTTAAAATTTTAAAGCCTCCATTAAAATTCAAGTTTAACTATAAATAAACAGATTTCATTAAATCAACTCGCAATCAAATATAGCCTCAAAATGATATTTGATTTTTTGCTTCACTTCATCGTAATCCACTTTTTTTCCTAATTCTTTTTCAAGAGATGTCACGGTCTTCCCTTGAATTCCACAAGGAACGATAAATTCAAAATGAGATAAGTCCGTATTGACATTTAATGCAAAACCATGCATCGTAATCCATCGACTACATTTAATGCCCATGGCACAAATTTTTCGAGCGACAAAAGGATCATGCGGATCTAGCCAAACCCCTGTTTCTCCGGCACTTCTTTCGCCCTTTAATCCATATTCTGCCAACACTTGGATAATAACTTCCTCTAAACTTCTTAAGTACCAGCCTAAATCTGGCTTGAATTTATCTAAATCAATAATTGGATAACCCACCACTTGTTGTAAACCATGGTAAGTAATATCACCTCCTCTATTAATGTGGAAATACTCGATTCCTAATACTTTTAATTGTTCATCAGAGACCAACACATTGGCTCTATTGCCGTTCTTGCCCAATGTAAAAACTGGTGGATGTTCCACTAAAATCAAACGATGTTGGGTTGCTGCATCACTGGCTTCTTTTCCTTCTGTTCTCGCCTGAGCCTTTAATTCAACACTTTGCTTTAACAGCTGTTCTTGGTAATCCCAAGTTGGCTGATAGGCTTTAACCCCTAAATCTTCGAAAATCACTTGTTGACGCATGGAACAAAGTTACAAACTAAGCAGCAATAACTTACTTTTGCAACATGTCAACAGAAGAGAAAGCGAAACATCCGCATACGAATACAGATTCATTACCGGATAGTATACAAAATGAAGAGCTGCAAATAGAGAATGAGGATGTATATGAAAAGCTAACCTTTATCGTAGATAAGGGTCAAGAACCTATGCGTATCGATAAATGGGTTCAAATGAGGATTGAAGGCCTAACTAGAAGCAAATTACAGAATGGTATTGAAGGCGGATTTTTAACCGTAAATGGGAAAGTCGTTAAGAGCAATTACCGAACTCGTCCTGGTGACGAAGTAGTTTATATGAGCTACGTCAATCCTGATTATACAGAATTGAAGCCTGAGGAAATGGCCTTGGATATTGTCTATGAAGATGACGCCTTAATGGTGATCAATAAGCCTTCCAATATGGTCGTGCATCCTGGTATTGGCAATTACACCGGTACGCTTTTGAATGGCGTAGCATTTCATTTATTGAAACAGAACCCAAATTTAAACGAAGAAATCTTACCGAGATTTGGCTTGGTGCATCGTATAGATAAAAATACTACTGGCTTAATTGTTCTTGCTAAAACGCCTGAGGCAGCAAGTCATTTAGCAACACAATTTTTCAACCACACCGTTGAACGTAAATATGTGGCATTAGTATGGGGCAATATGGAGGAAGATGAGGGTACAGTCAATGCGCATATTGCACGACATAAAACTTTCCGTAAAATGTTTGATGCTTATCCTGAAGGTGAAGTGGGCAAACATGCCATCACACACTATAAAGTGATTGAACGTTATAATTATACGACCCTTGTATCTTGTGTGCTAGAGACAGGCAGAACACATCAGATTCGTGTACACATGAAACATATTGGACACACTTTATTCAATGACCAAGAATATGGTGGTGATAGAATTTTAAAAGGGACTATTTATACCAAGTACAAGCAATTCGTTGACAATTGTTTTGATGCATGTCCTAGATGTTCATTGCACGCTGCAACACTTGGCTTTGTTCATCCAACCACAGAGGAAATGATGCGATTTGATAGTCCACTACCTTCTGATATGGAAGCAGCGATTACAAAATGGAAAAACTATAAAGCAGCAGCACATACTTAATCCATTTTAGATGCGCGATTAAAATGAACGATTCATTAATATATCGACCTAAAAAAGCCGCCTCAATATAGAGGCGGCTTTTTAATTTCATCTATTATCTAAGATTGTTTAGGTAGCTTATTTTTTATTCTGACTAGCAGCCATTGGAGACAACCCAATGGATTGACCTCTAGCAAAACCTTTAGATTTGAATAAAGCAAATTTACTTGGAGCAGCTACATTTGGCCACTTGTTATTCCTTTCGTCAATATCAGCTGTTTCACGCATTGGATCTAATTGAATAGACACTGCTTTCTTACTTGTCAAGAACACTTTAGTTACTTTATTTTCGTTCTTTCTCCAGATTTGAGCTGGTAAACGTTGTGTTTCTTTAGTGCCATCTTCGAATGTGAATTCAAGAATGATTGGCATGACTAAACCACCTTTATTCAAGAAGCTCACTTCATACAAATTAGCAGATGCATATTTTGCTTTCTCTGCATCTGTTAATGTTTCTGGAGCAGCTATTGCCATTGCTGGTTGCTTTGTTGCAGTATCGTATGGCTCTAAACCTCTATCATATCTCCAATAGAAATCTCTTAACGTAGTATCTACATCTGTTAAGAACACAATTGACTTATCGTTTCTATTTCTGATTTTAGAAATGTCTTCGAAGCTATTCACTTCTGGTTTTGCTAGACCTCTTGCAGGCATTGTTCTTGCAGATGGAGCTGCTGCAGTTGCGTCATACACAGCATGTTTTACTGTATCAATTGCAATATCCACTGGATCGATGCTGTAGAACCAACCTCTCCAGAACCAGTCTAGATCTTCTGCACTAGCGTCTTCAATTGTTCTAAATAAATCTGCAGGTGTTGGGTGTTTAAATGCCCATCTTCTTGCATACTCTTTAAATGAATAATCAAATAATTCACGGCCCATAATCGTTTCGCGTAAAATATTCAATCCTGTAGCTGGCTTCGCATAGGCGTTTGGTCCAAACTGAATGATATTCTCACTATTTGTCATGATTGGCTCTAATTGATCCTTTGGCAATTTCATGTAATCTGCAATTGCAAAAGCAGGACCACGACGACTTGGGAATTTATTGTCATACAATTCTTCTGTCAAGTATTCAACATAAGTATTTAAACCTTCATCCATCCAAGACCATTGACGCTCATCACTGTTCACAATCATTGGGAAGAAATTATGTCCTACTTCGTGGATGATTACACCCAACATACCATTCTTTGTAGCTTCTGTATAAGAACCATCTTTTTCTGTACGACCGTAGTTGAAACAGATCATTGGATATTCCATACCATTTGATGCTTCAATACTTTGAGCAACTGGGTATGGATAAGGGATAGTGAATTTAGAATAAGTTTTAATCGTATGTGCTACTGCCTTAGAAGAAAAAGGACGATATAAACCGTAAGCCTCTTTACCATAAGCACTCATACACATTACT
>CAZLKW010000004.1:57531-58448 GCA_964560215.1 uncultured Sediminibacterium sp. | reverse complement strand
ATTTTATGAAGGGTATTATTTTAGCAGGTGGATCAGGTACAAGATTGTATCCAATTACAAAAGGAATTAGTAAACAATTGATGCCTATCTATGATAAGCCAATGATCTACTATCCTTTGTCTGTCTTGATGTTGGCAGGTATTAAAGAAGTATTAATTATTACGACACCAGAAGACAATGATCAATTTAAAAGATTGTTGGGCGATGGTTCTGAGATTGGTTGCAAGTTTAGTTATGCTGTTCAAGCAGTGCCTAATGGATTAGCACAAGCCTTTGTGATTGGCGCCGATTTTATTGGAACAGATAAAGTGTCATTAGTCTTAGGTGATAATATTTTTTATGGTGCGGGCTTTAGTAAGTTGGTACAATCCTTTAACGATGTTGAAGGTGCTGCAGTATTTGCCTATGAAGTGAATGATCCAGAGCGTTATGGTGTGGTAGAGTTTGATGATCATAACAATGCACTTTCTTTAGAAGAAAAACCAAAAGCACCTAAATCTAATTACGCTGTGCCTGGTTTGTATTTTTACGATAACCAAGTGGTTGAAATTGCTAAAAATATTCCAGCTTCTCCTAGAGGAGAATATGAAATCACTGACGTGAACAAAGTATACCTAGAACGCAAGCAATTACAAGTAGGTATCATGAATAGAGGTACTGCTTGGTTAGATACAGGTACTTTTGAATCCTTAGCAGATGCTTGCGAGTTTGTGCGTGTGATTGAAAAGCGCCAAAGTCAGAAAATCGGTTGTATCGAAGAGGTAGCCTACAGAATGGGCTTCATTGACAAGGCGCAACTATTAGTTTTAGCCGATAAATACGCTAAAAGTGGGTACGGAGAGTACTTGCGTGGGTTAAAAAAGTAGTTTTTTTCAAAAAAATGAACCTTTCCGCAAAACTGTTGTTTTTGTAGTATG
>CAZLKW010000004.1:0-57521 GCA_964560215.1 uncultured Sediminibacterium sp. | reverse complement strand
CGGCGAATACTTACGAGGGCTTAAAAAGTAGTTTTGTTCACTTTAAGCCACTTTTTGCTGTAAACTATTAGACAAAAGTCATTTTAGCGCAGTTATTTCAAAATAGACTGAACTATTCAGACAAATTGTTGTTTTTGTAGTATGTCATCTTATACAATCAAAGATTTAGAGAAAATTTCTGGAATTAAAGCGCACACCATACGTATATGGGAGCAGCGCTATAATTTCTTGCAACCGCAAAGAACAGAAACGAATATCAGGTCTTATTCTGCAGATGAATTAAAAGTGATTCTAAACGTATCTCTTTTAAATAAATACGGATTCAAGATTTCTCATATAGATAAGATGTCTTCCGAGCAGATGGAAGAAAAGATTATGGCATTAAGCCAATTAGATGCGCAAAAAGAGCGTGTGGTGAATGCATTAATCAAAGAGATGGTTGGCTTAAACATGGTTGCTTTTGAGCGTCAATTAGATTTATATATTGGTCAAAAAGGCATTGAAAAAACCATTACTGAAATTATATTCCCTTACCTAGAGCGTGTTGGTATTCTTTGGGTAACCAATCATATCAACCCAGCACAAGAGCATTTAGCAACAAATATTGTACGTCAGAAGATTATATTAGGTATTGAAAAATTACCTCCATTAGTCAACTATACTAAGCGTATTGTATTGTTCATGCCAGAGGGCGAATACCATGAACTAGGTATTTTATATGTACACTTCTTATTAAAGCAAAGAGGTGTTTATGTAGATTACCTTGGAGCGAACGTTCCGATGGTCGATTTAAAATACTTAACAGAGGTTAGAAAGATTGATTACTTATATTGTCATATCACTTCGCCTGCTAAGAACTTCAAATTAGATAAGTTCTTCTCTAATTTAGGGACCATCAACCCACAGACCCCGATCATTTTATCTGGTCAATTGATACAAGAATTTAAAGGGAAGATTGCTAGCAATATCCAATTAAAGAGAAGTTTGGCAGAAACCATCTCCTTTTTACAAGAAATTTAGCCTTCCCTCAATAGAAATTACCCTAAAAAGGGCCTAATTTATACCAATGCTGAAGCCACTAGTTTTCTAACTATCTGGTAGTCAGCATTGTAGCTTTTAGACTTTGACCTATTATTTTGTTTAATTTATTTTTAAAAATATTAAACAAAAATTAGGTAGTATCCTATTTTAATGTTTAACTTTACAATTCAAACGTTAAACAAAATTGTATGTCAAACGCAGAATTTAGTCTCTTATTAACCGAAAATGCTGAGTTTTTAAGACCATTCGCAATCAACCTAACAAAGGATCATGAGTCTGCAAAAGACTTATACCAGGATACTTTGTTCAGAGCCATCTCCAATAAAGACAAATACAATGTTGGTACCAACATTAAAGCGTGGTTATATACGATCATGCGTAATATTTTTATCAATGATTACCGTCGTAGAGCTAAGCAGTCTACCGTGTTGGACAATAGCCCTAATGATTTTTTAATTGATCAAACTTTCAATAAGGTGGTGAATGATGGAATAACTAACTTAAATTTGAAGGAAGTAAATCAATTCATACATGATTTGCCTGAGTTGTTTAGAACGCCATTTAATTTGTATGTGGAAGGATATAAATACAATGAAATTGCAGAAGCGTTAGACGAGCCTCTAGGTACAATTAAAAGTAGAATTCACTTTGCTAGAAAAATTTTAAAACAGAAGATTCAACGATATTAATTTCATGTCATTTCAACCAAAAAAAGTTATTGTAATTGGCGCTGGTTTTGCAGGATTATCAACAGCAAGTTTTTTGGCACAAAAAGGTTGGAGTGTAACAGTTATCGAAAAGCATCATTTACCAGGAGGTAGAGCAAGAAAGTTTAGTGCAGAGGGTTTCACATTTGATATGGGTCCAAGTTGGTATTGGATGCCTGATATTTTTGAAAGATATTTTAATGCATTTGGGAAAAAAGTAAGTGATTACTATGCATTAAAAAGATTAGATCCTTCCTACAGAGTTTATTTTGAAAAAGAAGCTTGGAACATACCAGCTAATTACACCGAATTACAAAATTTATTAGAATCTGTTGAGCCAGGCGCTGCAAAAGCGTTGGATGCTTTTATGGCAGAAGCCAAATTCAAATATGATGTTGGGGTAGGTAAATTAGTTCATAATCCAGGCCTTTCTTTGATGGAGTTTTTAGATATGGATTTGGTGAAAGGGGTATTTAAGCTGGATGTTTTTCAGTCAATGAAAAAACACGTGGCTAAATTTTTCAAACATCCTTCTATTCAGTCTTTAATGGAATTCCCGGTTTTATTTTTAGGTGCTCTACCGGAAAAAACACCCGCATTATATAGTTTGATGAATTACGCAGATATCAAGGGTGGCACATGGTATCCTGAAAATGGCATGTACAGTATTGTTCAGGCCATGTACGATTTAGCAATTTCATTAGGTGTAGAATTTAAATTAGGGGAGGAGGTAACCTCTATAGAAGTTGTTTCAGGTAAAGCTATTGCAGTAAATACTTTACAATCTGCAACTGGAGAAAAGAAGCAATATGGAATGGATGTATTAATTGGTGCTGGCGACTATCATCATATAGAAACAAATTTATTAGCACCTGAATACCAGTCTTATTCAAAAAATTATTGGGATACAAGGGTGATGGCACCAAGTTCCTTATTGTATTATGTTGGGTTAAATAAAAAATTGGAAGGAGTTGAACATCATCAACTATTCTTTGATACCGATTTTGGTTTACATGGACATGAAATTTATGCTGATCCAAAATGGCCAACAAGACCATTGTTTTATGCAAGTGTGCCTTCTGTGACTGACCCAACAGTGGCACCAGAGGGGTGTGAAAATTTATTTCTATTAATCCCTATTGCAGCTGGACTAGAAGGAGATACAGAAGATATTAGAGATCAGTATTTTGAGATGATTATAAAAAGGTTCGAAGAAAGAATAGGTCAATCAATCAGAAGCCATATTGTTTACAATCGCTCATTTGCTGTAAAGGAATTTAAAGAAGACTACCATTCATTTAGAGGGAACGCATATGGGCTAGCGAATACTTTATTGCAAACAGCAAACTTAAAACCTAGCTGTAAAAGTAAAAAAGTTAGTAACTTATACTACACTGGACAACTTACAGTGCCTGGACCAGGTGTACCTCCAAGTTTGATTAGTGGCGAAGTTGTTGCTAAATTGGTAGACCAAAAACATAAAGTAAATTAACTATGTCTTCATTAAAATTATATAATGAGGTGACCGCGCAAAGTAGTAAATACACTACTTTATTGTATAGCTCTAGTTTTTCATCTGCTATTGGATTGTTAGATAAATCACTTCGTCAGCCTATTTATGATATCTATGGCTTTGTGCGATTTGCAGATGAAATTGTAGATACTTTCCATGATTACGATAAAGAAGATTTACTAGCTAAATTTAAAGCAGATACATACGAAGCATTAGATAAAGGGATTAGTTTAAATCCCATTTTACATCGCTTTCAATTGACGTACAACCAATACAATATTGACCGTTCATTATTAGATGCTTTTTTATATAGTATGGAAATGGATTTGTGTCAGCAATACCACAATGAAGAAAGTTATAATAAATACATTTTTGGAAGTGCAGAAGTGGTTGGATTAATGTGCTTAAAGCTTTTCTGTAAGGGCAATCAAGCACAATACGAAGCTTTAAGACCATCAGCGCAAAGATTAGGGGCGGCTTTTCAGAAAGTAAATTTTTTGAGGGATATTAAAGCAGATTTTGTGGGGATGGAAAGGATGTATTTTCCAAATTGCGATTTCAGCAATTTCACCATCGAAGATAAAGAGGCGATTGAGGCAGATATACAAGCAGATTTTGAAGCAGCATTGGAGGGTATTAAAGTCTTACCAAGCAATTGTCGTTTTGGGGTCTATCTTGCGTTTAAATATTACTTCGCATTATTTAAAAAGATCAAACGAACTAAGCATGGTGCCTTATTGAGCTCTAGAATTAGGATACCTGATTATGGCAAATTTTTCATCTTAATAAAAGCAAAAATAAGAACAAGCTTAAATTTCTTATAGTAACTTTGTAGCATTAAAATACATTTTATGATTTTCTTAATTTCTATGTTGTTGACTTTTGCAGTGATGGAAGGTGTGACTTGGTTAACACATCGTTATGTTATGCATGGTTTTTTATGGTATTTGCATGAAGATCATCATCAGCCGACTGGACATTTTTTTGAAAAGAACGACGCCTTCTTTTTAATATTTGCTATACCAAGTATGGCTTGTATCTTTTATGGTACATTCCATGCAATGCCATGGTTGTCTGGAATTGGAACAGGTGTGGCAATGTATGGATTTGCTTATTTTATTGTACACGAAGTGATTATTCACCAGAGAATTAAATGGTTTACAAAATCAAATAATAGATACATTAAAGCAATACGTTGGGCGCATAAAATGCACCATAAGCACATGGGTAAGGAAGATGGTGAAAGCTTTGGTATGTTGATTGTTGCTAAAAAATATTGGGATAAAGTGAGAAGAGACGAGATGATTCAAAACAACGGATAGTCTTGCAAACAGAAATTAAATATGATTATATAATAGCCGGTGCTGGTTGCGCCGGCTATTCTTTGTTATACCATTTATTGCAAGACCCCATTTTAAATAAAAAAAAGATCCTTGTACTAGATTCAAATTTTGAGAAAGGGAATGATCGTACCTGGTGTTTTTGGGAAGACCGTATTGGTCCATTTGAATCAATCGTTTGTAATAAATGGACTTCTATCGAAGTACTTAAGGATCCAATGGTACGCGTATTAACTACTGCGCCATTTGAGTATAAAATGATACAAGGAGCAGATTTTTATGAATATGTACTTGCCTATGCAAAACCCTTCAATAATGTAGTCTTTCAGACTGCAAAGATTGAATCAGTCCTTGAATTAAATTCAACAGAAGCCAAAGTTACTTGGGCGTCTGGTTCAGCTATTGGTGCTTTCGTTTTTTCAAGTATCACTCCTTTGACACTAGATCATACAACAAAAGTGCAACCTGCTTTATGGCAACATTTTAAAGGAATTGTAGTCGATTTTGATCAAGAATTATTTGATGATAAAGTAGCAAGATTAATGGACTTTAATGTACCGCAAATGGATGCAACAGCATTTATGTATTTATTGCCCATGTCCAATAAAAAAGCATTGGTTGAATACACTTTGTTTTCCCCAACGATACTTGAAGAATCAGATTACGATCAAGTTTTAGATCATTATTTATCCCAAAATTACAAGGGTTGCAAATACAATATTGTCCATACAGAAAAAGGTGCAATACCAATGACTTCCCAAAAATTTGCTACAACAAGTAAGTCAATTATTTCCATAGGAACAATGGGTGACGCAGTAAAAGCAAGTACGGGCTATGCTTTCCAATTTATTCAGCAACAAACTTTACAAATTGTAAATCAATTGAAGCTGAATCAAAATATAGATTCAGTGGTGCACGATACAAGGCATCATTTTTATGACGCTGTTTTATTGTATATATTAGAAAATAAAAAAATGCGAGGCGATGAAATTTTTGCAAGAATTTTTCAGAAGAACAACGCAGCAACTGTTTTTAAATTTTTGTCAAATACATCGACGCTATTGGAAGATTTAAATATCATGCGCAGTTTACCTACATTCATATTTTTTCCAGCAGCTATTAATGTATTGTTTCGACGGTAATAAAGGCATCAATTCGGTATAGTTGAAAAATGGCCTTGTCGTACAATGGTTAGTACAAGCGTTTCCGAAGCGCTAAATCCCAGTTCGAGCCTGGGCTTGGCTACAAAATCAGGCATAAATTAGATAAAAATCTATATTTTTGTCTTGATTCGATTTACAATAATTTTAATACATCCCCCATTGTTATTATATATCACTATACTTGGTTTTATTGTATCCTTCTTGTTGCTCATTCATATTAAAGAGTCAAACAGGGTTAACTTGTTTTTATTTGCTTTTTTCTTCATCAATAATTTGTATTCACTAGCACATTACGCAACAATTTATTCTGAGAGCAAAACCTTAATTGCAATTTTGTTGGTGAATTTTACCCCGCTTTTTTTATTAGTTGGCCCAGTGCTTTATTTTTATATAAGAGGATTATTGAGAGATGATTATAGATTGAGTAAGTTAGATTTATTACATTTTATACCCGCGATATTATTACTAATAAATATTGCACCTCATTTATTTAGTAGTTTTGATGATAAAATTGAATATGCGTCAAGGGTATTACAAGCTCCATCAGAGATTCTAAACTACAAGAATATATTTATCCCATCTTCAATTAAATTTTTATTAAGACCCTTGATAGGTTTGTTTTATGTGGCCCTTTGTATTCGTTTAATCGTAATAAAATTCAAAGACGAACGTCCAACGGATAAACAATCTAAATTAATTTTTAGGTGGTCGATCTTTTTAATATTTAACACTTTATTACTTTATATAAGTTTCTTAATTTTTACTATATTCTCCTATCAAGCAAATGATTACAAAATTGCAGAAGTAAAAGGTTTTTATTTTTTAATTAGTACTTTGATTGGTTTGATTCTTTTGAATGTATCCTTGTTATTCTTCCCTAATATTTTATACGGATTGCCACAGTTAGATTATATTATTTCAAGAAAGCAACATATTGCAGATGAAACAACAATAGAGAGTAGTAAGAAAAATGCAAGAAGTTTCGAGATTTCTTCAGAAAAGTTGAACTTATTGCATGATAAAATTGAACAATATTGTTTGTCTAAACCTTATCTAAACCCTGATTTTAGTCTTTCCACGATGTCGGCAGATATTGATATTCCTGTTCATCATATTAGTTATTACTTTAATGAGCACTTAGGAATCAATTTCAATTCTTGGAAAAATGATCTTAAAATTGATCATGTAATCTATTTAATTCGCAAAGGTTCGGGTGAAATATTGACATTAGATGCCTTGGCAAAACAGGCAGGTTTTGGATCTCGAACCAGTTTCTTTACTTCCTTCAAGCAAAAAGTAGGGGTTACGCCCTCAGAATATTTGAACAATCTAGACTAATGTCTATATCATAAGCGATAAATGTCTATAAATCTGTTCAGGTTTACGAAACTTAGACAATCTTCGACATTTAGACATAAGTCTACTATTTTATAAGAACTAATTTCACGCCCACTCTCTAAAGGAGTGGGTTTTGCATTTTGTCAAAATGGCAAATAATAGTTAAATATTAAATATATTTTTTATATCATATGAGTAAGTTTAAATGTATTTTTTTCGTGATGTGTGCAACGCTGATTTGTTCCTTTGCAAATGCACAGGTGAGTGACAGTATACCAGTTAAGACGGGTATATTTTCCAAGCTGAATCTCTCAAAAATTCAGTTACCTAAGTTTAAATTCCTTAAAAAGGATTCAAGCATCGTAAAGACAGAAAAATTAACGGTAAGATATGCGGATGCGCCAAAAGTTGAGAAAGTAAAAGATACTGTTAAGAAAGCAAGTTTCTTAACGAAACTAAGATTTAATAAAAAAGCGGAGTTGAAAACTGATAGTGCAATAGCTGTTGCGCCAAAAGTTGAGAAAGTAAAGGATACTGCTAAGAAAGCAAGCTTCTTAACGAAACTAAGATTTAATAAAAAAGCTGAGTTGAAAACTGATAGTGCAATAGTTGTTGCGCCAAAAGTTGAGAAAGTAAAGGATACGACCTCTGTTTATAAATCTATAAAGGAGCAGTTTTTGAAGTATACAGCAACTACGACAGTTTCATTATTGTCCGGTGCTAATTTCTCAAAACAAACAGTTGATGTTGGTGGCTTTAATTCAAATTTTAATTATATCTATTCTGACATAAATAATAATGTGTATAAAACTGGTTATTTTGGAGGTATTCGTTTAGATGGCATAGTAAAGAAAAAGCATGAGTATTCATTGAGTGTAAGTTTAAGTAAACTTAGTTCAGGTGCAAGCTATATTAATTCAAGTAGTTTGGGGCCGGTTGTAGGTAGCTTCTCGACATTTAAAGCAGAGGATCATTTTTTCACAATGAATGTAGCAGCACATTATAAAAAATTAATTCCTTATGGAGATTTGGATAAGTTTAAATTTTATGTAGTTGGAGGCCCTAGTATAGATGCAAGATTGAATAATACTAGCTTAGATAATAAGGCAACTAATGCGTACAAACAAATTTTTATTAAAGGAAACTTAGGTGTTGAATTTAATAATAGATCCTTGTACACCTTGTTTTTACATTATCAACATAATATTGGTTCTCTTACAAAAGCACCAATTAAAACCAATATTAATACTTTCCAATTAGGTATCATGGTTAAAGCAGCTGATTTATTATAAAAAATAAAGAATAAATGATGAAGAATAATTTAAATAAATATTTATACGCATTAGTAATAGCGATTGTTATTATCACAGGGTTTGCTTCTTGTAGCAAAGATACTGTTGGGCCTCAGGTTGAACTTAGCTATAAAATGTTAAGTGATAAGACTTGGTTTTTGGATTATGTGCAAACAATTAGTGGTTCTACGATAAAGACAAAAACATATTTAGGACAAGCTTCTTATTTTATTAACTTTTTAAAGGATAAAACTACGTTAGATTCTGATGGTATTATAGGAACATATAGTATTGAAGTTGCAAATGGTAAAACACTAATTAAAGTAAATGCAAAAACAATCGGCGGGAGTTCGGTGAATTATGTATATAACGTAGAGTCTATTGGGGCAAAAGTATTAGTAATATCTTATGATGATAATGGAACCACTAGTAAATTCTATTACAGTGCAAAATAAATTAAGAATGAAATATTTTACAATATTATTCATTTCCTTTGTTACTTTTTTTGCAAAAGTAAATGCACAATCGCCGGTTTTTGTGATGAGTACTTTTGGTGCATTGCCTGGAACTGCAAGTAATGGGAACGCTATAAATTTTAATAGCATAAATGCATGTATTGATGTTCAAAATGGTGTTGCAGTTTTGAATGGCCCAAGAGGGAATGGTCAATTTGCATTTAACTGTGAAGTAACTATGAGAATAAACAGCTTAGGTGTAAAGCTATATCCTAATCCTGTTAATCATTTTGCGAAAATTAAATTAAATAATACACCGCCATTGACAGAGACATTTAATTTAAGTATTTGGACTGCAGAAGGCGCATTGATAAGAACACAAAAAGAGACTGGGTATAATTTATTCCAAGGATTAACAATTGATTTAAGTGGATTGACTAATGGAACGTTTGTTCTTAAAATAGAGTCGCCGGCTTATGTGGATGCAATCAAATTTATAAAAGCGAATTAATATAAAGATTTTGAAAAGAAGTAATATGAAGCAATATTTTAAATGTAAGATTTCATTTGTATTTGTTATAATGATGACTTTATTGCAAAGTCATTTATTAGCACAAGCTCCAACAAGTGGTATAAATTTTCAAGCAGTTGCAAGAGATCCATATTCTAATCCTGCAAAGGATAGAAAAATATTTGTGCAATCAAGTATCATACAAAGTACTGTAACTGGAACTAAGGTATTAATTGAAGAACATGAAACAAATACAGATGGATTAGGTGTATTTAGTATAAGTGTTGGTCAAGGTAAAAGAATTGGCGGTACAGTTACTAGTCTAAATGGGATTGATTGGGCACAAGGTCCATATTATTTGAATTTAAAAATTGCAATTACACCAGTAGCGCCTGTTAGTGGCTGGGATTACACAAAAGACTTAATAGATCTAGGAACTTCTCCATTTGGAACAGTACCATATGCCTTATATGCAGGCAGTGTTTTTGGAATGGATAAGAAATTAAATATTTCAGATAGTTCAACAAAGTATGTTACGCCTGCTCAATTAGCTGCTAAAACATTTGATCAAACGCCAATATTAAATTCAATTGCTACAAAATTGAATATTGCAGATAGTTTGACAAAGTATGTTACACCTACTCAATTAGATGCTAAAACATTTGATCAAGCACCAATATTAAATTCAATTGCTACAAAATTGAATATTGCAGATAGTCTAACGAAGTATGTTACACCTGCTCAATTAGCTGCCAAAACATTTGATAGTACTACTATATACAATCAATTAGCTTTAAAAGCAAGCACAACAGATGTGAACACTGCATTGGGATTAAAAGCAAATGCAGCGGATGTAACTACCTCATTAAGTTTAAAGGCAAATACAACAGATGTCACTACAGCATTAGGATTGAAAGCAAATACTGCAGATGTAACTACATCATTAGGTTTAAAAGAAAATCTTTCAAACAAAAGCACGGATCTAACAGTAGATGGTGCTTCTAATACAAAATACCCTTCAGTAAAATCGGTTAAAGATTATGTAGACTTGCAGGTTGCATCTAGTATTGCAACAATCGTTGATGCAAGCCCTACCGTAAAAGGAAAGATTCAATTATCTGGAGATTTGACTGGGACAGCTGCTTTGCCAGAAATTGCAAATAATGCAGTCACCACAGTAAAAATTGCAGACGGTAATATTACCAATGCAAAATTGGCTACAGGGATAGATGCAACAAAAATCACAGGTGACATTACAGGAAAAGCATCAAATGTAACTGGCACAGTAGGAATATTAAACGGTGGAACTGGCGCAACTTCAGCTGCTGCTGCAAGAACAAATTTGGGGTTAGTGATAGGTACGGATGTACAAGCACCTTTGAGTTTTACTACACCATTAGTAAAGAATGCAAACACTGTTAGTATGACCCAAGCTACAACAAGTGTAGATGGTTTTTTAACTGCGGCAGATTTTACAAGTTTTAATAATAAAATTGATGCAACTCAAAAAGCTGCTAATAATGGAGTTGCTACATTAGGTAATGATGGAAAAATCCCATCTAATCAAATCCCAGCTATCTCTTTTCAAAACGTAAGTGTTGTCAATTCATCTTCTGCTATGACCTCCATTTCAGGAGCTCAAGTGGGTAGTATGGCTATTAGAACGGATAATAATAATAACTACGTATTAAGTGCATTGCCGGCATCAACTTTGTCCAATTGGATTGCTTTAGCAACACCAATTTATGTATCTACCGTGAATGGATATGCTGGACCAAACGTAGTCTTAACTACAAATGATGTGAGTGAAGGAGCAAACAATAAATATTATACAGATGCTAGAGTTAGAAGTGCATTGAATGCAACTAGCCCTTTAAGCTTTAATACAGCAACAGGTACTTTTAGCATGAGTGCAGCTTCTGCAAGTAACAATGGTTATTTAGCTGCTTCGGATTTTACCACGTTTAACAACAAGCAAAATGCATTAACTGCAGGAACGGATTATTTAGCACCAAATGGAAGTGCAATTGCGTTAACAAATTTTCCAACACTAAATCAAAATACCACTGGTAATGCAGCAACTGCAACTAAGTTAGCTGCAACAAAAAATATTAACGGTGTACCATTTGATGGATCTGCAAGTATTAATATTGATGCTGATGCAAATACATTAACTGGAAGTACATTAGCAACTAATATAACGAGCTCAAGTTTAACTGGTGTTGGAACAATCACATCTGGTGTTTGGAGTGGAACTACAATTGCTATTGCAAAAGGAGGAACTGGTGCAACAACTGCATCAGCTGCTTTAACAAATTTAGGTGCAGAGCCAACTGCAAATAAGAGTAACGATATTCTTGTGGATGGTAATTCGACTACGAAATTCCCTTCGTTTAAGGCGATTAAGGATTACGTGGATCAACAAAGTGCGAACGCAGGTGTGGCGGATAATAGTATCACTTCGGCGAAAATTAATGGCTCTCTTGCAGTATTAAAAGGGGGTACGGGTGCAACAACTGCATCAGATGCAAGAACAAATTTAGGATTAGTAATTGGGACAGATGTAATGGCTGCGAATTTCACCACTACTTTAACTGGTGATGTTAGTGGTACAGGTAATGGTTCATTTGCAACCACTATAAACAGTATAGGAGGAGTTAGTTCAAGTACGATTGCAACTTTACCAGGTTTGATTACAACAAATACAAATTCTATTTCAGCGAATACGGCAAGTATTACTTCAAATACATCATCAATAGCTGCGAATACTGCTAGTATCACTGCAAACACAACTGCAATTGCAACTGAAGCAACAACTGCCAGAGCAGCGGAACAAGCTTTGAATACAAGTGTAAATGCAAATACTGTAAGTATTACATCAAATACATCAGCAATAGCTGCAAATACGGCTAGTATCACTGCAAACACAACATCTATTGCTGCGAATACTGCTAGTATCACTGCAAACACAACTGCAATTGCAACTGAAGCAACAACTGCCAGAGCAGCGGAACAAGCTTTGAATACAAGTGTAAATGCAAATACTGTAAGTATTACATCAAATACATCAGGAATAGCTGCAAATACGGCTAGTATCACTGCAAACACAACATCTATTGCTGCTAATACTGCAAGTATTACTTCAAATGCATCTGCAATTGCTGCGAATACTGCTAGTATCACTGCAAACACAACATCTATTGCTGCTAATACAGCAAGTATTACTTCAAATGCATCTGCAATTGCAACAAATGCATCTAATATTTTATTAAAAGCGCCTATTGCTTCACCTGCATTTACAGGTATTCCAACAGCGCCAACACCAAGTGTAAGTGATAATTCAACAACGATTGCTACAACTGAATATGTAAAATCAAATTTGGCTACCGTTAGTGCCGGTACTTTGACTGGAACAACGCTAGCATCTACAATAACGGGATCAAGTTTAACAAGTGTTGGAACTATTATTTCAGGTGTATGGAGTGGAACGGCAATAGCTGTCGCTAATGGAGGCACAGGAGCAACTACAGCAACGGGTGCATTAACAAATTTAGGGGCCGAAGCTATTGTAAATAAAAGTACTGATTTGAACGCGGATGCAAATTCAACTACAAAATACCCAAGTGTAAAAACTATTAAAGACTATGTTGATACACGCGTTGCTTCTGCAGCTGTTGCTGATGGAAGTTTAACAAATGTTAAACTAGTAAACAGTTCTACAATATTAGGTTCTACTACAATGACATTAGGTGGAACAGTTACTTCTGTTACAGGATTGACGTCATTAGCTGCAACAACTTTAACTGGATCTTTAACGGGTAATGCAAGTACTGCAACCGCTTTAGCAACAGGAAGAACTATTTCAACAACAGGCGATATTACCTATACTAGTGGTGCATTCGATGGAACGACTGATGTAACTGGAACGGCTACTTTAACAAATACAACAGTGACTGCAGGGTCTTATGGATCTTCAACTGCAATCCCAACATTTACAGTAGATAGTAAAGGTAGATTAACAGCTGCAAGTACAGTTGGTATTATTGCAGGCGTTAATTCATTAAATTATACAACAACAACTTCATATGCTGCAGGTGGAACCATTAGTGGAACTTCATTAACATTATCTGCTGCTGATGGTACTAACCCTGGATTGGTTTCAACAGGTGCGCAAACTATTGCTGGAGCGAAAACATTTAGTAGTGATGTAACTGCGCCAAACTTTATTGGTAATTTAACTGGGGATCTAACAGGTAATGCAACAACTGCAACGACAGCTGGAAATATAACTGCAACATCAAATACAACATTAACCTCTTTATCGAACCTTGCTACGGTTGGAACAATCACAAGTGGTATTTGGAGTGGTACGGCGATTGCTGATACTAAAATAGCTACAATAACGACTGCGGGTAAAGTTAGTAATAGTGCTACAACTGCAACAGATGCAAATACAGCAAACGCAATAGTAGCTAGGGACGCAAGTGGTAATTTTACTGCTGGAGTCATTACGGGTACGCTATCAGGTACTTCTAGTACTGCTAATAAATTAACTACAGCAAGAAACATCAATGGTGTTACTTTTGATGGTAGTTCAAATATTACCATTGCTGCGGACGCAAATACCTTAACTGGAACTACATTAGCTAGTAATGTGGTGACTTCAAGTTTGACAGGTGTTGGCACTATTACATCTGGAACATGGAATGGATCTACAATAGGAGTTGCTTATGGAGGAACAGGTGCTACTACATCAACAGGAAGTGGTAGTGTTGTTTTATCAACTAGCCCAACTTTAACCACTCCTGTTATTGGAGCTGCAACTGGTACATCATTAGTCTTAAGTGGCGGTTTAACTACAGGTACCGCTACTGCAACTACTTTGAATGTTTCAGGTTCAAGTAATTTAACAACTTTAAATGCGACTAGCGCTGTAATAGCGGGTACAATAACTGCAAATGCAATTGTTGGAGATGGTTCTGGACTAACAAATGTGAATGCAACTACTGTCGCTGATAATGCAATTACATCAGCAAAAATTTTAGATGGTACAATTACAACATCTGATTTAAGTTCAACTGCTGGAATTACTAATGCACAGTTAGCAAATAGTACAATAATAGTAGGGTCAACTACAATGGCTTTAGGCGGTACTATTACATCGGTAACGGGATTAAATAGTTTGGATGCAACAACTATTTCTGCTACTACATTAAATGGAACATTATCTGGAACAGCAAGTACAGCGAATAAATTAACTACAGCTAGAAATATTAACGGAGTTGCCTTTGATGGTAGTTCAAACATAACAGTTGCTGCGGACGCAAATACCTTAACTGGAACTACATTAGCTAGTAATGTGGTGACTTCAAGTTTAACGACATTGGGAACAATTACGAGCGGAACTTGGAGTGGTTCAACTATTGCTGTTGCAAATGGAGGTACAGGAGTGACAACATCAACAGGGACAGGTAGCGTAGTTTTATCAAATACGCCTACATTGGTGACCCCTGTTTTAGGTGTTGCAACAGGTACTTCATTAAGTTTATCTGGCAATTTAAGTGCATCAACTGGTACTTATTCGTCTACCTTATCTGCTGGAGCAACTACTTTAGCAAGTGCATCAATTACAGGAGCAGCTACTGTAGGAACTACATTAGGAGTTACAGGAGCTACAACGCTTTCTGGAACTTCGGCACATGGAGGCGCTGCAACATTTTCTTCTACAGTGAATGTGACAGGAGCAACAACATTAACTTCATTAACAACAACAGGCGCTGCTACATTTAGTAGTACAGTTACAATTCCAACTGGAGCAGCAGCAGGCAAGGTATTAACATCTAATGCAACTGGAGTAGCAAGTTGGAGCAATGCAGGTGGAACGGTAACATCTACAAGTTCAAGTACTACATATTCTACAAGTAATGTAACCTATATCATTTTTACAGGTTCAACCGCATCTCAAACAATCACCTTGCCAGATGCAGCAGATGCAGGTAACGGAAGAGAATATACAATTAAGAATGTGGCAAGTGTTAGTGTAACTATTTCTGCAGGGGGTAGTTGTTATATTATATCTGATAATTCAACAACAACAGCAACAAGTGCAGTACTAGGCATTGAGCCATCTAACAATTGGATGAAATTGATTTCAGATGGCACTAGTTGGTATGTAATAAGAGCTTTATTCTAATCCTAATAAAATATTATAAAATTATTCAAGTATACACAATGGAAACAATATCAATCACTAACCCTTTTTCAATTCTTTCTAGGAGAGAAAGAGAGGTATTGGACTTAATGTTGCAAGGTGCGCAAGTAAAAGACATTAGTGCTTCTTTAGAATTGAAATCAAATACTATCTCAACGTTTAAGAAAAATATTCTTTCTAAAACAGGTGTAACTAATAATATTGAGTTATTTAAATTAGCGCAAGAACATAATATCGTTTAAGAGTGAAAAAAGTAATTTTCATATTATTCATTTTAGCTAATGCATATTTAGTAGTAGCTCAAACTGGTATTGGTACAACTACGCCTGTGAATAAATTTGAAGTAGTTACAGCAACTGCAGATCCTGCATCTTCAGGTTTAAGCGCAAATGGGAATCTAAGACTAGGTCCAAGTTCTGGTTCTCATGTTTTAGATTTTGGATTAAGTTCAACATCTACTTATGCATGGTTGCAGGCAAGATATAAAGCTGCTTATGGGACTACATATAATTTGGTGTTTAATCCAATAGGGGGGAATGTTGGAATTGGCACAACTAGTCCTTCTACAACTTTAACAGTGGGTAATGCAGCAGGAACAATAGCTGGTGATTTAACATTAAATCCGAGTACCACACAGTATGAAGGAGGGCAGATAACCATTAAAAAATCCTTAGTGGGAAGTACAGCAGATTGGATTATAGATCAGTATGGTACAAGTTCAGCTAATGCAAGACTACGTATTTTTAATACTAGTGAGTTAAATGGATTGATAATTAAAGAAAATGGATTTATTGGAATAGGTAATTCAGATCCAACCGTGCGCCTTCAAGTAAACGGTGATATCATTGCTAATTCAATTGCGGGTTCTTCAGATATTCGATATAAGATAAATATACGTCCAGTTGAAAACGCTTTAGATAAAGTAAAATCTCTACGTGGGGTATACTTTAATTGGGATCAAAAAGCATTTCCAAATAAAGAATTTACAGACAAAACAGAAATAGGATTTATTGCACAAGAAGTAGAGAAAGTGCTTCCAGAAGTTGTTACAAAAGATAAGACACCTGAGGAATACCGTTCTGTTAAATACGACAAAGTGGTTGCCCTTTTGGTTGAAGCGATTAAAGAACAACAAAAACAAATTGATAGTTTAACTATCAAAGTAAATAAGCTGAATAAAAAAAGAAATAGATAATAATGAAACGTATTTTCATATTTATTCTTTTAATCAAATTCACGAATATTGGTGCGCAGACTTCTACCAATAGTACTGGTTCTGGTAACTTTAATAATACCAATACCTGGTCGAGTCCTAAGGATCTTTCAGGTACGGCTAATATTTTAAATGGACATACGATTACGATTCCTGCAGCTAGTAATGTTTATTCCAATAAAATTACATTTGCTGGATCTGCTAAATTAGCATTTAGTAGTAATACTAGTAAATGGATTGCATCAACTAGTATGAATGCAAATCCTTTGATTGAGTCCATAAATAATTCACAAAATTGGTCTTGGTCTAATGTTTATAATAATGATGCTTATGGGATATCTCATGGTATACCTTGGATTGATGGAAGTCAGGCATGGTCTGCAGGAAATCCTAATAATGGTACAGATTACTTACAATATGATTTATTAAGCCCAAGATGGGTACAGGGAATTATAACACAGGGAAGAGCAAATATGGCGCAATGGGTAACAAGTGCGAAAGTAGAAACGAGTATAGATAATGTTAATTGGGCAACAGCAAGTACAGAATTAATTTTAAATTCAGACCAAATTACAAAGGTTTATAATAATTTTCCAAAAGTTATGTTTGCGCGTTATGTACGTGTAATCCCAATTACAGTGAACAGTTATGCTTCTATGCGATTAGGTATTTTATTGCGAGAAAATATATTTAAATCTTGCAAAGAGATTATTGATAATTTTCCTGGATCAATTTCAGGAGTATATACCATTGACCCTGATGGACCTACAGGAGTTCTTCCTGCGATTAATTGTAATTGTGACATGACAACAGATGGCGGTGGTTGGACTTTGGTGTTAAATTATCAACACAGAGGTGGAGCAAATCCGAATATTTTAGTTAAAACAAATTCATTACCTCTGTTAGGTTCTACAACTTTGGGTACAGACGAATCTGCTTCTACAACCACATGGGGTCATGCATCTAATAGCTATTTGAATAGTTTCACTTTTTCTGAGTTAAGATTTTATGGATCTACAAGTGCGCATAGTAGAGTTATACATTTTAAAACAATACATGCTAATACAATCAATTATTTCAAAACAGGTTCTGGAAGTATGACAGATATAAACACTAGTTTTACGCCATTGGCAGGTCATAATGCATTTTTGCCAAATAGTGCGAGAAATTATTTTACTAATGAAGGAAATAGTGCAATGACAAATTTCCCGTTTTGGTTAAGCGGCACTTACCATTGGGGAATTAGAGGTCATGGTACAAGATGGGAAGTGGATGATTTTAATGGAGGTAGTTCTTATCATACATTTCATCAAATTTGGATAAGATAATAAGCATGAAAAAATCACTTATAATATTTACGTTCTTAATTTCTGTATTTTATACCAGCGCCCAAACCGGCATTGGTACCACCTCGCCGATTAATAAATTTCAAGTGGAAACAATAACGGCAGATCCAGCATCTAGTGGAAGTGCTGCAAATGGAAATTTTCGATTGAGTGGAATTTCGGCTAGTCATGTTTTAGATTTTGGATTAAGTAGCACCAGTACTTATTCTTGGATACAGTCAAGAAATAAAACATATGGCACCAATTATAATTTACTCTTAAATCCTTTAGGAGGTAATGTGGGTATTGGAACATCTACGCCTACCGCAAAATTAAATATCGCAGGTGGCGGAGTTCGAATACACAATGGCTTTAGCAATGCTACAGCTAGGCCAGCGCTCAATTCTGCATCTGTAGGGGCATATGAAATCAGAGGTGTAGGTTCGTCAAGTGGGGCAACGCAATTAGATGGGGCTGATGATGGTTTTTTGAGAATAGCTGCAGGTGGAGGTGGTGCAACAACAGCACAATCTTCTATTGATATTTCGGGGTTTTCAACTTTGCCAGAAATGAACAATAATATTGTTTTTAGAACCGCAGGAGTAGAAAGAATGAGGTTAGATTTGAGTGGTAATTTATTGGGATCCACTACAAATACATTGTCAGGATTTGGTGCACAAATTAATACAATAAGCACATCGGTTAGTTTGGCAGCAACTGATAATGCGGAAGTTATTCAGTCTAATGCAGCATCAGCCATCACCATTACCATACCTGCTGGCTTGCCAACTGGGTTTAACTGTATGGTTTTACAATATGGAGCAGGTCAAATAACGTTTAGTGGAGCGAGTGGCGTGACTATTATTAATAGGAATGGGTTTACCAAATCCATTGGCCAATATGCTCTTGTTACCATTTTACATATTGGATCAAACAATGTTATAATTTCTGGAGAATTAAGTAATTAAGAATATGCGATTGATAGTTTTATGTTTGTTTTTTTCTTTATCGCTAAATGCGCAATTTTATGCGCCCATGTATTCTAATACAATTAGTAAAAACAACCTGATTGTAGATTATGATTTTCAAAATGCAATTTCATTTTCAGGTACTGGGAATAGCGTTGCCAGCACTAATGGAAAGAATGTGCCGGCAACGCTTAATGGCTCACCTGCTTTCTTTGCAGATCCTGGGTATGTAAAATTTAATCCAGCCAGTTCAAACTATTTGATGATTGGGGACTTAAAAAATTTTTATCCTCAAATAACCTCGTCTACACGATCAGGCGTATTTAGTTTGGGTATTTGGTTTAATCCCACAGGTGCAAATGGGAATGTTGTATCTGATTTATGGTCTTCCACTATATCAAATGGATATCATACCTCAGATATAGAAATGGTTGCTGGATATTTGAAATTTACTGTTTGGCCTAGAACCACTGTTATCACCACTGCAACAACAGTTTCATTAAACACATGGCACCATATTGTATTGGTGTATGATGGGAGTAATGTGAGTGCCTATTTAGATGGTACAATAGTTGGAACTGCTACCTATACACGTATAGGTCCGGCGATGGGTTCATTAACAACTAGTCAATATTTTGGAATAGGTGCTTATGAAACCACTAACTTGGGTTCAGGTGCCTATGGAAATTTTTTGTTAGGGAATGTAAAATTTTATGCGAGTGCGCTCTCTACTTCAGATGTCAATAATTTATACCTTGCGGAAGAACCCAATTACGATTTACTTTTCATGGTGGATGGGACAAAAAATAACGCGACTTATCCTGATATAGCTGGCCTAGGGACAACTTCAATAAACCAAGCAGGTGTGAGCTATAATGCGAGTACTGGCGGATCCTTATATTTTAATGGAAGTGCTACAGGTTATACCGATTTCACCTTTCCGTTAAATGGAGCATCCACTATTACCGTTGAAATGTGGGTTAAGCCAACAGCTTTTTCTGGAGGCATGTTTTTTGGATTTTATAATTACGATGTATATACTTATAACAATGCAATTGGCTATAATACCGCCGTCGGGGATGTCTACGGATTAACAGCCGCACAAGCAAGCGGTTGTCTTAATAATTGGAAACATTATGTATTTGTCATGAAAGCAGGTTCTGTGACAAATAATAAAATATATTTAAATGGGATGAATCAAACCCTTTCACAAATTTTAGGTACGCCAAATAATGCAAATGCTTCGTTTAGTAATGGCGTAGGGAGAATAGGAAGTTGGGGAATTAATAACGGTTATATACAACCAATGTATGTAACAAAATTCAAAATTTACGATAGGGAACTAACACAAGCGGAAATAACCTCAAAATTTAATAAAGACAAATCAAGGTATGGAATTTTATAGTAATATCAAATTGACTTTTAAATCATTAATTTTATTGCTTTCATTTGCTCTTTTTAATCTAAAAGAGCTTACTTAAATTGGTTTTGTTAATTCAACTTAGAATGCTTCTTTAAAGTTGGGTATAAGTACACCCAGCAATGTATTTCCTCTTTTTTCCGTACCTTAGGTTCATTGAAAAAGACCATTGCCATATGTTGTTTTGCTGCACTGTTACTATCCACAAGTAGCTTATCCCTTTTTTATTGGGTGCAAGAACAATGGCATGAGCAGGAAAGGTTCGCAAATATTGCAGGTGGTGAATCCATTGAAGAAGAACATCAAATCACTTTGTTGCTAAAGGACAAAACTATTTTACCAGAAGGCTATCAATGGGAAGAAGATGGTCGTGAGTTTAGCCATCAAGGTATGTTTTATGATATTATCTCCTTAACTAAAACGGAATCAGGTTGGGAACTAATTGCTGCTTCAGATAAAGAAGAGGCCGAGATAGTAGCCAAACAACAAAAGACACAGCATGCAGATAAAGAGATGGCAGGTCAACATCATTCAAAAAAGCAAAAAACAAATTTCAATTTTTCATTGTACGACCAATGGACTGATGCTACTGCACTTATTGTAAGCATCAATTCAGTTCAACAAGCAAATACATTTTTCCAAGATCGTTTGACCCAATTATTCCTTGGTCAAATTTCTCCTCCGCCAAAAGCAGTCTAATTCATTTAGACAGGTCGAAGATCTAGAATCGACCATTTCTTTTCATTAAAATAATTACATGCGTCTATATATAGTCGCTGTATTATTTATTGGATTGTCTGTGCCTGCTTTTGCGCAAACGGATACCACTGCAAAAAAATTACAAGATGTAGTGATCTATGCGAACAAGTTTCCGACATTATCCAAAAATATAGTACAGCGTGTTGTATCCTTAACGGATAAGGTTTTAATTCAACAACAAGCAAATACAGCAGATGTCTTAACTGCGTCTGGTCAGGTGTTTGTACAAAAAAGTCAAGCAGGTGGCGGAAGTCCTGTGGTGAGAGGATTTGAAGCAAGTAGGGTTTTGTTAATGGTAGATGGCATTCGTATAAATAGCGCCATTTTCAGGGCAGGGCATTTACAAAATATCATCACAGTGGACAATATGATTTTGGACCGTGTTGAAATTAATTATGGTCCTAGTTCTACTTTATATGGTAGTGATGCATTAGGAGGGGTGGTGAATTTATTTACCAAGCAACCTCAATTGTATCTTTCTAATCTGTCTAACCAAAAAGCACCCTGGAAAGTAACAGGGAATGCCATATACCGATATGGCAATGGGCAAAATGAAAACCGCCAACATATTGACGTAAATATTGCAAACAATAAATGGGCTTATCTAACCTCTTTTACCAATAGTGGTTTTGGAGATATGCGTCAGGGTAATAAAAGGTTAGCAGCTTATCCTGATTTTGGAAAAAGATTTTTTTATGTGGTACGTGAAAACAATACCGATGTAGTGAAAGACAATAGTGCTTCAGTGAATATTCAAAAATTAAGTGGGTATACACAAACTGATTTATTACAAAAAGTATTGTATAAACCAAATGAAAAAACGACTCATTTATTAAATTTTCAAGTATCTAATTCTTCTGATATCAATAGGTATGACCGTTTAACTGAAACAAGCAAAGGGTTGCCTGTTTATTCAGAATGGTATTATGGCCCTCAGGTGCGAAATTTACTTGGGTATAAATTAAGTAAAGAAAAACTAAATGGTTTTTTCCAAGACCTTACTGTGAACGCCAATTATCAACATTTAGAAGAGAGTAGGATAAGTAGAAGGTTCAAGTCGAATAATAAAGATTACAGATACGAAGAGGTAGATATTTATGGGTTAAATATGGATCTGCTACATCAGGATAAATCAGGTGATTTGCATATTGGGGTAGAAGCTTATTATAACCAAGTGGGTTCAACAGCTTATAGCAATCAAATACTCACCAATCTGCGCAGTAAAATTACCACTAGGTATAGCGACGGCCCTACCTATATGTCTAATTACGCCCTCTATGCACAGCATACAAAGTTCTTACAAGGCAATTGGGTCATGAATAGTGGACTGCGTTTGAATCATGTGCAGCTTGAAGCTAATTTCATAGACACTGCCTTAATGCATTTCCCTTTTACCAACGCAACTCAAAATAATACAGCCTTGACTGGTAATCTAGGTTTTGCTTATAATGGCGATGATGGTTTAAGAGTGACATTTGGTGTTAGTAGTGGATTTAGATCCCCCAATGTAGATGATTTAACAAAAGTATTTGATACAAGAACAGGCTATGTGGTGGTGCCTAATAGGGCTATACAACCAGAATACACTTACAATGCAGAATTGAATATTGCTAAAACGACGGAACAATATTCAATTGGCGCTTCTGTTTTCTTTACAAGGTTTAAGAACGCATTAGTAGTGGATCAATTTAAATGGAACAATGCTAGTTCAATTTTATATCAAGGTATCATGAGTGATGTTTTTGCTATACAGAATAAAGCAAAAGCAAATGTATTTGGGTTTAATTTCAATGGGTCTGCAAAAATTGCAACAAATACAAGTCTTGCTGCTACTTATTCTTACACAAAGGGAAGGTATACGAATGAAGAAGTAAATGGTTCAAATTCAGAGAAGCCTTTAGATCATATCCCTCCAACTTATGGTAGGGTAGGATTAAAGCAGGATCTAAAAAAGTTTACTGCCGAATTATTTACTGTTTTCAATGGCTGGAAGCATATCAAAGATTATAGCAATAGCGGAGAAGATAATCAAATTTATGCAACACAAGATGGGATGCCTGGTTGGCAAATTTGGAATATCAATACAAGTTATCAGCCTAGTAAAAAAATCAACCTAAGTTTTCAGATCGAAAATATGGCTGACTTAAACTACCGCTATTTTGCGAGTGGTATTTCTGCATTAGGAAGAAACTATGTGGTGCAAGCTAGATACAGTTTCTAGTTTACCTTTTCAATGCGCCAATATTACTTGAGAAGATCTTAACTGCAATCGCTAATAAGATCACTCCAAAAAACTTACGCACTGCTAGAAGGCCTCCGGGCCCTAGCATGCGTTCGATAAAGTTGAGTGATTTTAAAACAAGGAACACAATAATTAAATTGACTAAAATGCCTCCAAGAATATAAGCTTCTTCAAAGTTGGCTTTAAGGGACATAATAGTAGTAAGCGTTCCGCTACCTGCAATAATGGGGAAGGCAATAGGAACAACAGCGCCGGATTGGGCATTTTTATCTCCTTTGAAAATCTCATGGCCTAAAACCATTTCAAGTCCTAATAGAAAAATCACAATAGATCCACCTACTGCAAATGATTTTACGTCCAAGCCTAATAATTGTAAAAAGGGTTTTCCTAGGAATAAGAAAAGAATCATCAAGCCACCCGAAATCAAAGTCACATTTAATGATTTTATTGCACCCGTTTTTTCTTTCATTGCAATCAATAGTGGGATAGAGCCCACGATATCTATCACGGCGAACAAGGTAAAAACAATCGTAAGTAGTTCATCTATCTTGATTCCCATAAAAAAAGCTTTGTATGAAGATACAAAGCTTTTTTAAATTACTAACCCATTCTACATGACCTTAACTGCAGGGCATTAATTCCATAATCTAATAACTCAACCGAATGCCAAATTGAACCATTCTTCCAATGGCATTGTAGCCATATATCTCACTAAACTGATCATTCAATAGGTTCTGTCCGTTTGCAAATACAACTAGACGTTTTGTCCATTTGTATTGCAAGCTAGCATTCAATAAAGTATAATAGCCTAATGTCACGTCTGGTGCAGCATAGCCTCCTACATCTTTGCGCTCACTTATGAATCTTCCTGTAAGGGATGTGCTCCATTTGCGGTTGATTGCAAAATTCCATTGGGCATTTAAGCTATGCTTCGGACGCTTCAATAAATAATTATAAGTGATGGTATCTGTTGTAGTGATTCTATTTTGATTTGTTTCTTGTCCGTTCATTAAAGTGTAGTTCAATGAAAATTGATGTTGCTCATTGATTGGATGTTGAATTTCAATTTCTAATCCATTTACTTTTTGTTGGATGAAGTTGAAGAAATTATAATCAATATAATTATAGTCAATGCCATTTTTGATATTTCTATTAAAATAAACTGCTCTAGCAAAAACAGCCCCTTTTCTGAAGGAGATACCCAATTCGGTATTAAAAGAAGTCTCTGCCTTCAATTCATTGTTATAGCCAAGTTGGTATAAGGAGGGCGCTTTGAATCCATTAGAGATACTCGCAATCAATCTTATTTGATCTGTCAAGGCATAACTTGGATTGATGGTAAAGGTTTGATTGCTTCCAAAGCGATTGTGTTTATTGTGCCTAGCACCTAACTCCAACAACCATTTTTTTGCATTGTCATTGATTAAAACAGAAGTGTATAGGGCATTTTGATATTGGAAAGTATCTTTAAATGCGTCGTTATAAGGCCCCCACTGACTGATGGACTCATAAGTTTGATTGTAGGAACCGTATCTAAAATCTGTTCCAATAATCCATTGTATGTTTTGCTTAATTGGTGTAGATAAATAAGCATCCACAAAATGGGTCTTGCCAGCATACTGATTGTTCTCAAACACTAAATATTGCTTATCGACGCTATCATTAAAGTAAGTTCTGTCCTGTGTGGTATATTGGTATTGAAATTGAAAATTAGTTTTTGCTTTTTTGTATTGCAAAATCAATCCAGAAATGGTAGTGGCATTTTTAAATTCATTGTCTCTGTCATCTTTAAAGCCACCATAATCAATCGCAGACTTATAAGCTGTTTTTCTGCTAGATAGTTGCAGGTTCCAAAGGGTATCAATTTTGTATTTTGCTTTTACAAAAAAGCTATTGTTTTGATAGCCGTCATTGTCAAAATTTGCTTTGTTTGTTACATCTTTAGCAGATGAAAAGCCATCTGAATTTTGATTTTCAAAACCAATCGCAAGATCTAGCTTTTTGGAATTTGCATTGAACTGGAAATTGCTTTGTTGAGTGCCATAGCTACCAAAGCTATATCCACCCCCTCCACCGCCTTTTGATTTTGTAATAATATTGATAACGCCTCCAATGGCGTCCGATCCGTATAAAGTACTTTGTGCACCTTTTAAAATCTCGATACGTTCTACTTGATTTAGGGGAACTAGGTTTAAATCAAATTCATTGCTAATCATGGAAGGATCACCCACTGGTGCGCCGTCAATTAAAATCAATGTTCTGCCAGAAGCAGCACCACGCATATAGATACTTGGTACAGTACCTAAATTACTTAAGGTACCTGGCAGACTTAAACCCGCTTGTTCATTTAAAATTTGTGCGACCGTTCTGCCTGCATTCTGTTGAATTTGTGCAGCACTGATAGTGGTCATGACTTTACTAGTGCCATTTTGTTTCTGCTCAATTTTATTAGCAGTCACAATAACATCCTCCAGCTGTTCAGGAGATTTTTTTGTTAGACTGTCTTTTTGTTGCCCAAAGACGAGGGAAGTGGCGATAAGGCACACTAAGAGCGTGAACATTTTTTTGCTCATTGTTTTAATTTTTTGAGTGAACAATGAGCTTCCTGGAATAAGAGAACCATAAGAGATTTTGGCAAGCCAAAATTTAATACAATCCTTGCTTTTTACCCGAAAGCTTTTGGTTTTTATGCATCAGGCAGGTCTTCTGGCTCGTTCTTTACTAAGAATCCTTCCCAAATTACTTCAGTGGATATTTCTTAAATGCTTGCGCATCGAACTTACAGCTACGGGAATAGCTCCAGGTTTTAACTGGATTCCCTTTTAATCATTTTCATGAACCTAATCCACCACAAATTTATTCTCTTTTTACAGAGGGTAGGTATTTAATTATTAACCCGTTGTTGAAAACTCCCAATAAGTTTGCTACATTTATAATTAAGTAAAGTTTAAGCATTATCCTATGAGTACAAAAGCAAAACAAGGCATTAACTTTTTTAGTTTAACCATGATTGTGGTTAGTTTGGTAATAGGTATGGGCATATTTAAAACGCCTGCTACCATTGCTGCAAAATCTGGTACACCAATAATTTTTTTTAGTGCTTGGATAATCGGAGGAATTATTGCTTTGTTTGGCGCATTAACCTATGCCGAAATTGGTCAGCGTTTACCTGTGATGGGTGGTTACTATAAAGTGTTTGCCCATTGTTATCATCCTGGTGTAGGATTTACAATCAATGTTTTGATATTAATAAGTAACGCGGCATCTTTAGCGGTAGTGGCTTTGATTGGATCTGACTATGTAAGTGATTTATTATTTGGACATCCATCAAGTACTTTTTTTAATGTCTGTATTGCTTCCTTGTCTGTGGGGCTTTTTTATATTGTGAATTTATTGGGTTTAAAAACAAGTAGCCGCACACAAAATGTATTGATGGTGGTAAAGATTAGTTTAATCGTTTTACTTATCTCTTCTTTATTCAAAGGAGTAACTGTTGCACCACATGGATTTAACGAAGGAAAAATTTATGCTTATGACGGGCATAACAGCGCCTTGCTATTATTGGTGAGTTTAGTGGCTGTTTTCTTTACCTATGGAGGCTATCAGCAGACCATTAATTTTGGATCAGAAGTACAATCTGCTAAAACAATGCAAAGAGGTATTGTGTTTGGAATCGGTATTGTCTTGTTTTTATATTTTGCAATCAACTATACTTATGTTCAAGTGATTGGATTTGACAATATGAAAAATGCCAATGCAATTGGGTCTTTACTTTTTGAGGCTTGGTTTGGAAAATTTGGAGCTAAAGTTTTTGACTTTGCCATGGTCTTAAGTGTACTTGCTTACGTGAATGTTTTATTAATGAGTAATCCAAGGGTGATGTTTGCAATGAGCGAAGACAATGTGTTGCCTAAAATATTTCAATCCCAAAATGCAAAAACAGGCGCCCTTGTACCTGGTCTTTCAGTTTTTGCGATCACCACTATTTTAATCACTTTCTTTGGTAAGGGGGTAGATGATGTGCTGAGCTTCAGTATTTTCTTAGATTGCCTGGGTATGAGTACCTCTGCTGCCACCTTATTCATTTTACGCAAAAATGGACAGGGGGATGCTGCTGTAACAGGTGGTTTAAAACGCTGGACACCTATTTTAGCATCCATTTTCGTACTGTCTTATGCCTTTGTTGCAGTAGCGGTGGTGATAGACAAGCCTTATTCTGCCCTAACCGCAGTTATTTTAGTAGGGATTGTTTTGGTGCTTTATCGTCTATTTTACTATAAAAAGGACTCCTAAGAGGTTTTTTAGCCTTTTATACCCACCCAAAGCTGTTCAGCCATATTGAAGTCCGTTTGTCTAAAAATTAGACAACTCTTTATGTTTGTCTTACTTTTGTATTCTGTAATAGGAATTCATCATTTACAATACAAACAATGAGATACATTTTTTCTTTTATTTTTCTTGTTTTTGCCCTCAATTTGAAAGCCCAAGAGCCTACAAAATGGGATCTAAAAACATGCGTGGAGTATGCAGTAAAGCATAATATTTCGGTTCAACAAGCAGATATTCAAGCAAGATTGGCAAAACTACAAGCAGACCAAGCTAAGTCTAATCAATTGCCAAGCATGACCGGTTCATCTGGTGCAGGTATGCGTTTAGGACGTTCTATTGACCCTGTAACAAACGCCTTTACGACAACACAATTTTTATACAACAACTTTGGCTTGAACGGTGGTATTCAATTGTATAATAACAATCGTTTAAACAATACGGCTGCTGCAAGTAATTATAACTGGTTAGCGAGTATTGCAGATCTTCAGACAGCAGCAAATGACATCTCTTTAAATGTTGCTACTTTTTATTTACAAGTTTTATCTTCTATAGAGCAATCTGAAATCGCTAAGATTCAAATTGCACAAACTACTGAGCAATTGGCGGCGACTAAAAAACGTGTAGACGTTGGTTTGCTTCCAGAAATCAATTTATTAGAATTAGAAACGCAGTTAGCAAATGATAGCAGTAATTACATCACAGCGATCTCTAACGTGGCACAAAATAAATTAAGCTTAAAAGCATTATTGAATTTGGATGCGGCAGATGCGTTTGATGTATTTGTTCAACCAGTTGATCAAATTAAGTTACAAGGCTTTGCAGACTTGCAACCTGATTATGTATTTACAGTTGCAGAACAAAATTTACCAAACATTAAGGCAGCTAATCTTCGATTAAAAGCAGCCGAAAAGAATAAGCTTGTTGCAAAAGCGGGCTTCTTTCCAACTTTAAGCTTTGGTTACTCTTTAAGTACAAACTTCTCTAATTCATTTAAATATATTAGTGGCGTGGAGCCTGCTGGCTTTAGCAATATTACAGCTACTAGTCCTTTTGTAACTGTTGGGTCTTCTAAGTATTATGTTCAAAGTCCTTTATACAATACTAAGACAAGCACTAGAGACTTTGGTAATATCTGGAATGGATGGGGCAAACAATTAGATAATAACTTTGGACAGAATTTCGGCTTCCAATTATCTATCCCAATTTTCAATGCCAATCAATCTAGAAATGCTTACCAGCAATCTAAGTTAAACTACCAATCAGTTAGTTTACAACAAGAAAATACACAAAGAAAATTAAAACAAGATATATACACAGCTTATACCAATGCGGTAGTGGCGTTCAATAAATTAAATGCAACTCAAAAAGCAGTTACTTCTGCAGAGAAGGCTTACAACTTTGCTACTAAACGTTATGAGCTTGGCCTATTAGGAACGATTGAGTTATTAAATAATCAAAACAACTATTTAAAAGCGAAAGTGAATTTTAAGTCTGCTCAATATGAGTATGTATTTAGAATTAAATTACTTGAGTTTTATAAAGGAGAAGCACTTTCTCTTTAATCCATTAAAAGCATCGTAAAAATAAATAAAATGAATAAAAAAATCATTTGGAGTATTGTAGGTTTCGTAGCACTTATTGTGGTATTAGTAGGCCTAAAAAAAGCAGGTGTCATTGGTAAAGAAGAAGGCACAGAAGTAACTGTTGAAAATGTTCAACTAAGAACAATCACAGAGTCAGTAAATGCGAGTGGTAAAGTTTATCCTGAAATTGAAGTAAAAGTAAGCCCAGATATCTCTGGTGAAATCGTAAGCTTATTTGTAGAAGAAGGCGCAAAAGTAACTAAGGGTCAGGTTTTAGCTAAGATTTATGCTGATATCTATTCTTCTCAAAGAGATCAGGTAACTGCTTCTGTTAATCAAGTAAAAGCGCAATACGAAAATGTAAAAGCGAATTTAAGTGGTTTAAAGAATGGTTACGAAAGCTCTAAAGCAGCCTACGAGCGTTATAAAAAATTATTTGCAGATAAGATTGTTTCAAGAGCAGAATACGAGCAAGTAGAACAAACTTATCGTTCTGCTGAGTCTAGTTACAATGCAGCAAAAGAGTCTATTAAAAGTGGTGAAGCGCAGGTACAAGGCGTGAGAGCGCAATTGGCTAGAGCAGAGAAAGACTTGGCTAGAACAACGATCGTTTCTCCAATGGATGGTATCATTAGTTTAATGAATGTGAAGAAGGGTGAGCGTGTTGTTGGTACAGCACAAATGGCTGGTACCGAAATGATGCGTGTGGCAGATATGAAAAGTATTGAAGTGAGAGTGGATGTGGGTGAGAATGATATTACAAAAGTAAAATTAGGAGATACTGCATTGGTTGAAGTAGATGCATATAACAATAGAAAGTTTAAAGGTATTGTTTATAAAATTGCAAATCCAATCACAGCTGCATCATCTGGTATTTCAAGTGCGGCTGAAGTAGCGAACTATAAAGTTCATATTCGTTTGTTAACTGAAAGCTATACAGACTTGATTAAAGAAAATGCAATTTTCCCTTTCCGTCCAGGTATGACTGCTAGTGCAGACATTCAAACAAAGTCTAAAGTAAATGTGATCTCTGTGCCATTGAATGCGGTAACAACTAGAGACAATGATGGCCAAGGTAAGGATACAAAAGTTTCAAGCACAACAGCGAGTACTTCTGAAAAAGAGCCTGCAAAAGAACAAGAGTTAAACGAAGTAGTTTTTGTTTTACAAAAGGATAATAAAGTGAAAATGGTGAAAGTGAAAACAGATATCCAGGATCTAAATTTTATTGAAGTAGCTGGCGTTAAAGTGGGTGACCAAGTAATTACGGGTCCTTATAGTATTGTTAGCAAGACTTTGAAGGACGGAAGTTTGGTAAAAGTAGTTACCAAGGAAAAATTATTCGAAGAGAAAAAATAAGATAATAGTATAAAATCTACCTAAAAAGGGGGTGCATATAAAAAATGCACCCCCTTTTTTATGAATTTCTTATGTTTGTAACATGGAAAAGAAGCAAATTGGATTAATAGGTAGTGGAAGTTGGGCTACAGCTATTGCGAAGATTGTGACAGATAATGGGCATCAAATTAATTGGTGGGTAAGACAGCAAGCTAATATTGATTATTTTGTCAAAAGAAAGCACAATCAACATTATTTAAGGAATGCTTATTTTGATGTACAGCAGCTTACTTTTTCTACAGATATTAAATGGGTTTTAGCACAATCTGATATTGTAATCATTGCGGTACCTTCTATACATATTGAATCTACTTTGGTGGGGTTGGATGCAGACGATCTAAAAGGAAAATTAATTATATCGGCGGTGAAAGGGGTGTTGCCCAAGCATAATATATTATTGAATCAATACTTGGCGCAGCAATTTCATTTTCCAATTGAACAATACTTTACACTGCTTGGTCCAAGTCATGCCGAAGAGGTTGCCTCAGAACAGTTATCTTATTTAACATTCTCTGGAATCGACGAAGCAGCAACAGCTTTAGTAGCTAGTCATTTCAAAACTGATTATATCAATACCATCGTTAATAAAGATGTGATTGGTGTTCAGTATGCAGGTGTTGCAAAAAATATTTATGCTTTAGGTGCAGGTATTGCCCATGGTCTTGAATATGGAGATAATTTTTTAAGTGTCTTCATTGCGAATTGTGCAAATGAAATGCAATTGTTATTGAAAAAAATCATGGACGAAGAGGGAGCAAATTGTAGTGCTATTAACCACAATGCCTCTGTTTATTTGGGCGACTTATTAGTAACTTGTTATTCTTTGCATAGCCGTAATAGAACCTTTGGTAACATGATCGGAAAAGGTTACTCAGTAAGGGCCGCAGAGTTGGAGTTGAATATGGTTGCAGAAGGATATAATGCAAGCAAATGTATCTATACCATGAATCAAACATTGAAAGTTGAACTTCCAATCATGGAAGCCGTGTATCAAATTTTATGGGAAGGTGCAGATCCGGCTACTACATTTAAAACTATAGAGCTGATTCTAGTATAAAAAAATCAGAAGCTATTCCATCAGCTAAGAATTTTGCTGAATTTTTTAAAGCAATATTATTTTTGATTTGTTGAAAATAGTATTTTGATTTAAATGCGTCTAATGCGCGCTTTGTATGTTCCAGGTAGGCTACTCCAAATTTCTGTTCAATGAATTCAAGATCAAATCCTTCTATTCTTCTTAAGCTGGTCATCATATATTCGTTGTATCGATTCGCATCAGACAAATATTCGATCTCGAAATTCAATTCCTCCTTCTTTAAGCTTTGAATATACAATGCATTATTAGCGATATTCCATTGTCTTGATGTGCCATTAAAAGAATGTGCAGAAGGGCCAAGTCCTAAGTACGTGACGCCAGACCAATAATTGCTATTATGTTTACTTCTATAACCAGGCACCGCGAAATTAGAAATCTCATAATGCTCCATACCCATTTTCTTTAATCTTGCAGTCAATAGTTCAAAGTGAGCTGCTTGTTTTTCTGGATCCACGTCTTCTAATTGTTGCTTTTCAATAAGTTTTTTTAAGGCTGTTTTATCTTCTACAGTTAAAGCATAGCAGGAGACGTGTTTTATTTGATATTGTTCTATCCAATCTAAATCTGTCATCAACCCTTGGTTACTTAAAGTTGGTGTGCCATAAATTAGGTCGATACTAATATTATGAATCCCTGCTTCCTGTGCCAATTTAATTGCATTATGAGATTGCTCAACGCTATGTGCTCGATTCATCCAGCTTAATGCATCAGTCTGAAAACTCTGGATTCCAATGCTTAATCTGTTTATTCCAACTTGTTTCCATTCATTCAATTTGTTGCTATCAATATCATCGGGATTCGCTTCTAGCGTGCATTCGATTGCTGGAGCAATCTTAAAATGCGTATAAACAGCTTCTATTATTGCCTTTAATTGACCTGCATTAAGAAGGGAAGGTGTACCTCCTCCAAAATAAATTGTCTCAATGGGTTGATCTAAGTAGCCTTTTTGCAGTCTAATTTCTTGGATAATTGCTTCTACAAAGGATTGAATATGTCCTGTCTGTGTTGAAAAATGAAAATTACAATAATGACATGCTTTTTTGCAAAATGGAATATGTAAATAGATACCTGCCATAAATAGAATTACAACAAAGCTAGTCATTGTTCTTTAATTCTGAATTAGTATACTTATTTTTGCAGCAGATGTTAGCCTTATTAAAGAAACTTCCCTTTTTCCTACTTGGACTTTTTGTATTGTCCAGCTTTACATCTGTGAAGCAAGCAAGTCAAAAGGATACGGCATTGCTTTCATCTGATTCTATTAATAATTTACAGGACACCCTTCTAATTAAAGACACTTTGTGGTTGAAATACATCCCTGTTGTCCCTAAATCATTTATACAGGCAGATGCTTGGTACCTGCAATCTATTCCAAGAGACCCAAGAGATAGTAGTTTTAATGTATTGCGATTGTATAAAACTTATTATGCTCAAAAAAAGAATGCCTACCAATTGTATAATCAAAAATCTATACTACCAAATGCTGGAGATGTTTTGTACAAGATTGAACAAAAATTTTCATTGCCAGATAAAGACATACTTTTTTATGCAATTATTGCTTTACTAGTATTATATGGTTTTATCATCAATATTTTTCCGCAATACATTCCAAAACTATTTAGTCAGTTCAGTCAGACTTCATTAAGGATGTTGCAAAATAGGGAACAGCTTTTGCAAAATAGTGTTGCCTCCTTGGTTTTGAATATGAGTTTTATAATGAGCTTTTCTTTGTTTTCAACACTCATTATTTTCAATGACCACCTGCTGCCCATTAATTTCTGGGAAGGGTATTTTTACATGTGTTTATTTTTCACTGGTTTGTATACTAGTAAATTTATTTGTTTAACCATTGCAGGCTATGTGTTTAACACAAAGGACCTAGTTCAGACCTATATTTTCGTGGTCTTTATGATTAATAAAGTATTGGGTGTCTTACTCATTCCATTCATTTTAATATTGGCATTTGCAAAGCCTTTCTTGCATGTTTATGCTGTTGGAGGAGCTAGTTTTTTAATGCTACTCCTGGTGCTTTATAGGTACCTTTTTTCATTAACATCTGTTAGGAATAAATTACATATCTCTTCATTTCACTTTTTTCTTTACCTTTGTGCTTTCGAAATACTGCCACTATTGATTTTGTATAAATTTATAGTACAATATTTTGGAGGTACTTACTAAAGTAGAAAGCGTAAAATGGCAAAAGAAATGAGTGGAGACAAAAAAGGAACTGCAACTAAGTCCATTAAGAAAATTCTAATTTCACAAGCAAGACCTGAAAGTGAAAAGTCACCTTATTTTGATTTAGAAAGAAAGTACAATGTGACTTTGTTCTTTAAACCTTTTATTGAATTAGAGCCAATTGGTGCGAAAGAGTTTAGAAAAACCAAAATAGAAGTCCCTTTCTATACTGCTGCGATTTTCACAAGTAAAAATGCCATTGATCATTTCTTTAGAACCTGTGATGAATTAAAAGTCAACATTAGTCAAGACACAAAATATTTTTGTATCACGGAATCTGTTGCTTTGTATTTGCAAAAATTCATTATGTATAGAAAACGTAAAGTTTTCTTTGGATCAGACGGTACGAATAAAAAATTATTTGATGTATTGAATAAGCATAAGGCAAACGAACAGTTTCTTTATGTATGTAGCGAGAATCAACAGGATAATGAAATTGTGAACTGGTTAAAAGACCATGGATGTACATTCGACCTTGCTTACATGTATCGCTCAATAAGTAGTGACATCAAGCCTTTATTGAAAGAGAACAAATTTGATGTTATTTGTTTATTTACGCCTAGTGGTCTAAAAAGCTTGTATGATAACCAACCTGATTTTGTCCAAAATGGCACAATCCTAGCTGCTTTCGGTTCAAATACCTGCAAGGCTATAGAAGATGCTGGACTTAAGTTAGACATTAAAGTTCCAAGCCCTCAGGTGTCAAGTATGTTTGCTGGACTTGATCAATATTTAGCCCAATTAACTAAGAAGAAATAAAGTAATTTGCACTTCTATGAGTGCAAGTAAAAAATTTACCAACGATTTAATAAAAGAGACCAGTCCCTATTTGTTGCAACATGCGCATAATCCTGTTCAGTGGAGGCCATGGTCAGAGGATTTATTTACAAATGCGAAGTATGCGGATAAGCCAATATTATTGAGTATTGGTTATGCTGCATGTCATTGGTGTCATGTAATGGAGCGTGAAAGTTTCGAAGATGAGCAGGTAGCTGCCTATATGAACGAACATTTCATCAATGTAAAAGTAGATAGAGAAGAACGTCCAGATGTGGATCATATTTATATGGATGCGCTACAGGCTATGACTGGATCTGGCGGTTGGCCATTAAATATTTTTTTACTTCCTAATGGGCAGCCATTTTATGGGGGTACTTATTTTCCGCCTATTGCGATGCAAAACAGGGCATCTTGGATAGATGCTTTAAAAGGTGTTCAAAATGCTTATCTAAATAATAGAACCAAACTAGAAGAGCAGGCAACCCATCTTACCCAGCATCTTTTACAAACTAATATCAAGGCACAAGCTGATGCTAATTTAAATTATGGGGAGCAACAACCTATAGCAACCGATGAAGAATTTCGATTGATTGCGCAAAGGATTTTGCATAATGCAGATACCCAATGGGGTGGATTTGGTGCTGCACCAAAATTTCCGCAAACATTTTCGATACAAGTTTTATTCAGAAATTATTTTCAAAATAAAGATCAAGCATCAATTGTCCATGCATTAAGATCGATTGATAAAATGATTCAAGGCGGCATTTACGATCATTTAGGTGGAGGTTTTTCTAGGTATAGTGTAGATGCAATGTGGCAAGCACCACATTTTGAAAAAATGTTATACGACAATGCGCTCTTGCTTGGTGTGCTTGCAGAAGCGCATCAGATTTCTAAAAAGTCAGTTTATTTTAATGTTATAGAGGCTACTTTCAACTTTTTACAAAGAGAATTATTCAATGGAAAAGGAGGCTATTATGCAGCCTTAGATGCAGACTCAGAAGGGATTGAAGGGAAGTTCTACACTTGGACTTATGATGAAATTAAAGCGAACGTTGATCCGAATTTATTTGAATCATTTTGCAACTATTATCAAATTACAGAACAGGGTAATTGGGAACATACCAATATTCTTTGGACCCAATCCGATATAGAGCAGGAGTGGGAAGCGTCTTTTCAAAAAGTGCAACAAAAACTTTTTGAAATAAGGTCAAAAAGAATACGACCATCCTTAGATCATAAAATTATTTTAGGTTGGAATTGTATGTTAGTAGTTGGCTTCTGCAAAATTTATGCAGCAACAGAAAAAATAAAATACAAAGAAGCAGCAGTCCAATGTATGCAATGGTTAGAAGCTAATTTGTTTGATGCAACAGGGCAATATTTTTTCCATCATAATACAGATGGCGAAACAAAGACAAAAGCTTTTTTAGATGATTATGCGAACTTAATTCAGGCGTACATACAATTACAAGAAATCACTGGCGAATCTGACTATCTTTTTAAAGCAAAAAAATGGATGGAGTATGTTTTAGAAAATTTTATAGATGAGGAGGGGCTCTACTTTTATTATACTGCAGCTTATCAAAAAGATGTCATTATTCGAAAGAAAGAAAATTATGATGGCGCTACGGCAAGTGGGAATGCTTTAATTTGTTCAAGTTTATACTATTTAGGAACTATATTTGATCACTCCAATTGGGTCCTGCAGGCAGAGCGCATGATGGCTTCAATGAGAAAATCTATGATACAATATCCAGGTTCATTTGGTTGCTGGGCTCAAAGTTTTTATCAAATGTCGGTTGGCTTGGTGGAGGTGGTTGGAATAGGGTCAAATGTGCATTTGGACTTACCTAAGCTAATTGCACCCTTTTTACCCCATTCTATACGCTTAACAAGTCAGGTTGAAAACGATAAAATTCCACTCTTAAAAGGCAAGAAAAGTATTGAAAATCAATATTTTATATGTAAAAACAAAAGCTGTTCTGCGCCTGTTGCTTCCATTGACCTTATTTTAGCAAATATCTAACAACTAAAGTGTTAAATTGCATCTCTAAAAACAGGTGAAAATCAACTCATTCTATACCAATATGAACCCATTTTTAAAAAATAGTAAGATCAATTTTCCTATTGCAGCTTTTAGCGTCTTGATACTATCGCTTACAATCATCGCTTTTGCCCCTCCAAAGAAGAGCAAAAGAAGCAATAGTAAAAAAACAGATCCACTTACTGTCGCGATTCCAAGTGGCTCATTTTACATGGGTGCAAGTGATGAGCAAATGGACCTATCAATGGTTAACAGAAAGAAATTAGTATCAGTTCAAAATTTCTGGATGGATAGAACAGAAGTTACAAATGAACAATATAGAAGATTCGTAAGATACGTAGCGGATTCATTAAAATACCTAGCAATTTATGGCGGCGGTATCAATCAGAATGAAGATACAATTCGTGTTGATTGGGCAAGAGCTACGAGAATCAATCAAAATAGTAGAGCAGTTTTAGAAAAATTAAATGAGCTTTTATTAAGTCCTGATAATCGTATTCAAGGAAGAATCGAATTGGATCCTAATAAATTAGTTTATAAATATTCCTTTGTCGATTTAAAAGCGGCAGCAAAAGCATCAAAAGGTTTAGAACAATCTTTGAGTGATTACATCATTACTGTAAGCCAGCCTGTTTATCCTGATACTTTAGTATGGATGCGTGATTTCTCTTATTCTTACAATGAACCATTGACAAGATTGTATTTTAGCCATTCGGCATATAATGACTATCCAGTAGTTGGTGTGACTTGGAAACAAGCAGTTGCATTTACACATTGGAGAACGAATAACAGTGACTACTTTGCAGGAAGACCTGGAAGACAAGATCAAAAAATTGATGGAATTTATCGATTACCTACAGAAGCTGAATGGGAATATGCTGCAAGAGGAAATTCAAGATCAAATGCAATGTATCCTTGGGGTTCTCCTTATACAAGAACACAAGAAGGTCGCTTGTTAGCAAATTTCAAACCAGGAAGAGGTGATTATTTTGGTGGTGATACAAAGAATGACAATATCTACACGACTAAAGTTAAATCTTATACAGAAAATGATTTCAGATTGTATGACATGTCTGGTAATGTAGCTGAATGGACAAGTTCCGTTTTCTATGAAGGAAGTGCTAATTTCATTGGCGACTTTAGTCCAGATGTTCAATACAATGCAAAAGACAATGATCCAATCTTAATGAAAAGAAAAGTAATTAGAGGAGGCTCTTGGAAAGACATTGCTTACAATTGTCAAGTAAGTTCTCGCAATTATGAATATCAAGACACTGCAAAATCTTATATTGGATTTAGATGTGTGCTTTCAATGGCACCAAGAGTAAATTAAAACCTCGAACTTAAAATTAAACAAACTTTTAAATTTTATAAATTTTCCTAATGGCAAAGCAAATTTCAGAAAAAACAAATAAAATCGTAAACGTCATCATCTCTCTTGGTGCCGCAGTAGTAATCATTGGTGCGCTTGCAAAAATTATCCATCTACCTTGGGCTGATAAAGCTTTAGTTGTAGGATTGTTGACAGAAGCGGGAATATTTGTGATTTATGCTTTTTTACCTCCGCCTCCAGTAGATCATGGTGGTGGTGCAGTAGGTGGCGGTAAAGTTGATGCAACTGAATTGGTAAATGCTTTGAATAGCGTTCAAAAAACGGTTCAAGAAGTGTCTAATAATTTAGGCACCATAAATAGTTCTACAGAGGGACTAAAGAATTTGAACAATCAATTTTTGTCAATGAGCAAGACAATCGAAGAAATGAATAATTTCTACGGTACTTTAAAAGATATGTCTACTTCAATGACCTCTACTGTAAGTGAAGCTGCAAGAACAAAAGAGCAAATGACACAGCTAGCAGACAACTTGACTCAATTGAATCAAGTGTATAGCAAGATGATCCATGCAATGCAAGAAAAATAATAACACTAGCTCAGTAGATTCAAACCTTTTAATTCACTTAATAAAATATAGCGTAAATGTCGTTACCTAAAGAACCAAGGCAGAAAATGATTAACATCATGTACTTGGTGTTGACAGCGCTCTTGGCATTGAATGTGTCTAGCGAAATTTTAAATGCATTCAAAACAATTGATCAAAGTTTGACAAATGCGAATGTCATTATTCAAAAGAAGAATCAGGATATTTACACTTCCTTAGAAGCAAAATTAAAGGATCCTAAGACTGCAGAGAAAGCTGCTATATGGGCGCCTAAGGCAAACAAAGCAAAAAATTTGTCTGATGAGATGTATGCTTATATAGAAACTTTGAAGCAAAGTTTGAAAAAAGAAGCGGGCTTAGAAATTAAAGAAGGTAAAGAAACTTTTAATGAAGATGATTTAGATGCAACCACAAGGTTGTTTTTGAAAAATGAAAATGGCAGTACAAAAGGTCAAGAATTATTCAATAAATTAAAGCAATACAAAGAAGCGCTTGCAGCTATTGATACTGCAATTCAAAAAGATGTGATTCCTACTGTATCTTTAGACTTAGCGATTCCTACTTCGAATAATTTAGCTGCTAAAGATGATTGGGCTTATACTTATTTTAATATGACGCCAGCTGTTGCAGCAATCACTATTTTAACGAAGTTTCAAAACGACATTCGTAATACAGAAGCGCAAGTGGTTGAATACTGTCATAAAGAAATTGGAGAAGTAGAATTGGTGTATGATCAATTCAATGCATTTGCGGCATCTAACTCACAATATTTAATGTCTGGCGAAGAATTAGTAATCACGGCAGGTGTTGGAGCATTTAGTAGTGCTGCAAAACCAACTATATCAATCGATGGCGTGGTGGTTCCAGTTGGTACAGACGGATCTGCTGTTTATAAATCTGTAGCAGGCTCAACACCAGGTGTTCAATCTAAGCGTGTTGCAATCTCTTTCTTAAAGCCAAATGGTGAAACAGCGAGAGTAGAAAAAGTGGTTCAATTTACGGTTGGTACACCATCAGGATTGGTGGTTTCAACTGATAAAACAAGGGTATTCTACAAAGGCATGGAAAATCCTTTAAGCATCACCGGTGGTGGTGGTGGTGAAAAAATCAATGTAACAGTAGAAGGTGCTGGATCTAATGTAAGAAAAGTTAGTTCTGGTCAATATATTGTGACTTGCGCGCAAACTGGTGTTGCAGTAGTGACTGTGAATGATGGTAAGCAAACACAAAAATTAAATATTCCAGTTAAAAGAGTTCCAGATCCGATTGCGATTGTGGGAGGAAGTGCTGGTGGTAATATGGCAGCAGCAAAATTCAGAGCGCAGGGTGGCGTCATTGCAGACTTAAGAGATTTTGTATTCGATGGAGTTAAATACAATGTATTGTCTTATATCGTTATTGCAACAGGTAAAGGATTTGAAGAACCTGATTTTGCGGAAGTAAATGGTCCTGCATTTTCAGGAGGTGCTTCATCATTGATTAAGAAATGTCAAGCTGGAACAACCGTTACAATCGGTGAAATTAAAGTATCAGAACCTGGAGGTGGTTCAAGAAAATTAGATCAAACAATCACTTTTATTTTACAATAGTTTTTAACCATTGAAAATAAATTAGGTGATTGAAATTAATAAACGGGTATTTATGAAAAAGACAATGAAAACAAGCTGCATCGTTCTTGCCTCTTTGGCACTGACATTATCTGCGAATGCGCAGTTTTCTTATGGTGCAAAAAATAAAGCCAATCCAGCTAAAACAGCTCAAGATTCTGTAATCAAAAAAGCGGCTAATCAAGCTGTTCCAGCTACAAATACGCCAACATCAATTACGCCTGTAGTTTCAAATATTAAACCGTCTAAAAATATCGACACAACAGTTGTTGGTGGTTTTAATGCGAATAATAAAAGAAGCTTAAGGAATGGATATGCTTTCTTTTCTGAAACGAATTCAAGAAAAGGTGTAAAAGAAAGATTACCACTTGCTTATGAAAACTTAAGAGAAGAGGATGCATTGTTTAGTGAATTTGTATGGGAAGAAATTGATGCAAGAGAGAAGATTAATAGAACATTCATGTACCAGTCTTATGACGAAAATGGAGATCAAAGATTTTTTGCAGTTTTATTACGCGCGATCGAAAAAGATGGGGTAGTGCCTTTCTCAACTATAGATGATCGTTTTACAACGCCAATGACTTTAGACGAAGTGAATGCTGCATTAAAAGGTAAATTAGATACAGTGTATGCGCCAAATGTGCTTGATCCAAATGTGTTGGATACAAACATTATCTATAACACCAATTTAGCGCCTAATCCTGATTCTATTTATACATTCAGATTAAAAGAGCAATGGATTTTTGATAGCAAAACAAGCAGAATGTATAGTAGAATAATTGGTATTGCGCCAATTGCTTCTAGAATGATCAATAACAAGCTTGAAAAAACACCTTTATTCTGGATTTATTATCCTGAATTAAGAACAAGCTTGGCTAAGGCTGAAGTGTATAATCCAAGAAATATTTCGAGTCGTATTACCTGGGAGGAATTATTTGAGAGCAGGTACTTTAACGGGTATATTGTAAAATCAACTTTGGATAATTACAATGATAAATTATTAAAAAATCTGTATCCTGATCCTATTAAACGTTTAAAAGAAGGGGAGAAAATCAAGCAAAAAATATTTGACTTCGAACAAGATCGTTGGGTCTACTAATCTTTCTTAAAAGCAGCTAACAATATTTTAGTTTTTGCAGCGCCAATCAGTTCAGTTAAAATGCTGGGATTGGCGCTTTTTATTTTACTGACCGATTTGAAGTAACTCAATAAAGTCTCTTTTGTTTTAGGCCCAATGCCCTCAATATGGTCCAAGCTATTTTCAAATGCACCCTTAGACCTTTGAGCTCTATGGAATGTAATACCAAAGCGGTGTACTTCGTCTCTTATATTGCGCACAAGGTTATGTGCAGGACTATTCCAGTTGAGTAAAATAGAACTTGAGTCCCCAGGAAAGAATAACTCCTCTATATTTTTAGCCAAACCCACTGTGGTTACTTTATCTTGAATACCTAGCTCTTTTAATGCGTCCAGTGCAGCATTTAACTGCCCTTTGCCGCCATCAATAATAATAAGCTGAGGAAGTGGCTGCTTTTTTTGAAGTACCGAACTATAGCGCCTTAAAACGGTTTCGTGCATGCTAGCAAAGTCATTGATCCCAACGACAGTTTTTATATTGAATTTTCGATAATCTGATTTACTTGGGATACCATTCTTAAAACAAACCATCGCTGAAACAGGGTAGGATCCTTGAAAATTTGAGTTATCAAAACATTCAATATGATTCGGCACAGCTGGTAGGGATAATAATTTTTTCAAATCAATCAACACCTCATTCACTGGTGCAGTTTCAGAAACCCTAACAAGTGCTTCTCTGTGTTTCCAATCCTTTAAAGCATAATCTACGTTCTTTTGAGAGAGCGCTAATAATTGTAATTTCTCGCCTAGTTTTGGAACAGTATATTTAATGCCTTTTTCTTTTTCAAATGGCTCTATAGGAACAATGATCTCTTTTGCTTCTGATTCAAGTTGTGTTCTAAAGTAATGAATCGCAAATGCCAAAATCGTTTCCTTTGATTCTTCTAAAGGTATACTTAAGGGTAGCATATGTGTCTGCACAATGCGGCCTTCTTGTAACATTAAGTAATTGACATAAGCTTGATCTTCTTCCATTGCGATGCTAAACACATCCATGGCTTCCTGCTGCTTGGTTAAGATCTCGGATTTGGTTTGGTATCTTTCTAATTCTTCTATCTTCTTTTTTGTTTCGTTGGCTTTTTCAAAAGCAAGTGCAGCAGCTTCTGCCTGCATTGTTTCTTTTAAGTTTTGAACCAAAGGTTTTACATTTCCTTTTAATAAATGTTTTACCTGGTCGATCGAGCTTGCATAGTCTTGTTCCGTTTGAAAACCTTGACAAGGTCCTTTACAATTCCCTAAATGGTATTCTAAACAAACTTTAAATCTACCTTGTTGTATATTTTTCTGAGTAAGCGGAAGTGTGCAGGTTCTTAAAGGAATCGTTTCCTTAATATGATTGATTAATTCTCTTACCGCAAATACATGTGTGAAGGGGCCAATATAAGTTGCCCCGTCTTTGAATTTACGCCTTGTTAAAAAGACCCTTGGAAAAGCTTCATTTTTAATAACGATATAGGGATAAGTTTTATCGTCTTTTAAATTGATATTATATTTAGGCTGGTAGTTCTTGATTAATTCATTTTCTAAAATGAATGCATCATGTTCTGAACTCACTATGGTGAATTTAATTTCGCTAATTCTTTGAACGAGTTCAATTGTTTTTAAACTATGTTGATTAGATAGAAAGTAGGAGCTCACCCTGTTTCTTAAATGCTTTGCCTTCCCTACATACAATAGCTTGCCTTTTTCATCAAAATATTGATAAATGCCTGGCTCTTGCGGGATGCTGGGTTGAATTTTCTTAAACTGTTCTTTCTCCATGATTGTAAGTGCAAAAATACCGGTTTATTTTAACTATTTTTATAGTATGGAACTATCAGTTAATATCCCGGCTTTATTATTCCCAGCAATCAGTCTGATTATGCTGGCCTATACCAATCGATTTTTAGCTTTGTCTAATCGAGTACGCGCTTTACATGATAAGTATCAACAAGAGGACCAGCGTTTGGTTATTTTTGGTCAAATCAAGAACCTAAAATACCGTATTAAGCTTATCCAACGAATGCAAACCTATGGTGTAGCTGCTTTATTGTTGTCCCTGCTTTCTATGTTTTTTATTTTTATACAATACCAAGGCATTGCAAAATTCATTTTTGCATCCAGTCTAATTAGTTTCTCTGTATCTATTTTCTTTTCTTTGATTGAAATAAGATTAAGTACAAAGGCGATCGAATTAGAATTAAGCGACATGGAAGGGCTTGAAGATCCTTCTGTTATGGAATACCTTAAGAAAAAGTTCGAAAGAGAAGAAAAATATTAAAAAAGGATCGTCAAATGACGATCCTTTTTTATGGAGGTATTATAGTTTTTTTATTGTCCTTTTCTTTCTCCAATCTGTTGTCTCCACATAGCATAGTACAATCCTTTCTCATCCAATAAACTTTGGTGGTTGCCAGATTCAATGACAGTACCTTTTTCTAATACATAAATTCTTGTTGCATGAATTATGGTACTAAGTCTATGTGCAATCATGATGGTGATTTGCTCTCTTTCTTTAGATAAGTCACGAATGGTGTCCGTGATTGACTCTTCGGTTAAGCTATCCAACGAAGATGTAGCTTCGTCAAAAATCAATAAATGCGGGTGTCTTAACAAAGCTCTAGCAATAGAGAGTCTTTGTTTTTCTCCACCACTTAGTTTCAAACCGCCTTCACCAATGACTGTAGCTAAACCATTTCCACCTTTGTCTAAAATATTGGCACAACTCGCTTTAGTTAAAGCCAATAGCATTTCTTCTTCGCTTGCATCAGGTGCAACGAATGCAAGGTTTTCTTTTATAGTGCCGGCAAAAAGTTGTGTATCCTGGGTCACAAAACTGATTTGATTTCTCAAAGCACTCATATCAATTTGTGCTGTATTCACACCGTTTACTAAAATTTCACCTTCTTGTGGTTCATAGAGACCAACTAATAATTTTACTAGGGTACTTTTTCCAGCACCAGATGGCCCAACAAATGCAATGGTTTCCCCTTTCTTTGCTTCAAAGCTAATTTGATCAATTGCTTTGAAATTTGCAGTTTGGTGTTGAAAGCCCACTTGCTTAAATGCCAATTGTTCAATAGCACCAACTGCTATAGGATTGCTAGGAGGGGTATCGATTGGCTTTTTCATTAAAGCATCAAAGTTGTTTAGAGAAGCTTCGGTTTCTCTATAACTCATAATGATGCTTCCAATTTCTTGTAAAGGTCCAAAAATAAAGAAGCTATAAAATTGCAAGGAGATCAATTGACCTACTGTTAGAATTTCTTTAAAGATCAACCACATTAAAGTAAAAGTAATCACCTGTCTTAATGCATTGACCATCGTGCCCTGAATAAAACTAAGTGAACGTATATTTTTCACTTTTTTTAATTCAAGCGCTAATATTTTATAAGTGTTATTATTAAGTCTGTTTATTTCTTGTGTTGTCAATCCAAGACTTTTTACCAGTTCAATATTCCTCAAACTCTCTGTAGTTGTACCTGCTAAGCTTGTAGTTTCTTGAACGATATTTTTTTGAATTACTTTAATCTTTTTACTCAATAAGTTAGTGACATAAGCAATCATGCTAGCGCCACCAATATAGATTGGGATAATTGACCAATGCAATCGTGTTGCATAGATAGAGACGAAAACCACACTTACCACAATACCAAATACCACGTTGATCACATAGCTAATGAATTTCTCACAATCCGCTCTTGCTTTCGTTAGAATAGATAAAGTTTCACCACTTCTTTGATCTTCAAATGCTTGATAAGGCAATTGCATCGAGTGTTTTAATCCATCCGTAAATAAGGCTGCGCCAAATTTTTGAATAATCACATTCACAGTATAGTCTTGAAAAGCTTTAGCAATTCTGCTCACCATGGCAGTACCAACTAGGAGTAATAACATATTTCCAACGCCTTTTAAGAACATCGCTTGAGTGCGCTCGTTCCCTGCAGGATCCAAAAAAGGGTTCTTTGCAAATCCATCGATTAGTTTACCAAATATCATAGGGTCAAACAGGGAGAAGGTTTGGTTTATTGCAGCAAGGATGAATGCTAAAAAAACTAAGCCTTTAAAAGGCTTAATGTATTGTATAAGAATTTTCATATTTAAGAGGATGCTTTGTCTTCGTTAAAAAGTAAATTATACCTAGCGATGCAGTCAAGTACTTCTTCGGTACCTTGTTTTTTCTCTGCACTAGTTACAAAACCTTCCGGCAAGTAGGGGAACATGGCTTTCAATTGTTCAAAGAATGCTTCCACATTTCTTTTTACAACACCTGGTTTTTCTTTATCGGATTTTGTGAAGATTAGGGTATAGGGAATTTGCCATTGAAATATTTGCTCAATAAATTCAAGGTCAATTTTTTGAGGACTATGTCTAGAATCAATCAATACAAATACACGATTTAAATTTGGTCTTTTACGTAAATAGTTTTCTATCATCTGCTCCCAACGGCGACGACTACTTTGGGACACTTTTGCATAGCCATAACCTGGCAAATCCACGATATACCATTTTTCCTGACGCCCCTTCACCACTTCATTACTAATGATTTCAAAATGGTTGATCAATTGAGTTTTACCTGGTGCAGAAGATGTCTTAGCCAATCCTTTCTGTCCACAAATGGCATTAATAATAGAGGACTTGCCTACATTACTCCTTCCAATAAATGCATATTCTGGTGCAGTTAAAGAAGGACATTGGTCGTAGTTAGGACTAGATATTAAGTAGGTAGATTTATATATTTTCATTGTTTCGTTTGAAGGAGTGTTTTAAAATTTATATTAAAACAGTTCCTGTCATTTCTTTAGGAATAGGCAATTCCATCATGTTTAAAATAGTGGGTGCAAGATCGCCTAGTTTACCTGGCCTAATAGTGCCTTTCCAGTTTTTATCAATAATAAAGAATGGAACCAGATTCAATGAGTGTGCAGTGTTAGGACTACCATCTTCATTCATCATGAAATCGGCATTGCCATGGTCTGCTGTTAAAAAGATGGTATAACCATTGTTCAATCCAGCTGTGACTACTTTTTGAACACAAGCATCAACAGTTTCAACCGCTTTCACTACTGCACTAAATACACCTGTATGTCCAACCATATCTGCATTTGCATAGTTTAAACAAATGAAGTCAGGATTGCCTGCATTGATTTCTGGCAAGATTTTATCTGTTAACTCTAGTGCGCTCATCTCGGGTTGTAAGTCATAAGTGGCTACTTTAGGAGATGCAGCCATGATCCTAGTTTCTCCTTCAAAAGGTTGTTCTCTTCCGCCGCTAAAAAAGAAAGTAACGTGTGGGTACTTTTCTGTTTCAGCAATACGAATTTGTTTTTTATTATTTTTTGCCAACACTTCACCCAAAGTGTTTTCTAGATTATCATTTTCAAAGACGACATGCACGTTCTTAAAGGTCTCATCATACTTGGTCATGGTGGTATAATGCAAATTAAGTGGATGCATATTTTGTTCAGGGAAATCTTTTTGAGTTAATACTTCTGTAATTTCTCTACAACGATCCGTTCTGAAGTTAAAACAGATGACTGCGTCGCCGTCTTTAATGGTTGCTACTGGTTGTCCATTTTCTATAAGGACAGTAGGCATGATAAATTCGTCTGTAATATCTTTTGCGTAATTTTCTTGTATTGCTCCAGTTGCTGATGATGCATTACTCCCAATGCCATTCACCATTGCGTTATAGGCTAATTGAACCCTTTCCCATCGCTTATCTCTATCCATCGCATAATACCTGCCACTTACTGTTGCAATTTTTCCAACAGAATTTTTCAAATGCATCTCCAAAGATTCAACATAACATTGGCCACTTTTTGGGTCTGTGTCACGTCCATCTGTAAACGCGTGAATAAATACATTACTTAAACCTTCGGACTTGCATAAGTCACAAAGTGCTTTTAAATGTTGTGTATGTGCATGCACGCCACCATCGCTAACCAGGCCAATTAAATGTAAAGGTTTGTTATGTTCTTTTGCATAACGGATAGATTGGAGTAGTGTTGGGTTGCTTGTAAACTCACCCGTTTTTATAGCTACATTAATTCTTTGTAATTCTTGATATACAATTCTGCCTGCACCTAAGTTCAAATGTCCTACTTCACTATTTCCCATTTGCCCCTCTGGCAAACCCACTTCTTCGCCACAAGTCACTAAAGTACTGTTTGGATAATCTTTATAAAGACTGGTTACAAACGGAACATTCGCATGTTGAATTGCATCTGCTTTAGAAACCTGACCCAATCCCCATCCATCCATGATCACTAATATTACTTTTTTTGACATATTCTCTAACTTTTTATAGCGTTGCTTATAAATTCTTTATTTTTATACCTCAAAGTTTCAAAATACTAGGCACATTACAAACTTTATCCTACTATTAAAACATAAAAATGAAGTTAATCTCAAAAATACTTGTCGTATTGGCTCTTTTGCAGTGTAGCATTGCCGTTCAAGCGCAAAATGAAACCGAATTATTGGTTCAGCATTTGCAAACTAGCAACTTCAATGCTTTGCAAAGCTTTTGGGATAGCCAGGTGGAGTCTAGTATTTTAGATCAAGTTTCATTGAAGCCATTAACTGCCGCACAAGCCAATGAAAACTTACAATCGTTTTTTAATAAAAAAAATATTGTAGGATTTGAGAAGAGTGCAGAAAGAAAATTGGGTAACACATTGTACCTAACTGGCAAGCTTTTATCTAGCCAACAAAAATTTAATTTGACTTTATTACTTCAATCCACAAAGAAAGGATTTGTGATTGTAAGCATGAGGGTGAGCTAGTAATAAACAAATGTAATCATGAGTAAAAAGCCTAAAAATACATTCAATAGTTTTTCTAGTATTCCTTTAGTGTATAGCACTAACCCAGATTACATGTTGCCTAAGGAAGACGAAGAAAAAACTACGTTGCCTGCCGCTGAACAACCTCTCAGGGTCATCCTAGAAACAAAGCATAGAGCAGGTAAGACTGTTACAATCGTATATGGATTTGAAGGGGCAGATACTGAAATGGAAGCGCTAGGGAAAGCACTAAAAAATTATTGTGGCACGGGCGGATCTGTAAAGGATGGTGAAATAATTATTCAAGGAGATCACCGTCAGAAAGTTTTCCAATACCTGAAGCAAAAGGGCTATTCAAAAGCAAAATTGTAAATTAGAAATTCACTTCTAGGTTCATTCGCTCTTTTAATTGTTGAACGAGTGGAAATTGCTTCGCAATATGTTCAAATTTCTGTTTGCTGTTCAATTTTAAATGCAATGGCACATCTTCTTTTTCACCACCATCAACAAGAATACTAAATTGGATCGCACGGTTTTGGAAGCGCTCCCAAATTGTCTCCATTAAGCTCATTCTCTCTTGTTCAACAAATTTTTGAGCAGTAAGGGCAGGAACAGTTATTGTAAAATGTGTAGGGTCTTCTATTTGTAAGGTTGCTATTCGGAAAGTGCCTGCTACAGAGTGTTTTAGGTCTTGCTCCATCTTATTTGCATACTCATTCCAGCATGCCTGAAGGGTTTCCATATCCAAAGAAATGGCTTCTTTTACCTCTTCGATATTATATTCACTACCATATTTTTGTTGCAATACGGCTAATAGACTTTTCTTGCCTCCAAGATTAGGTTGAACATTATTGAATGCAGGATTGGCAATTGGTTTATTTACCGTAGGCGCTGTTTCAGCAGTATTTTTTTCACTTGTAATCTCGGGCGTTTCAATTGCTTTAATTGAAGTAGTTGGTGCAGTCGTTGTATTTGCACTTTTTATGACCGGTGTCTCTATAACTAATTTAGCTTCTGAGTTAACAACGATATTACTTAAAGGTATAATCTTTTTTGTGCGAATAGGGTAGTGTGTATCAACTAGTTTTTTTTTTACTAACTGGCCATCTTCCATACTTAATTCAATTGCTTGTTGTAGAAAATTGAGTTTAATCAACGCTAATTCTACGTGCAATCTTTTATTGCGCGCCATCTTAAATTGAATCTCGGCTTCATTTAAAATATTCAATGCGCTCACCAAATAAGGGGTGCCTGTTTTTTCTGCCGCAGCAATATATTGTTCTCTCCAGCCTTCGATAGATTCAAGCAAATGTGCGCTGGCTTTGTCTTTGCAGACAAGGATATTTCTAATGAATGCAGCCATGCCATAAAGTACAGTGTCGCCTTCGAAACCTTTTTGGTTGATTTCGTCGTACAATAACATGGCGCTAGTAAGGTCCTGCTCTGTTAAGTGGGTCAATAATTTAAAGAAGTAACCCTCGTCTAAAATATTTAAATGCTCTAAAGTATTGTCATAAGTTAAAGCACCATTCGAAAAGCTTACAATTTTATCTAAAATACTCAAAGCATCTCTCATGCAACCTTCACTTTTTTGAGCTATCAATTGCAAAGCGTTTCTTTCTGCCTTAATATGTTCTTTCTCTACAATTTCTTCTAAATGCTTTACAGTATCATCTGGCACAATTCTCTTAAAGTCAAAAATCTGACATCTACTTAATATAGTAGGTAGGATTTTATGTTTCTCAGTCGTGGCTAAAATAAAGATAGCATAGGGTGGAGGCTCTTCTAATGTCTTTAAAAATGCATTAAAGGCACTCGCACTTAACATGTGGACCTCATCCACAATATATACTTTGTATTTACCTGCTTGAGGCGCAAAACGAACTTGTTCCACAAGGGTTCTAATATCGTCTACAGAGTTATTACTTGCCGCATCTAATTCATGGATATTTAAACTTGCTCCTTTTTCAAAAGACACACAGCTTTCACATTGGTTACAAGCTTCTCCCTCTTTTGTGATATTGGTACAGTTAATCGTTTTTGCAAGAATACGTGCACATGTTGTCTTACCCACACCTCTTGGACCGCAAAAAAGAAAGGCTTGCGCCAGTTGGTTATTGTTTATTGCGTTCTTTAAAGTAGTGGTAATATGAGATTGACCCACCACTGTATTAAAGTTTTGAGGACGATACTTTCTTGCTGATACGATAAAATTCTCCATACTTGAGCTGCAATATACTGCATCAAAAGGTATTTTTCTGAGCTAGGGAACAAATCTTATCCCCCATTTCTGAAATCCTTAACTATCTTGACCTGGGGTCTTATATTCCATCACTGGATGGCGCTCAAAAGGGTATTTTTGGGTGTCAAATATATGCCTCCAAGTGACCATTCTTCTACTAGGATTGGCACCTAGACTTTTGTAAATATTCACCATTTTTGGATTCCAATCGGCAGCCCAGCCCATCTCATATTCTTCGTAGACGCCAATTTTGTCGAGTACCAACGAACTTGCATAGATTAAGAAACTGTCTATCCCTAATGATTGAAATTTAGGAACAACGCCAAATGCTAATCCGGTTAATCTTGTATTTTGCTTCATCCATTTCATCCACATTAAATGAATTTTTTGTTTCCAACCAAGCTGTCCATTAAAATGTTTGAAATATTGATTTACATCGGGGATGTTGATGAACATAGCAATTGGTTCTTCCTTGAAATAAGCAAAGCAAATAACCCTTTCGTCCATCACTGGTTTTAGGGTTTTAAAAAGTTTCATGATTTGCTCATGTGTGATGGCTTTTGCTTCGCCATGTTGTGCCCATGCTGAATTATAAATATGCACAAAATCATTTGCATATTTATCTAAATTATTTTTTTGTAAATGTTGGACTGAATAATCTTTTTTCGCCTGAAATTTTTCATAGCGTTCTTTGAATCTTTCAGGTAAGCCGGTAGAAAGTAAAATCTGGTAATAATATTGGTTGTAGAAATTTTCGAAACCATAATTAGCAAATAAGGTTTCGTAGTAAGCAGGGTTAAAAGACATGCCATACATCGGTTCTCTGTCAAAGCCTTCTACCATTAATCCCCACCATTTGTCTCTATCTCCAAAGTTAACGGGGCCATCCATCGCTTCCATGCCTTCTGACCTTAGCCATTCTTTTGCTGTATCAAATAATAAATTAGCAACTGCTTGGTCGTTGATGGAATCAAAATAACCTACACAGCCTGTTGCAAAATCGGTGCCTTTGTTTTTGTATTTAGAATAATGAAAGGCGGCGATACGTCCAATTGTATTTCCTGCATCGTCTTGTACAATCCATCTTCTTGCTGCACCGTCTTTAAATAATTTATTTTTTTCTGGATCAAATGTGGCCAACACCTCATTGTCTAATGGTCGAATATAATTAGGGTTGTCTTTGTTTAAAGTTGCATTAATGGCAACAAAGGCTTTATCTAATTCTGGCGTATTGACTTGAAGGATTTTCATGCCTGCAAATTAGAAATTTTTTAAGACACTTAGGGCAAAAATACCTGCGGTCTCAGTTCTCAGTCGGGTGGGGCCAAGCTGAATTGGCTCAAATTGATTGTTCAATGCGCCCTCAATTTCCTTGGGTGAAAAGTCGCCCTCGGGACCAATGAGTAATAATAAATTATTGGAAGGAAGGATTGCTTTGATAGATGTTTTATCTGCAGGTTCGCAATGCGCAATTAGCTTCTGTGTTGCTTTCGCTTCTTGAACAAAACGATCAAATGGGGTAGGCTCCATTAATACTGGCAGCCATGTTTGTTGACTTTGAATCATTGCCGACTGAATAATCTGTTGCATGCGATCCGTCTTAAAACGTTCGTGTATGGTTCTATCACAAATTAGCGGGATTATTTTTGTCACACCCATTTCGGTTGCTTTTTCAAAAAGCCATTCTAATCTAACTGCGTTTTTTAATAGTGAAATACCCAAATGTAATTGCTGAGCTGGAGCAGGGTCTTGTATAGCTTCGGTGATATGAACAATTGCATTTTTTTTATGAGCCACTTGAATAACTGCATGAAATAATCCACCTTGTCCATTAGTGATGTCAATCAAATCTCCGGCTTCCATTCTTAAAACTTGAATACAATGTTTGCTCGAAGTTTCACTCAATGTGAACTGAGTCATGCCAGCAGCTATTTGAGGTTCGTAAAAAAAAGGAACGGACATAAAATCTATTTAGAATGGTTGTTCGTCATTAATGCCATCATCAAATTCACCGCCATTCATTTTACTTCCTTGTATAAAGAATCTTCCGCCGTCTTGCGCATCGTTGCCTCCAAGATTTTGTGAAAGCGGCTTGTAATTACTGCCTAATCCTGGTATGCCCGCATCACCATCCCATTCTTCAAATTTTTGTACATCTAACCTTGCTCTCAACTTCACTAAATCCAAAGAACCGTTTCTGTGTTTTGCAATCCTAATATGTGTTTCGCCCATGGTACTTTCGCCCATTTCGTTACTCATTACTTCATAGTACTCTGGTCTGTAAATGAACATAACCATATCCGCATCCTGCTCAATCGCACCCGATTCACGTAAGTCACTCAACTGAGGCATCTTACTTTCTTTTCTGGTCTCCACCGCACGACTTAACTGAGAAAGTGCAATGATTGGCACATTCAATTCTTTTGCCAATGCTTTTAAACTTCGAGAGATATTACTAATCTCTTGCTCTCTGTTTGAATTTCTATCTCCCGATCCGCTCATTAATTGTAAGTAGTCAATAATGATAATTTTAACATCATGTTTATTGACCAATCTTCTTGCTTTGGCTCTAAATTCAAAAATATTTAAAGCAGCTGTGTCGTCAATATAAATGGGTGCAGATTCTAATTTATTAATACCCTTGGTATGGAGTTGTTGGTATTCGTAATCTTCTAGTTTACCTCTAGATATTTTTTCCATTTTAATTTCACTCTCCGCACTTAAAATACGTTGTACTAATTGCGATGCACTCATCTCCAAGCTAAAGAAACCAACACCTTGTGGCTTAGTTGGGTGCAATGCTGCATTACGCGCAAGGTTCAATGCGAATGCGGTTTTACCCACAGAAGGACGTGCTGCTAAAATGATTAAATCTGTTGGCTGCCATCCAAAAGTGATTCTGTCCAATGAAGCGAATCCACTTGGCACACCAGAGATCTCATCTTTCTTAGTTCTTAATTCGTCGATACGTGTGATGGATTCAGCTAATGCATTTCCAATGTCTACGAAGTTTTTCTTTAGGTAATTGTTGGTGATGTTAAACATCTTTGTTTCACTCTCATCCAACAAGTCAAATACATCGGTACTATCTTCATAAGAATTCGTAATGATCTCGCCACTAATTCTGATTAATTCTCTTTGGATAAATTTCTGTAAAACAATTTTCGAGTGTGCGTCAATGTTTGCAGTAGAAACAACGACATTAGTCAATTTTGAAATATAGTATGCGCCACCCACTTGGTCCAAATATTCGCGCATTTTTAATTCTTCTACAACCGTCAACATGTCAATAGGCATGTTCTTTTGTTGTAAGCTTTGCATCGACTGAAAAATCATTTGATGTGCCTCAACGTAAAAACACTCAGGCTTTAAAATTTCAGACACCGTATCAAATGCACTTTTCTCTAATAATATACCTCCTAGGATCGCTTCTTCCAGTTCTCTTGCTTGCGGTGGAATTTTTCCATACATCATGGCGCTCACATCCACAGAGCTTGTTTTTTTCCTCGTAGTTGATCTTGTATTTAGGTTGGAGAGTGCCATATTATTGTTGCTTTTCTTACTGCGAAAATCCTTTCAAAATTCGGCATCCCGAAATTTAATTATCCAATTGGCTTATCCACAAGCGGTTTGAATAGGATTTGCACATCAAAAATAGAGTTATTCACGGGTTATGCAGGGAGATTTAAACATAAAATTGTACTTTTGAACCATACCTTAAAGTAGCATCATGACCATTAGTTATCGCTGGCTATCTGAATATTTACCAGCACCCATTCCCAAAGAAGAATTATCTACTATTTTGACCTCAATTGGACTAGAAGTAGAGTCCATGGAATTATACGAAAATTTCAAAGGTGGCCTGCAAGGACTAGTTGTAGGAGAAGTACTTGAAACTGCGCAACATCCTAATGCCGATAAATTAAAATTGACCAAAGTAGCTGTTGGTGGGGACCGCCCTTTGAATATTGTTTGTGGTGCCTCTAATGTGGCGGTGGGTCAAAAAGTGGTGGTGGCACAAGTAGGCACGACAATTTATCCTAAAAATGGTGGTCCAATTACAATGAAGTTGGCTAAGATTAGAGGAGAAGAAAGCGAGGGGATGATTTGTGCAGAAGATGAAATTGGTTTAAGTGAAGACCATGCAGGTATTATGGTGTTAGATGCAGCGATAAAAGTAGGCACACCTTTGGCCGAATTGTATGATTATTATCAAGATTGGATCTATGAAATAGGCTTGACGCCAAACAGGATGGATGCCATGAGCCATTATGGTGTTGCTAAAGATGTTTGCGCTTATTTAACTTACCATACAACAAAGTCAGATCCTATTAGTCCATTTAAGCAAGTGCCAACCATCGATCCATCCATTGCGCCTTTTGAGGTGGTGATTGAAAATCCAGAAGCTTGTGCTAGGTATAGCGGTCTGTTAATAGAGGGGGTTAAAGTAGGTCCTTCTCCAGTTTGGTTAAAGAATAAATTACAAGCTATTGGGGTACGTTCTATCAATAACATTGTAGACATTACTAATTATATTTTACACGAAACGGGTCAGCCATTGCATGCTTTTGATGCTGCAAAAATTCAGGGTCAAAAAGTGGTTGTGAAAAAATGCCCACAAGATACTTTGTTCATCACATTAGATGAAAAAGAAAGAAAATTAACGGCACAAGATTTAATGATATGTGATGCTGAAAAGCCAATGTGTATTGCAGGGGTTTTTGGTGGTTTGAATAGTGGTGTTAAAGAATCCACTACATCGATATTTTTAGAAAGTGCCTGGTTTGAAAATGTGCATATTCGTAAAACATCTGTGCATCATAGTTTAAGAACAGATGCTGCAACTCGTTTCGAAAAAGGAGTAGACATTGCGAGCACAGTAAATGTTTTAGAGAAAGCTGCAGCAATGATCCAAGAAATTGCAGGAGGTAAATGCAGCAATGTGGTTGACGTGTATCCTAACCCTTCAGAAAAAGTAAAAGTTGCGATGACTTTTGCTTACTTAAAAAAATTATCTGGTAAGCAATATGCTGCAGATAAAGCAGTAGCTATCTTAACTAGTTTAGGATTTGATATTTTGCATCAAGATGCGGAGGGCATTCAAGTTGCCGTGCCTTACAATAAGCCTGATATCAGCATCGCGGCAGATTTAGTGGAAGAAATTTTACGCATAGATGGCTTAGATAATATTGAAATTCCAACTTCAATTACCATTAGTCCTTCTATCGATTTACTGGAAGCGAAGGAGCAGTTTAAAAATAAAATTGCCAATTATTTAGTCGGAAGAGGATTTACAGAAATCCTTACAAACTCGATTACAAATAGTAAGTATTTTTCTGAAACACAGTTGGAAACAACCGTTAAAATGTTGAATAGTTTGAGTGCAGACCTTGATGTGATGCGCCCAACGATGTTAGAGACAGGATTAGAAACGATTGCTTATAATAACAATAGAAAAAACGATTCCATTTCTTTCTTTGAAATGGGGAAAGTGTATGCTAAAACTGCAGCTGGGAAATACCAAGAGCAAGAAGTGTTAGCCGTTTATCTTGCTGGAAAACAAACCCAAGATAACTGGAGAACAAAATCAACTACACAGGATTTCTTTGTACTTAAAGGACTTGCATTGGCTTTGTGTGAATTATTGGGTTTGAAAAAAATCAATTGGAATCCAATTGGAAATGGTCAATTCGAAGTGATTGCAGGCAAAACAGTTTTAGGTACAATTGAGCAAGTAGGGTTAAAAAAATTAGCGCAGTTTGATATTAAACAGCCGGTTGTTTATTTAAATTTTGACTTAGCTACTTTGTTAAAAGCTTATCAATCAGGTACTGTAAAATACCAGGAGGTCTCTAAGTTCCCTTCGGTTGAACGTGACTTGGCATTGGTGATTGACAAGGGGGTGCAATATGTAGCGATTGAACAAACCATTCAATCTGTTCAGTTGGATGCATTAAAAGAAACGCGTGTATTCGATATTTTTGAAAGTGATAAACTTGGCGTTAATAAAAAATCGGTTGCAATTAATTTTGTGTTCAATGCGGCTTCTACCACATTAACCGATACTGAAATTGATAGCATGATGAAAAAATTAATCGCTGCTTTTGAAAAAAATATTCAAGCAGAAATAAGAAAATAATTAACTTTCAAGTAATAAACCAAGCGCCATGTCTGATTTACAGACTTCTTTATTAGGCCTACAAGAGAAACTGCAATTACTGCTTAAGCGTCAGCATGCCTTGGAGAAAGAGAATGTTCAATTAAAGGGCACTTTGGCCACGCAACAAGCTGCTTTAGAAAAGCTTGAAAATGACCTAAAATTAGAACAAGCCGCTTTAATTACGGCTCAAATGCGTCCTTCAGAACAAATGGATTCGGCAGAAAAAGCTGCTTTGAATAAAAAAATTGACCATTATATCAAAGAAATCGATAGTTGTATTCAAAACTTGAATCCTTAGCCATGTCAGAAAACCTTGTCGATAGCCCAGAAAACATGATCCCTGTTAACATTTTGATTGCAGACAGGAATTATAGGGTCAAAATTAGTCCCAAGGACGAGGAGGCCGTTCGTAAAACTGCCGCCTTGATCAACCAAAAGATGGTGGAGTATAAGACTATGTATGCAGGTAGTGACACCCAGGATTATATCTCCATGGTCCTTCTTTGGTTCACTACCCAACAGCAGGACAACGGCCAAAACCTATACGAAATGGAGTCCATTCAGGCTCAAATTGAGGGGATGTCCGCAGCCATTGATAAAGCGCTCGTAAATACCAACTTATAACACATTATTGGCCGTTTTCGGTCCAATCTTTACATTAATTGTTTATCTTCGTTGCCGAACCTTAGTGAAGAAGTAGG
>CAZLKW010000003.1:0-61194 GCA_964560215.1 uncultured Sediminibacterium sp. | reverse complement strand
GACAGCCTATTTTGATAAAGTTTGGAACGATTCATTTGTAGTGCATGAAAAAATAAAACCTTTGCGCCCTCATCAAAATAATGGCCATCCTTATCTTCACAATGCTTACCTAAGCGGTAAGTTATATTTCTGCGGGACAGAAACATCTAGCGAGTTTTCAGGATATATGGAAGGCGCAATTCGATCGGCGAAAAGAGTAGCGGGGTTATTAAATTAATGTGTACCTAAAATAATTTTAGAACACAGATTTAGCACCTATCTTTCACTACATCATCTTTGAACTCTAGCAGTTGCTTTTTCATTTCTTTAATCTCTTTCATCTTTTGCTCCAAAGAAATTAATTTGTCATCTAGAATTTCAATTTTTTGTTTCTTGGTGTATTTTTTATTGTACCAGGCGTCAATGATTTGACCAATTTCTTTGATTGTAAATCCTACTGACTTTGCATCTCCAATAAATTCTAATTTTTCTACAGCAATTTCGTCATAATGAAAGTAATTATTTGATTTGACTGACGCATTTTGTCTGCCTTCAATCAAACCCGACTTTTCATAGAATCGGATAGTATGTATAGAAATCCCGGTTTTCTTGGATAATTCGTTTATTAACATACCACAAATATAGTGTGTTGAAAAATAAATATGTACTATAGAGTATACTCTACTGTTGTTGCTTTGGTTTTTACCCTCTAGTTTCGTTGTACAAAAAATAAATGAATATGAAAAAGACAGTATTAATAACAGGAACATCTAGTGGCATAGGTAAGGCAACTGTTTTAGAATTCGCTCAAATGGGATGGAACGTCATCGCAACTCAAAGAAATCCTGAAAATGAATTAGATTTTAATCAATTACCAAATGTAAAACTATATGCTCTTGACGTTACCAATCTTGATAGCATTCAACAAGCATTAATTCAAGCTATAAGAGATTTTGGAAAGATAGATGTAATCGTTAACAACGCGGGCTATGGAGTAGATGGCGCATTTGAAGCCATGTCAGATGATATCATTGAAAAGCAGTTTAATACAAATGTCTTTGGTTTGATGCGCGTGACTAGAGAAGCAATAAAACATATGAGACCAAATGGCGGAGGAACGATTATACAAATTTCTAGTATGGGTGGGAAAATCACTTTCCCTTTGTATAGTATTTACCATGCTACAAAATTTGCTGTAGAAGGTTTTACTGAGTCTTTGCATTATGAATTAGCGCAGTTCAATATAAAAATGAAATTAATTGAACCTGGCCCTATTGTTACTGATTTTTATGGCAGAAGTCGTCAATTTATTAAACCAGTTGATACGAATCAATATGATGGATTTATCCAAAAGTTTAATGATGCTGCCGAAAAAGTAATGAAAGATGCCGAGGGGCCTGAAGTTGTTGCAAAGACAATTTTCAAATCTGCAAACGATAATAGCAATCAAATGAGGTATGCAGTTGGCAAGCCTGGTCCACTTTTGTTAGTATTAAGAAAATTGCTTTCGGATAAGTTATACTTCTTGATGGTTAAAAAAAGCTATAATTTATAATTATAGCTTCATTAGATAACTAACGGGTCATCGTAGTATACTTTGCGAATATTTCATCTTTTTCAATAATGGTCTAATTTCAAGCCTTTCGGTTTCTAGGTTTACATACATAATGCAATTTCATTATTTTTCAATTAATTTTAGTGAGTTAATAAATATTCACTATTTGAATGAATAACTTTTACAAACAACCTAAAATCTTGATTTGGATTGAATCTATTCTGTTTTTATTAATCGGAATAGTATTAGGTATTGATATCATTGCAATAGGGAACGCACAGCCACTCTTTTATTCAGCTTTTATTTTATACATTCCAGTTAGCCAATTTCTATTTACACCTATCTACAAACTAACCGGTGGTTACACCTACTATTCGCCAATGCTTCTTGGTTATATGGCCAACGATAAACAAATAGATTTACACAGTGGTACTAGCTTTGATCATTTATTTGTTCTAAGAAATGTCAAGTCAGGTACAACTTTGAGAAATAGGATTATGCGCTATCATTTAGAAGGCCTCTTGAATATCATTCAATTAATGAAGGCTAAACGAATCCCATCATCTGTTAACATCATGGGCACTTCTTATTTTTTCAATGATCGAACATTAACCAACCTGGGTTTTCAATTAGAGAAAGCTACTTTGTTTTATCGAATCAACCTCTTGATCAATTTTATTGATTTATTTTGGATGTATTCACTATCCAAGGGCAAGCTTGCAATCCCTGCAGTATGGGATGCTAAAAAGGCAAGTATAAAAGGCGAGTTGCTTTTATTACAGAAGCCGAAATTAGAAGCACTTTATAAAAGATTAGATGAAAGGCAAACTAATTTATAGTTGCTTTTTTGATTTTAATTTACGATTTCTAAGTTCAAGAATAACTGTTACCCCAACGGTCAATATTATTGCAATAAAAAAACCAAGAAATAATTGTAAATGATTTGTCTTAATCACATTGTCAATTAAGGTATAAGAGACAGATGCTATAAAAAGCAGAATACCACTTATTTGCCAAAGTCTTGAAGCTTCAGGTAATTTAATATCTTGACTAATTTCAATAAATCCTTTGTGTACAATAATATATTGTAATCTATTTGCGTCCCATAAAACAAGACAGATTGATGCAAACAACATAAGCAGGGCGATCAACCAGGTGCCGGTAAAATGCATCGATACCGTGATAAAAAAGATATTAGATACGATAAAGAAGAAGATTAGATTCCCAAGGGTTGAAAATTGCTGAGTCATCATTAAAACAGCAGCAATAAGCTGACCCCAACCAAGGAAGTTCCAGTACATGCCGGTTCTAAATAAAGCCTCAAAAAAATAACCAATTGGATTGTCTGTTCCAATACTTGTAAATCGCTGACCTAACACTTTTTTCATCCCCGATGGGATAAAGGCAAATCCAAGCAGGTACCTTGTAAGCCAAACCATAAGGTTTAATGGATAGTAGGTTCTTACGCGAACATATATTGAGGAAAGCATGCTATAAAATTGATTATTAATTTAAATCGAAACCTTTACAGTTCTTCTAATGCGAATTTAATTCAATAAATTGTGCTACGGACACATAAACACCCCAAATGTCGTCCTAATGTCGCATAGTATTCGTGTACATTGTTTAAAATTAAATGGAGATTTGTAAATGGAATTTGGTGCAAGAGTAAAGGAATTAAGAACTGGTTTGACTTTGTCTCAAAAGGAACTTTCTGAATAAACAGGCCTTACTTTAAGAACTATTCAAAGAATCGAGAACAATGAGGTTAAGCCCAGTCTTTATTCATTAAAGGTGATCGGAGAGGCTTTGTCAGCAGATTTGACCGAGTTTGTCCCTAAACCAGAAACCAAACCATACGAATTTAGTTTAACCATTAAAATCACGGATATGAATCAACTAATCAACGACTTAAAAACGCTTATTAAAAACAATTGGAAGATTTTGCTAGTTATTTTACTAGTTATATTCCTTCTTTCAAATTATGATGAAATCAAATCGGGCTTTGTAGATGGTTGGAATGCCAAATAAAGGGAGATGGCTAATTAAATCTCCATTTTAATACTTTTACTCAATAACTATTTTAGTATAAATCTTCTTTTTGGACGAAGAGTTGGTTGCTAATAGGACCATTGTATCTCCAATCATCTCTCTAACGGGTGCAATAATTGTATTTATTTCCCCGCCCTTGCCACTATAAGAACAACAATTTGTAGTGGGAACTAATTCATCTTTACTTGCAATCATTGGTGGTAAATTAACAATAGTGTACTGCCCAGTAAAGTAATTAATGTAAGATTTAGTAATTATTGCTGTTGTGTCACCACGTCGTAACCACCAGAACAGGTTGCTTTCAAAATTTACTTTTTCATTTGGATAGGGTTCTTTCCCATTTACTAAAATTCTTCCAGTGACCCTATGAGATTGTGAAGTACCGTATACGACCATTTTTAAATGATAGATATCATTTTTGTCTTTAGGCAAACTTCTAAGACCATCTCGAGTAAGAACAGAATCAATTGTAAATGTGTATTCTTTTGGATTTAATAATGTATCCGTTTTTTCACAACTGATAAAGGCTATATAAAAAAAAGGGATGAATAGATTTTTCATTATTATAAATAAAAAGGTAGGGCAGAAATTGATTGAACATTAAAGATGACTAAAATTAGCCCTTTTTCATATAATAATTAATCTTAATTAAATCTATTTTCATTTCAATTACAATTCAAAAAATTGTACATATACTCCAAGAAGTATATGCCAAAAAATATAATGCCCAAGTCTAAGATTTAAAGTGGCTAAAAAGCCTGCATTTTTATAGTAAATAGCTTGTAGATAGTTCATTAAAAAGCCAGTTGTCAATGAATAAACTATAAACCATGCAGACCCACTTGGCATTTGTTCTAAAGGTTCTCTAATTGATGTTAGAAGGATAGCAGTCCATAAAAAATAGCTAAAATACTTGCCTTTAGAAATCCATTGACCAATTAGCAATATAGTTGTCATTGGAATTAATCTGTAAAAAATTTCTATTTCAAATGCGCCGGAGAAGTATAGGAATAATGAATAAGGGAAAGGTTGTAAAAATGGAGGCAACTCTTTAAATGGTTCAGGATGCTGTATGATTTTTATGACAATAATATCAAGTAATCCAAATACTGCACCAATTAAAAGGGGCTGTAAAATTCTTTTTTTATTTTGTACCTGATCTCCTAAAAAATTTGGAATACCTGCTTTGTTTTGAAGAAATAAGAAAGGAATGCCAATTAGTAGGATAAGTATATTTTCCAATTGCCAAATTCTTAAGTTGTTGTATTTTAAACTAATAGCTTGACCATAATAAATACCGCTTATTGCAATCAATACAAATAAGCCAAAAATGATTAAGTTTTGTTTATTTAATTTCAAAAGATTTTAAAAATTTGATGCAGTACAAAATTATTAAATAATCGAAATAAAATAAATATTAATTGTTTGTCAAAGCTTTTTATTGCAGTACTTGCAAAGTATATTTAGCTATTCCTAATAAGATAAAACTGACTATTTTACTGATAAGTATTTGTGTGACCCATCGCAATAGGGCATTTTCTTTGATAGTCCACAGGTACAATCATTGATACCTCTGCCTGCTAAAATTGCATCTATGTATTTTTCTATTCGCGCAACCCTTGTTGCAGCTTGTTTTGCACCTGAAAAATGAATTAAATATGCACGTTGCCTCCCTGGTGTTAATGCAGCAAAAGCTTTTTTAAGAGGTGTATTCTTTTTAAATATTGCTTCTAATTCCTCTACTAATATTGGCTCAGCTTTCTCGGCCGGAGTAAGTTTAACCCCTTGCTTTTCATTTTCAATGGCTTCTTTCAGATAGCTTTTGATAACCGATTTGAGTTTTGTTATTTCTTGAACACTGATAAAGCGCATTTGTCTGGCTGATTGTGTATTCACACCAGCTTTTACTAATAACCCTTTTTGATCTTTTAAAGTAGCGCCATTAAAAAAACCTAAATCACAGTGCGCTTTAAATGGCGCTATAATTACAATATTTTTATTATTAATACTAAAACAAGGCTGCCCCCATTTAATGGTCTCGTCTAATTTACAGGATAATAAAATGGACCTTAATAGAGTCATCTCCTCTTTCCATTGCTTCGCTTTTTGCAAATATGCATCAATACTTTTTTCCATTAATAATTTTTTAATTCTAATTTCATCATGATATCTGTTTGGGTATTATTTAGATAATACTAAAATACTAATTTCAACTGACTTCCCATTTTCAATCATCTTTTCAACATGACTTTCCTTGATGAATTGTTGTAAGGCATGTACAAATGGACTGGCCATAATTCTTTGAGGTGTTGCAAGAAGGATAATTGTTCCTCTATCAATACAGTCACTTATTAAGTTCATTAATCCATCAAATTCAACTGGATTATAATTGACATCACTTAAAAGTAATACCTCTGCATAGATCGTATCGGAACAATTATTCCAATCCAATTGCTTTGCTATCACATTGTTTAACTGAAGATGTTGTATATTTTTTTGCAATAACTCAACTGCTTCGGGAACGTAATCTGTCACCTCTATGGATTTTGCGACAGCGGCGATTGTCAAACTTGGTAATCCAAGTCCAGCTCCAATTTCCATGACCGTTTTGTCTTTTACGATGTTCAAGTTGGCTTGAATAAACTGCACCAATGCGGTAGATGAGGGCCAAAGTTTAGCCCAAAATGGAAATAGTTCCCCTGTGTTAGCCTCTAGTAATTTTTCGTATGTTTCTTTAACCTGTTCATAATCAGGTGTATAGATACATAAATTTGGCCTGACTGAAGTTAATTTGAGTGGATAACGCATGTAGGTCACAATAATAACCACAAAATCTAAGAATTATTTGGTTGGCTAGTAAAATGTCATTTACTTTGTATTTCAAAGTACTTTTAAATCAATTAAAATGGATCAGCAACAAGAACAATTGGACGCAATTAAAGACATCAGGTCTATAATGGAGCGCTCCTCTACCTTTTTATCATTAAGCGGGCTTGCCGGTATCCTAGTTGGGGTGATTGCTATTGCCGGCGTATTTATCGCTTATTCATTCTTGGGAATAGGAATTATTGAAACAGGTTATTATAAATTAATACTAGACCAGAATGGAGCGATCAATAATAATGTATTTCAGTTTTTATTTTTCGAGCTTATTTTATTGTTAGTAGTTGCATTGGCTACTTCAATGTTTTTAGCAAGAAAAAATGCATTATCTAAAAAATTACCATTATGGGATAATACAGCAAAAAGATTATTATTAAATCTTGCCATTCCTTTAATAGCAGGCGGATGTTATGCGGGCATACTTTTATATCATGGACGTATCGAACTTATTGCCCCTGTTACCATATTATTTTATGGTATTGCAATTTTAAACGCTAGTAAATACACTTATAATGATATCCGTTCTCTTGGTATACTTGAAATTCTAACTGGATTGATTGCATCCCTATTTGTAGATTATGGTTTACTATTTTGGGCTTTTGGTTTTGGTGTATTACATATTGTTTATGGTTTATACATCTACTTTAAATACGAGAAGTGAAAAATTATATAGCAGATTTAAATAAAGCTTTTGAAAGCAGGGTTAGACTTGGTATTATGTCTGTCCTGTTGGTGAATGAGGCTGTTGACTTTGGTACATTAAAGGAGCAGCTTCAATTGACAGATGGCAATATGGCTAGTCATTTGAGCGCGCTTGAAAAAATAGAATACATCTCCATTACAAAACAGTTTATTGGCAAGAAGCCTAATACAACCTATGCTGTTACAGCTATTGGAAGGAAAGCATTTATTGCGCATTTAGATGCTTTAGAACAATTGATAAAAAAGTCTAGCTAAACATAAAACAGAAATTTATCTCCTAAGCCGTTAAAAAAAATAAAAGAAAATCATTATGCAAAACGAAATAATCAATAATATAAATAACCCAAAACAATTGGAGTTATTATACCGTGAAAATAAAACTGCATTTACAAATGCTTTTAATACAATTTATGTTGACATTAAGGATCATGCACCTGCGCAAATTTGGAATGAAAGATTAAATTTTAAAGAAGGTGATTTTGCATGGGGTAATAAAAATGAAATTATATTTATTGTAGTCGCCTCATTAATAAGTGGATTAATTGCAAAAATGCCAAGTTTCCTAGGAATTGAATTTGACACTTATTTGTCCAGAAATATCGGCTTTGTTGTTTTCCCTATGCTTGGTTTTTATTTTGCAATGAAACAAGGCCTGTCTAAAAACAAATACATAGTCCCAATCCTTCTTTTTATTGGTACTGCAATTTTCATCAACCTCTTACCCAATAATGACAAAAGTGCAACGATTATATTGGCGGCAATTCATTTACCCATTTTATTGTGGGCGATTGTAGGCTATCTATTTATTGGGGGCAATTTTAAAGATGCGCCTAAGAAGATTTCTTTCTTACAATTTAATGGCAATTTCATTGTCATGACCGCTTTGATATTTGCAGCTGGAATGTTATTCTCAGGTATCACCATCGCTTTATTCGAACTTCTTGGAATCAATATTGCAGGGGCTTATTTTGAGCAAATTGCTATTTGGGGCTTAGCTGCAATACCAATGCTTGCGACTTACTTGATTCAGAACAACCCTCAATTGGTGAATAAAATATCTCCAATTATTGCTAGAATATTTACACCGCTGGTTTTAATTACACTATTCGTTTTTCTATGTACACTTTTTTATACGCGCAAAAATATTTACACAGATCGTAATTTCTTATTGTTATTTAATGTATTACTAATTGCGGTGATGGCGATTATTTTATTTTCATTAACGACAACTGTAAATCAAGGAAAATCTAAAATTCAATTGATCATGTTATTCAGCCTTTCGTTGTTAACAATAATTGCAAACGGAATTGCAGTTTCAGCAATTACTATAAGACTTAATGAATTCGGTTTTTCTCCAAATAGAATTGCTGTTATAGGGGCAAACATATTGATGTTTATACACCTTGTATTTGTTGCCCTTGCTTTATTAAAAAATATCAGAGGGAAATCGAGTATTGATTCTGTAGAATTTTCAATCGCCAAGTTTATTCCTGTTTATGCAATTTGGGCAGCTTTCATTACGTTCCTAATGCCTTTTATTTTTAGTTTTATATAGTTTTAGAAGTAGATGAGGATATAAAAAGGGGCAACATATAGTTGCCCCTTTTTATATTAGTATTTGTCATCATTTATTTCTAGCCAATAACCATCGGGATCTTGCAACCAAATTTGATGAACACCATCAATTCTTGTTGTGATTGCATTCTTCTTTCCCGCTACATCCTCCCATGTCCAATTAGCAGCTTGCAATTTCCTCAAAAATGCATTAAAATCTGGTACAGTAAAACAAGTATGCTGGTTTTTATAATATGCCCTTTTTTCAGTTGCCCCCTGTATGACATGTAACATGGAATGTGTGCCAGTGCTATACCATATATGTTTGCCGTCGTGAAAAGGTTCTGGTACCGTATCTAGACCTATTATATTGCTATAAAAGGCACCCGTTTTTTGAATATCAATTACATATATTGCTGTATGATTGATATGAACTTTATTTTGTTGAGCATTGGCTTTTAATGTGCTTAATAATAGCAAGCATATTGTAAGAATAGATAACCTCATAAAAGTTTATTTATATTTTATACACCAAATGAAACTTAAATATATCTAAAATTCAATTGTGAATTATAAATAACAATGATTAAACTCATTAGAACTTATGTTGTCTAAGTAAAAATTGTACTACATAATGCTTATTTTAGCGGTAGTTAACAAACATTATTAACCAAAGACAGCTTTGTCATTCAATTTTCTTTTATGAGTAATACTTCAAAAAATATGCGCATTTATCATCGTTATTTAGGATTCTTTTTAGCTGGTATCATGGCGATCTATTCTATCAGTGGTATCATCATGATTTTTAGAGAAACACCTTTTTTGAAAAAAGACGTGCATAAAGTAATGACTGTTGCGCCAAATTTAAAGAATGAAGAAATTGGACCTGCAATTAAAATAAAAAATTTAAAGACAACCGAAGAAGTTGGGGATATTGTAAAATTTAAAGAAGGTACTTATAATCGTGCAACTGGTGAAGCAGATTTTACCGTAAAAGAATTACCTTTTTTAATTAACAAGATCACAAAAATGCATAAGGCAACGCACAAGGATCCTTTGTATTATTTAAATATCTTCTTCGGCTTATCACTCTTCTTTTTTGTGATGTCTTCTTTCTGGATGTTTACACCAGGAACAACCATTTTCAAAAAAGGCATGTATTTCACAATTGCCGGTATGGTATTAGTTGTGATAATGTTATTTGTATAATATTTCTTATATCTATTCAATAAAGGCTTTGTAAAGAATATTGACTGATTTGTGTAAGAATGCATTGAATCCATTCTGATATTTTGGATCAACACCATTTGTGATTAAGACAAATCCAAATTGTTCTTTTGGCTCAAAAAACATTAGACTGTGCAAGCCATATGCAGAACCCGTGTGTCCAATCATGGATTTGCCTTCTATTAATTTGTTAGAAGTTTCAATGGCCATGCCATAAAGCTCTTCCTCTGAAAGGACTTCTTGCATTTGCTTTGCTAATTTTTTAGGCATAATTCTTACACCTTTATGTTTCCCCAATTGACTATGCATAATCATATATTCAGCTAGATCATGTGCTGATATTTTCATACCGCCAGTAGGCGAAAAAATGGGTGTTGTCCTTCCCATTGTATAATTACTTATCTCCTCTTTTCTAGACGCGTATGCATTAGGAGAAAATATAAATCTCGCACTGTCTTTATTGTATTCGTATATTTTTGCAAATAAATTGCTGTCTAAGCTATTCACGTTGTAACCACCATATAGTCCAAGCGGGTCTAATATTTGTTGTTTGATGTATTGATCAAAACGAACCCCAGTTATTTTTTCTAAAATACTGCCAGCCATATTATAATTTAAATTGCAATACATATAACCATTATCAGGTTCGTAATTATTATAACATTTAGCCCAATTTGTATTTTTATCTGGGTCAATCGCATCTAAACTAAAATAGCCCTCACTATCATTTATAGAAGAACGATGGGATAAGAGCATTTTTAAGGTGATGACTTTATTCGGAAACTTTGGATTTCTTACTTTAAATCCAACCAATTCACTAACATCTTGATCTAATTTTAACTGTCCCTTTCTAACGAGTTGCATGATGGCAGTTGTCGTAAACGACTTAGAAATGGAAGCAATCCTAAAAATATCCTGGGTATTTAAGGGAATTTTATTGTCAAGATCCTTGTAACCAAATGAATGATTATAAATAACCTTATTCCCTTTTACTACAGCTACAGATAGGCCAACAGCGGGTGTTGTCGCCAGCAATCCCTGTATGACAGCCTCGGCATGAAAGGTTTTTTCATCTTGCGCAATTAATTGATTACTAGTTATAAGTAAAATACAGCTAGTTAAGAGGGTAGATATCGTTTTCATATTTAAATTTAAGTTTTTTAATTCAAAACATTAATCGTAATTTTACGATTAATATGGGAACAACTAAAACAAAAGACTACGCAGCGCAAGAATTAAGCATTGCTAAATATGCTAAAGCATTGTCTCATCCAGCTAGAGTGGCTATTTTAAACTTATTGTTAAAAAAGCAATCTTGTATCTGTGGTGATATAGTAGACGAATTGCCGCTTTCTCAAAGTACCGTTTCACAACATTTAAAAGAGCTTAAAGAGGCAGGGCTAATCAAAGGAGATATCGATGGCGTATCTGTTTGTTATTGTGTAGATGAAAAAGAGTGGTTAAAAGCAAAGACTCAATTAAATCAATTGTTTGACAAGTTTACAGCGCCAGCCAAGTCTTGTTGTTGATTTTTTTTGACTCAATTGATCGGTTTATTACGATTAAAATAGTTTAAAATTTAAAAAATAATAGTATGCAAACAGAAGAACAACTTAAAGAAATTGTAAGAAAAAAATACAGTGAAATCGCATTGCAAGATAAGGCCGATAATATGGCATCTTGTTGTGGTGCTGGTGGATGCTCAACCGAGGTGTACAATATCATGTCGGAAGACTATACGACCTTGAATGGCTATAATGCCGATGCTGACTTAGGTCTTGGTTGTGGTTTACCTACACAGTTTGCGAAAATCCAGAAAGGCGATACAGTGGTGGATCTAGGGAGTGGTGCTGGTAATGATTGTTTTATTGCTCGTCACGAAACAGGCGAGACAGGTAAAGTAATTGGCGTTGATTTTACACCTGCAATGATTGATAAAGCGAGAGCTAATGCAGAGATAAGAGGATTCAATAATGTTGAATTCAGGCAGGGGGATATTGAAAATATGCCAATCACTTCTAACACGGCCGATGTAATAGTGAGTAACTGTGTGTTAAATTTAGTGCCAAATAAAGACGCTGTAATAAAAGATATTTATAGAGTTTTAAAGCCAGGAGGTCATTTTAGTATATCGGATGTCGTGTTAGTAGGTGCTTTGCCAGAAGGATTAAGAAAAGATGCCGAAATGTATGCGGGCTGTGTTGCTGGTGCAATTCAAAAAGAAGTCTACTTGGAATTAATCCATGCAAATGGCTTTGAAAATGTAATCCTACAAAAGGAAAAACCAATTGTCATTCCTGATGACATTTTAGTTAATTATTTATCTGCATCTGAAATTGAACAACTTAAAACGGGTTCAACAGGGATATTTAGTGTAACCGTGTTTGCACAAAAGCCAAGCACAGAAAAAACAGCCGAAAAAGTTTGTGTGCCTGGTGGAGGCTGTTGTTAATAATTGATAATTTAAAAATTCAACTAGTTTGATTAATTAATACAAATGAAAAAGATTTTAGTTTTATGTACGGGAAATAGTTGTCGCAGTCAAATTGCAGAAGGTTATTTGAAGCATTTTGCTGGTGATAAAGCGATTGTATATAGTGCAGGTGTAGAAACGCATGGCGTTAATCCAAAAGCTATTGCTACGATGCATGCAGATGGCATTGATATATCTAAGCATACTTCTAATAATATAACGGAATATACTGGCATTGATTTTGATTTTGTCATCACAGTTTGTGATAACGCAAAAGAACGTTGCCCATTCTTTCCTTCTAATGCCCAAAAGTTTCATTACAACTTCCCTGACCCTGCAAAAGCACAAGGAACCGAATTAGAAATAGAACAAGCTTTTGAATCTGTAAGAAATTTAATCAAGCAATATTGTGCAGACTTTGTAAAAGCTAATATTGAATAAGTGTAGCATATGAATAAAGAACCCGAGCAGCGATTTATATTAGGGCTAAAGCAAAACCTTCCTCAATTTGTTTTATTAATCATCGTGAATGCTTTTGTAGGCGCAATGATAGGTATTGAAAGGTCTATCTTTCCTCAATTTGCGGCATTTAAGTTCAATATTCATTCCACTTCTATTATTTTATCTTTTATTGTCATTTTTGGTTTTTCTAAGGCTATTGCAAATTATTTTTCTGGTTATTTGGCAGCTAAGTATACAAGAAAAAAAGTGTTATTACTTGGATGGATACTCGCTTTGCCTGTACCTTTTATATTTATCTACGCCCCATCTTGGAAATGGATCATCTTTGCAAATGTTTTACTAGGCATTCACCAAGGATTTGCTTGGTCCAGTACCGTAGTCATGAAAATTGATTTAGTAGGCCAAGAAAATAGAGGCCTTGCAATGGGCTTAAATGAATTTGCCGGATATATAGCTGTGGCATTAATGGCATTTTTTACAGCTTTTATTGCAGACAAATTTGGTATTTTCCCATATCCTTTTTATCTAGGCCTTGCAGTAGCTATAATAGGTTTATTAATTAGTTGGCTTTTCGTAAAAGACACTTCTAATTTTGTAATTACAGAATCACTGACATCTACAAGTACGATCAAAAGACTTAAAAATATATTTCTTGAAACTAGTTTTACGAATAAAAACTTAAGCGCTGTTACTCAAGCTGGCTTGGTAAATAATTTGAATGATGGAATGATTTGGGGTTTGCTCCCAATTATTCTTGTACAAAAACATTTTTCTTTATTAGATATTGGTATAATTGCTTCAATATATCCTGCTGTCTGGGGCTTGAGTCAAATTGTTACTGGTAAATTAGCCGATCATATACCCAAAAAGAATTTATTGTTTTGGGGTATGTTATTACAAGCTTTTTCGATTGCTTATTTAATGTTTGCATCAAGTTATATGGAGATGGCCACTGTTTCTTTTTTATTAGGCCTTGGAACAGCAATGGTTTATCCAACATTTTTGGCAACCATTAGTGACTATACACATGCTTTAGACAGGGCTAAAAGTTTGGGTATTTTTAGATTCTGGAGAGATAGCGGTTATGCTATAGGTGCGATTATTACAGGTTTAACGGCAGATTATTTTGGCGCCGAATTTTCTATTTTGATTATTGCGATCATCACTTTATTTTCTGCTATCTTTATTAAAATAAGAATGGATTAAAATGAATGTTGAATCTGCATACAATAGTTGGTCCGAACAGTACGATACCAATGAGAATAAAACAAGAGATTTAGAAGCTGTATCACTAAGAAAAATACTTAATGGTACTCAATTCAAGCATTGCTTAGAAGTGGGTTGCGGTACAGGTAAAAACACAGCGTGGCTAATAAAAATTTGTGCTCAAATCACAGCGATTGATTTATCAGAGGGCATGCTTGAAAAAGCCAAAGAAAAAATCCAATCTGATAAAGTAGTATTTCATATTGTAGATATTTTAAAAGACTGGACTTTCTCGAATAGCAAATACGATTTAGTTACTTTTAGTTTAATGCTGGAGCATATCGAAGACCTAGAATCGATATTTCAAAAATTAGCAGCTGTGACAGAAAAAGGATCAAAGGTTTATATTGGTGAATTACATCCTTTTAAACAATATGCTGGTTCAAAGGCAAGATTCGAAACAGCAACAGGAACAGAAGTGGTGACCTGCTTTAATCATCATGTCACTGATTTTATTACTGCGGCAAAAAACAGTGGCTTTACATTATTATTAATAGATGAACAATTTGATGAGGGAGATCGTGGTCAGATTCCAAGAATATTGAATCTGTTATTTGAAAAATTATAAACTACCTTTAGGGTAAATTATTACAAATTGAAGTTTATAGATTTAGGACTGGATCAACGTATTTTAGATGGAATTGACGCGATGGGATATGAAACAGCTACGCCAGTTCAACAACAGGTAATGGTGCCCATTTTAGAAGGGAAAGACATTATCGCTGCAGCTCAAACAGGCACAGGTAAAACAGCCGCATTTTTATTACCGTTATTACATCGTCTTTTGACTTCTCCACATCATGCTGGAGATATTAATGCTTTAGTTATTGTACCTACAAGAGAATTGGCAATACAAATAGCAGAAGGCCTTGAGGGGCTTGCTTATTTTACAGATGTAAGTTCTATTGCAGTTTATGGTGGAGGGGATGGCAATTCCTTTGCGGCCGAGAAAAAGGCTTTGACTTCTGGTGCAGATATTGTGGTGTGTACGCCAGGTAGGATGATCGCGCATTTAAATATGGGCTATGTTAAATTAAAGGGATTAAAATATTTAGTTTTAGATGAGGCGGATAGGATGTTAGATATGGGTTTTAGTGATGATATTGCAAAAATCATTACTTATTTACCTGTAGACAGACAGAATCTTTTGTTCTCTGCCACCATGCCGCAAAAAATGCGTGTACTCGCAAATAAGATTTTGAAAAATCCGGTAGAGATTAATATCGCCATTTCAAAACCTCCAGAACAAATTGTTCAAAAAGCATTCATCGTTTACGAACAACAAAAAGCAGCGATCATCAAAGATATGCTCGGATCAAAACGATACTCTAAAGTGATTGTGTTCTGTTCCAAAAAGCAAAACGTAAAAGAGTTGACTTCGATATTGAAATCTGCAAAAATGGCTGCCGAAGAAATTCATTCAGATTTAGATCAAAAAAGTAGAGAGCAATATTTACAAGATTATAGAAACGGCAAGACCAATATATTAGTGGCAACCGATATATTAAGTAGAGGAATAGATATCGAAGATATTGACCTTGTAATTAACTACGATGTGCCTAATGACGGGGAAGATTATATCCACCGAATTGGTCGAACAGCACGCGCAGCAACAACGGGAACCGCATTTACCTTGGTGAGCGAAAAAGAGCAATCTAAATTTGCGCAAATCGAAGATTTGCTGGGAGCGCCTGTCCTTAAAGGTACTGTCCCTGCTGAATTTGGTCCAACACCAGAATACAATCCAAAGGCAAGAAAATCTTCTGGATTCAAAAAAAGACGATAGTAATTTTGTTAGTTATTGTAAAGCTATTTAGTCCACACTTAATCTTATTAAAACTACTTGGCAATTAAATTGTAAATTTGCAACCTATCCAATTTTGGAACATCCTATATAACCCAGTCTTATAATGAGTATCTCAAGCAAATTAAACGATAGATGTCAAGGATTATGTGAATTATGTACCACCGAAACTGCGGTTCATGATTATGCAGTAAGTCCAAAGAACAATGACGTAATTGAAAACGAAGTTGCTTTATGCGATACTTGTTTAACAAACTTAGATGCTGAGGAGGTAGGAAATCATTGGCAATGTTTAGCTGGAAGTATTTGGAATACAGAACCAAGCGTTCAGGCGTTAACCTACAGAATTTTATACGCAAATAAAGACAAAGAGTGGGCTTCCGAAATCATGTCCTCTGTCGAGTTAGATGAAACTGTGATTACATGGGCTGTTTCTGCTTTTATTAAACAAGCGGTACATGTAGATAGCAATGGCACACCATTAGAAAATGGCGATACAGTGGTATTGACTCAGGTGTTGAATGTAAAGGGTGCTAATTTTATGGCATCAAAAGGTACAGTGGTTAGAAAAATCAGATTGGTACCAGATAATACAGATCAAATAGAAGGGAAGGTGAATGAGCAGACAATTGTGATCTTAACAAAATTTGTAAGAAAATCTGCATAGTCAACTTTCATGCAAAGCATAATTTTATTTGATGGGGTTTGTAATTTCTGTAATAGGACTGTTCGCGTCATTATCAAGCACGACAAAGAAGATAAGTTTCACTTTGCGCAACTGCAGTCAGATATTGCAAAAGAGTTACTTTTAGAACAGGGGCTTCATCAAAACGAATTAAGCTCTGTCATACTAATTGAGGGAGATCGAGTATATACAAAATCAGATGCGGTTATTAGAATCGCTCTTCAGTTAAGCGGCTGGCCTACAATATTTTCTTATTCAAAATGGGTCCCAAAAGCAATTCGAAACTTCTTTTACGATTTGATTGCCAAATACAGGTATCGTCTTTTTGGCAAGCAGGACAATTGTATCATTCCAGACAAGAAAGTGCAAGACAAATTTTTATCCTAGAAAGATTTTTATAATATTTACATCATCTTTATTTAACAGTGCATTAATTACTTCTCAGTAATCTTTACTTCTTGCTAAAAAATTTCTTGAAGAACAAAATTTGGTAATCAATATTCCCACTCCAATAGGTATAAGCATGACCGCCTGGTCGTTCTATATAATCGTGGTTAATTTTCAGTTGCAATAATTTTTCATGTAAAGCACGATTTACTGGCAAGAAAAAATCGTCCACCCCGCAATCTATGATAATTGCTAATTGATTATTTGTTAAAGACTCAACTTGCTTTACTACTGTGTTGTCATACCATCTTTCTTGATTGGTTTCAAAAGGGCCTAAGGCAACTTTAATATCCCAGTTATTAGGGAATGGTCTGAAGTCAACCCCGCCAGAGGTACTGCCTGCGGCACCAAATAATTCCTTATGTCTAATAGCTAAATACATAGCGCCATGTCCCCCCATGCTAAGTCCTGTGATAGCTCTAAACTTTGGATCGGCTTTTGTTTTAAAATTAGCATCTATAAAGGGTATCAGTTCTTTAGTAATATAGGATTCATATCTTATTGAGCTTTCAATTGGGCTATCGAAATACCAACTGCCTTTACCACCATCAGGACAAACAAATATTAATTTTAAATCATCTGCAGTTTTTGCTAATTGAGGGGAAATTTTACTCCATTGAGCGTAATTGCCACCATAGCCATGTAATAAAAATACAACAGGGTAATTTTCGTCATTATTCGAATTGGTTGGTTTGATGACTACAAACTTGGACCCTTTTTTCAAAAATTGACTTTGAATTTCTAAAGTATCAACCGTTCCAGCTAGCGCACTTAAACTTACTATAACAAATAAGGAGAGAAGTATTTTTTTCATACACGTAATTTACCAATTCTTAAACAATTATAACAATTGGTTTTGATGAATTTAAACTTAATTTAGAGCTATGAAATACTTATTCATTTTTTTTGCTGTAATTACCGCTCATTTTGCAAATAGTCAAACTAACCCAACTAAGGCAGATGTCTATTTAACTAGAATTACCATGGATGTAACAAACATAGAGGATCCATTGCTTTTTGCTTCCTCTATTGACATCTCATTAAAGCCTACTAAGGCTTCAGAAAAGTACGCGGTACATAATCTATTAGGCAGCATGGAAATCGGAGATGTTAGGACTGTTCAATTGGATTTATTAACAAAAAACATCGCCCAATCTTCTATAATAAGCAGTTTAATAAATTTTACTTTTAAGTCTAGGTCGGTAGATGATTTTATAGGTGTCTTTAATTTTATTTTTGAATTCTCGGATGGTACAAATTACCCCTATAGACTTGGAAGAATTGCAATAGGAAATGATTTTAAAATAAGTTCTATTTCTCGTACCATTTATATTCGTTAGTTTTGATTTTTAAGAAATGTACATTGTATGACAATTAAGTTAATCAAAAATAGATCAGATATTGGCGCAGGAACTAGAGGTTCTGATATGGGTGTTGACGCAATAGAGATTGCTGCAATTAATCAAGGCAATGATTTTTTTCATCGTCATTTATTCATGGACGTCGCTACCCACAACGAAACCATTTATAATAAAAATACTAACAATTTTGCCAAAAGAATTGAGCATGTTGTTGAGCAATGTGAACGTGTTGCAGATGCCGTGAAAACAACTATTTTGGATGGCTATTTTCCTATTGTTTTATCGGGCGATCATTCTTCTGCTTTGGGCACTATCAGTGGGATTAAAGCAGCTGCACCTGAAAAAAGATTAGGGGTAATTTGGATCGACGCACATGCAGATATGCACTCTCCTTTTACATCTCCTTCAGGTAATATCCATGGAATGCCTTTGGCTGCTGCACTTTGGGAAGATAACCTTGAATGTAAAATAAATGAGCCAGGCACAACTACGGAGTTGCATTGGGGCAATATGAAAAATATTGGCGCACCAATTCAAAAATTACAGGCTGCTGATTTAGTTTTTTTCGGATTAAGAGATTTTGAAGATGCGGAAGCTGCCGTGATAGAAAGAAACAAAATCAAATCTTATAAAGTAGAAGAAGTAAGAATAAGGGGGATTGACAATTGTGCGAAGAAAGCTTTAATGCGTTTACAAGACTGTGATCAAATATATATCTCATTTGACGTGGATTCAATGGACTGTGATCACGTTTCTGCCGGAACTGGGACACCAGTGCCAATTGGCTTTTTTGCAGAAGAGATTATCCAACTTTTTGACGGCTTATTACTAAGCGATAAAATTTGTTGTGTAGAGTTTACTGAAGTGAACCCATTGTTGGACAATAAGGGGAACCTGATGGCAGAGACTGCATTTCAGGTTTTAGACCATATTGCAAAGAAAATCTAATATTTTAGCCGATTTCTTAAACAAAACCTTCTTTTTCATTGTTTTATACTTGAATTTAAAACAAAGAATATGCGTTGGTCTAAGGTGGTTTTGGTTGGTTTGGCTGTTATTTTAAGCCTAAATGTAGTAGTAGCTCAAGATAAAGTACAAAACACAGGTAAATTGAGCGGTGTATTGGTTAATCGTAAAACTCAACAGAATTTAAGTGGTTTAACAGTGGCGCTTGCTCCGTCTGGTGCAAAATTGGTATCCGACAGCACTGGTGGGTTCAGGTTTACAAGTTTGTTACCTGGCGCTTATGCTATTAAAATCACAGGAATTGGCATTCAAGAAAAATTATTGACCAATGTCATTGTGACATCTGGTAATGAAAACATTTTAACGATTGAATTAGAGCCTTCTATCAATTTATTAAATGCAGTCACTGTTACAGGAAGAAGGAATACTGCAAAAGCAACCACATTAGAAAGTCCATTAAGCATTCAAAGATTAACATCCGAAGAGATCAAAGCGAACCCTGGGGGTAATTTTGATATTAGTAAAGTAATTCAATCTTTACCTGGCGTTGGTGGTGGCGCTGCAGGTGGTACTTTTAGAAATGATATTATTATTAGAGGTGGTGCACCAAGTGAAAATGTATTTTATTTAGATGGCATCGAAGTGCCCATCATCAATCACTTTAGTACACAAGGAAGTGGTGGTGGTCCACAAGGAATTTTAAATGTAAGTTTCATTCAAGATGTTAAATTGAGTACATCTGCATTTGATGCAAGGTATGATAATGCATTAAGTAGTGTTTTTCAATTCCGTCAAAAAAATGGCAATCCAAATAAACTACAAGGAAATTTTAGAATGAGTGGCACCGAAGTTGCTGCAACTTTAGATGGACCCATATCTAAAAAGACGACCTTCTTAGTATCAGTAAGAAGAAGTTATTTAGAATTACTTTTTAAAGCTTTAGACTTGCCAATACGTCCTAATTACTGGGACTATCAATTCAAGACTACTACAAAAATAAACGACAAGACAACTTTGACTACTATTGGTTTAGCCGCTATCGATGACTTTAAATTAGTAGCTCCAAAAGAAGCGACACCAGAAAAGTTATTTGCGATTAATAGCAATCCATTGATAAATCAGTGGAACTATACAATTGGCTTATCATTGAAAAAATTAACTCAGGATGGTTATTGGAATTTATCTGTAAGTAGAAACACTTTAGATAACCAAGCAGATAGGTATGAGGACAACGAAAAGCCATCTGATGCTACAAGAACCTATCAAATTAGAAGTAACGAAACTGAAAACAAATTCCGTTTCGATGTGACAAAAAATATGAGTGATGTGAGTTTAAGCTATGGTCTTGTTGCACAATATGTTCAATTTGATAATGCATTTTATCAATTATTCAGGCCTGCATTAAATGACAGCGCTGGTAATACCATTCAAAATGCAATCACCTTCAATACCAATACGGGTGTTAACTTTTTAAGGTATGGTGGCTTTGCACAACTAGGTACAAGATTATTTGAAGACCGACTTGCAGTTAGCACTGGAATAAGAGCGGATGCGAATAATTATCAAACAAGCAGTCAAAATCCTTTAGAACAACTGAGCCCAAGAATTAGTTTAAGTTATGCATTAAGTAATGCTTGGAATTTTAGTGCGAGTTATGGCACATATTATCGTTTACCAAGTTACACCCAGTTGGCTTATTCGAACAACGGTGCTACTAATCCTGGCAATTATATCCAATCTAATCACTATGTTGCTGGATTTGAATACCTGCCATCAAGTACCACTAGGTTTACTTTCGAAGGTTTCTACAAAGGTTATAATAACTATCCAGTAAGTATTTTAGATAATATAAGTTTAGCAAATAAAGGAATTGAGTTTGGCGCAATTGGTAATGAGCCAATACAACAAGATGGTAAAGGTAAGGCCTATGGTTTTGAGTTTTTTGCGCAACAAAAATTAACGGAAAAGTTCTTTGGGGTTTTCAGCTACACACTCTATTGGAGCGAGTTTACTGGCACAAATAAAAAATTCGTGCCTGCAAGTTGGGATAATAGACATTTGATAAGCGCAACAGCTGGATATAAATTACCAAGAAACTGGGAATTGGGTATCAAATTTAGATACCAAGGTGCAGCACCTTATACGCCCTATAATTTAGAGCAAAGTAGATTGAACTATTTAACATTAGGATCAGGCGTTTTTGATTACGATAAGGTGAATACTTTAAGATTAAAAGCTTTCCATTCTGGCGACCTACGTTTAGATAAAAAATGGAACTACAAGAAAACCACTTTTGATTTCTATATTGATATCCAAAATTTCTATGCCTCTAAAAGCACTGGTTCGCCTCAGTATACTTTCAAAAGAAAAGACGATAATTCTGCTTTCTTAAGTAACAATGGACAACCTGTGCAAATGAATGGTAGTAATGCAATTCCGTATTTCTTAGAAAATGCTGAAGGCACATTTATTCCAACAATTGGATTTATAATTGAATTTTAATTGAATCAATACCATTGATTTTCTTTAATTTGGGAATCTTATGAAAAAAGTAGAAGCACAGTTAAAAGAGTTATCGGCTTTATTGAAGTTTTGTATGGATATAGATAGAACAGTTTCTAAGGTTTCTGTAGGATGGCATATAGAACATAGCTTGTTAGTGATCAAACAAATTACTGCCACTGTTGCTCAGTCAGATCCAAAATTATTTAAGTCTAAATTCAACTTCAATAGGATCTGGGTTTTCTTATTTAGTTATATACCTAGAGGAAAAGCACAAGCACCAAAAGTGGTTATACCAGCCGGTGAATTGTCTATTGAGTTACTTGAAGATAGCATTAAGCAAACCCATCAGGCATTAGTCTATTTAAAGGATTGTGAGGTAAATCAATATTTCATGCATCCTTTTTTTGGCGCATTGAATAGAGATCAAACAATTAAATTTCTATTCATTCACACCAAACATCATTTGAAAATTATCAAAGATATTATTGCCTCCAATAGCAATTAATTCGGAGACTTTGAATTCAACAAGGATATACATTTTATTAAGTCTTCTTCTTTCTTTATTTTCAATTTCTTATCAACAATAATTTTATTGACCTCAGCAGCATTATTTTTAAATATGGATGCAATATCTTCTTCTGATTTAGGCGCTCTCTGTAATCCAATTTTTTTATTGTACACAAAAAGTTTGGGAAATTTTTCGATTGTTCTTAACATCGTTGCGCTGCTGTATGGTTTTGCTTCAGTGACTTGCACAAAATAATATTTTAAAATACTTGTCTCGCCCTTTGTTAAAACTTGATAAATAGTTTTTGTGTTTTGTTTTTCAAACGCAGGGAAACCGTATTCAAATAAAATACTACCATCGTTCTTCTTTAAAAGAACTGATTTGATTGCAGGAAGAATCGCTAATTCTTTCCCATCATCGCTCTTAAAAATAACCTCGTTACTTAATAGGTTGATTTTAACCAGTATGTTTTGGTATTGTTGCCCGTTTTCTAATTGTATATCTGCGTAATTAAATTCTGTATCAAAAAAGGGAGAGCCGTAATTTTCCATATCTAATCCCAGATTCACGGTTTTGCCGTTACCATCTGTCACAATTAACATAGACTGTCCTATATCTTTTAAACTAAAATTGTTTAAGGTCTGGGCTTGCGTTGTTAAGGTAAGAAAAAGGAAACCTAAAAAACAGTAAACTTTCATAAATCGGGGTATTAGATAATAAAAATAAGCTAAATCTATATTTTATAGTATCATTTTTTGAAACAAAGCCTATGCTATCTTGTTTTATTATTTAGCTATAGTACCTTTAACAAACAAATTGTTTCCTGGAAATAACTTTTCTTTATTGATTTAGTATCATAATTGCTTGTAAATGGATTTTGTAGAACAACTGAATGACTGGGGCGCTCAAAAAAAGCCATTCATATTTTTAATAGATTTTGAACAAAAAAAACCACTGGCATGGCTAGCTGATGAATGTCCAGATAGTTTTCAATACAAGTTTAATTTATCAGGGCATAGTAGCGCGCAATTTAAAGGCCCTTTTGAAAAATCAGAACTAGAAAATTTATTTAAATCTCCAGTCTCATTAAAAGATTATACTATTAAGTTTGAAAAAGTGATGGAAGCATTGCATAGGGGAGATAGTTTTTTGATTAACCTTACTATTCCTACACCTGTTAGCAATCATGATAGTTTTCAAAATTACTTTAAACAAGCTCAATCTAAATATGTGATTTGGTTAAAGAATGAGTTTATCTCTTTTTCTCCGGAAACATTTATTCAAATAAAGGATGGCAAAATTGCCACATTCCCAATGAAGGGGACTATTGACGCAAGCTTACCTAATGCAAAAGAGACAATTCTAAATGACACCAAAGAGCTAGCAGAACATGCCACTATTGTAGATTTATTAAGAAATGATTTGAGTAGGGTCGCTACCAAAGTGAGAGTAACTGACTTTAGGTATTACGAGGAAATCCATACACATGAAGGAAAGATAGGCCAAGTTAGTTCGGCTATAGAAGGAGAATTGCCTACTGATTATGCATCTAAGATTGGAACTATTCTTTACGATTTATTACCTGCAGGCTCAATTTCAGGGGCGCCGAAAAATAAGACGGTAGAATTGATTGCAGAAATAGAAGGCCAAGCACGTGGTTATTATACAGGGATAGCAGGATATTTTGATGGCGTTAATTTAGATAGTTGTGTTTTAATTCGCTATTTAGGTGCAGACAATATTTATCATAGTGGAGGAGGAATCACTTTCATGAGTGATGCCAATGCAGAGTACCAAGAAATGTTAAAAAAGGTGTATGTACCAATTTTTTGAGAGCATACAAGTAAAAGACGGTCTGGTCTGTAATTTAAAACAGCACCAAGAAAGGGTTAATAAAACCCTTAAGGCTTACGGCGTGCCTGAAAATACACTTGATTTAGCTAAAATAATAAATACGATTTCATTGCCCCAAGACGGCTTGTATAAGTTGCGTGTAAGCTATGGGCTTGACGGAAAATTTCACTATGAATTTCAACCATACCAATACAAAAAATTATCAAACTTTGCTTTAGTGGATATAGTGGGGCAGCGCTATGATTTTAAATTCGAAAATAGAGACTGGATCAACGAAGCACTATTACAAACTGACAGTGCCGAAATTATCATGCATGACGCAGGATTTATCAAAGACAGCTCCTACGCTAATATTGTTTTTTTTGATGGGAGCCTCTGGTATACACCAGCAGAGCCACTTTTAGAAGGCACCCAAAGGGCAATGTTGTTAGAAGAGGGTATTATTCAAGCTAGAACAATTCATATTGACGAATTAGATCGCTTTCGTTCTTTTAAATTAATCAATGCCATGTTGGATTGGGATAAGGCAACATCGTATAGTGTTGCTGCAATTACAAGGCCTTAATATTCCTCTTAATTTAAACTTAATCTGCGATTATCTTAATAAACACTTCCCTTTGCCCAGTTTAATGCTATTAGTGTTTTGTAAAACTTAGACTTCAGCTCGTAGCTTTTAAGTAAAAGCTCAATATATTTGATTTCTCTATTATTGACTAAAAACAGGCTACTTTCACCAATTTCAAAACGTTGCATTTCGGCGTCTAAAAGCTTTTTAGCATTTTCTACACTATTGTTGGTTACCCCTTCTTGATTTTTTAATGCAATAAGTTCGGCGTAGTATTTTTTGATTTTATTTTCAATTTCTAATTTTACTTGTTTAATTTCTTCAGCTTGTTGTGCAATTTTTATATTGGATTGCTTTAAGTCACCTCTAGCTTGACGAAGAAAGAGTGGCATGCCAAATTGAACTCCAGCCTTGTAGTTGTTATTGTAAAGAGGTTGGCCAGTTATACTAGAAAACTCATAACCCTTATTTAAGAAATTATAATTTACCCTAAATGTTGGTAGCAGATTTTGTGCTTTATATTGTCTCTCCACTTTTAAGATATCCGTTTTAAAATCCAACATTTTTAGCTTCGGATGAATCTGGTTCGCTTCCTCAATTATTTGAATCAATGATGGAATTTGAATCTGTCTTAAATCCATCGTTAACCAACTACTATCTGGCGCAATCGTTTCATTTAACTCATATGGCAGAAGCTTGTCATTCCATAAAAAATTACTAAGCTTAGTTTGCTCTTCAATTTGATCAGCCCAAGCTTGACTCTGCAAATTGATTATATTTTGAAGCTGCAAAAGCCCTTCTACAGTATCAATTGCCGCCCTATCCCCAGACTGAAAAGATTGCCTTAAAAAATTTAGCCTGTCTTTTGTATTTTTTTGAATATTTGAAAAGGCCATTTGCTTCTGGTATGCATAAGCCCATTGCCAATAAGAACTTGCGCCATCTAAATACAGGTCGTTAATAATTAATTGCCTTTCTTCCTTGGTTAGTTGAATAAATATTTTACTTTGAGCAAGATCGGCTCTTCTTTTGTCAATTAATAGATCCTTTAAAAGGGGCACAGAGACGCCCACATAACTACTTTTGCCTAAAGTAGTTTCTCCACTTATTTTATCTCCATAATTATTTTCAACACCTGCTTTTACTTCAACGCCAAACCATGTAGGTATTTTTAATTCAGGATTACTATAATAAAAGTAATTCTTGCCGTCAAAGGTTTTTCGCTCATTGTTTACATAAAAAGCTGGATCAAAAGCACCTCTTGATGTCATTAAAGCCGCCTTAGACATATCTACTTTCAGATCTGCTTGTTTAGCAATTGGGTGGTATTGATTGATTAATTCCAGGGTATTGCTTATGCTCAGTGTATTTTGTGCAAATACAGAGATGGGCATTATTAATAATATAATTATGAACTTATGTATCGACTTATTTTTCATATGTCTTTTTGTCTTTACCTTCTTTTTCAATGGTATAAAAGTCTGGAGGGAATCCATTTAACTGACGCCATAATTCATACCAAATAGGCACATCGTTTAAAAGGGCAAATCCTTGAACCCCTGTTCCTATCTTTAAATTTGTTGGCCAGTGTTTAGTAGCACTATCAGGAATAATCAATACCCTGAATTTTCCATTTTCATTTCTGTTGGACTCTATAGCGCTAATTTTTCCGGCAAATGTACCATAGCTTGTATTAGGCCATCCGGAGAATACAATAGCAGGGTACCCATCAAACTGAAGACGTACATCTTGTCCTTTGTTTAATAGAGCAAGGTCCATTGGTTTTACAAATAACTCCACAGCATACAAAAAGGTGCTAGGCACAATTTCAACAATCATCTCGCCATCCTTTACAATTTCATTGATACCTGCTTTCTTTGCTTTAATGATTTGACCAGTTTGAGGAGCAATTAACCATTTTTGACTTCCACGAATTTTATAATTACTTAATTGGTTTTCGTTCTTTGCAACATCTGCAATGACTGTACTTCTTTCGCTATTAGCATTGTCAATCTCTCCTTTTAATTTAAATATCTTGTCAGCATACTCTTGCTTGATGCCATTCAATTCAACTCTTGTAATGAAAATTTCTTGTTTTGAATTCAAGAATTTTTGTTGCTTTTCTTGAAAGCCTGCTTTTGCCTTGTTAAATGTTTGTGTCCTTTTTTCAAAATCTGTCAAGGAGATAATACCATCTGCCAACATCTTACTCGCTCTATTTATCTGACTTGAACCAATTTCTAAATCAATTTTAGCAGCAGCAAGTTCAGCGCTATCAATTAATATTTTTCTTTCAAGTTGTTGAATTTTATTCTTAACTGATAGTTCCTTTAATCTGTATCCTTCCTCCAACGCAGTTATCTGACTTCTTGAATTCACAATTTTTGAAGCGTAAAAATCAACTTTCTGTCTCTTTGCATCTAATTGGTCTTGGGTACGTTCAATTAATTGCGGGTCAAGGTAGTCGTCTTTAATATCTGCTAATTCAACAATGGTATCCCCCTTCATTACATAATCTCCTTCTTTTACCCACCATTTTACAATTTTACCAGGAATGACACTATTAATTTGCTGTGGTCTTTGGTCCTGAAATTGTGTGGTAACAATACCTGTTGTATTTATATTTTGTGTCCATGGAATAAATAAAATAATTAATCCGCTTGCTAGCAATGCGATAAAAATATTCTTGACACGTTGCTCAATATTTACAGAATAGACAGTTTCAAACGCAGAATAGTTTTTTCCAGTTTCTTTCTCAATTTTCTCAAGTAATTTTTTCATGAATGATCTATTTTGATTGAATTGGCTTTTCGATTGATTGAATACTTCCTTTTTCCAAATGGATCACTAGATCACATTTTCTTGCAATTTCTTGATCTTTGGTTGTGATGACCATTGTAACATCTTTTAATCCAAATAGATAATTTTGCAATGTTTGTTTTTCATCTTCCGCAATCAATTTTAAAGGATCGTCTAGTAACAACATCTCTGACTCATTTAATAAAGCTCTAGTGATTAGTATTTTTTGCACAACCGAAGAGCTTAACTTTTTTCCAGTTGGTTCCATTTCTGTATCAAAACCATATTTTAGGGAACCAAAGAAATCTTGCAAACCAACTATTTTAAAAATAGACAACACCTCCTCTTCTTTGATATTAGGATTGCCTAATGTGAGGTTCTCCCAAAGTGTCGCAGAAAATATATCTTGTTTCTGAAGATAAATCCCAATATGACTTCTTAAACTATCTAGTTTGTAATTATTAATTGGAATTTGATTGAAGGTTAAACTTCCATCAAAGTCTTGAAACGCTCCAGTTAGAATTCTTAATAAAACTGTTTTTCCGGAATCTCCATCGCCCATAATCGCTACTCTCTGACCAGATTGAATTGAGAAATCAAGATTATGAAGTACTTTAATATCATCAAATCCAAAACTCAATTTATTAGCTTCAATTGAAATACCCTTTTTAGCAACAAACTCATAGCTTCCTTCGTTTTCTATTGGCTTCTCTGTTATTTTGTTAATTTTTTCTACACTCGTTAAAACATCATAAACAGTCTCTAGGCTTATAATTAATTTTTCAACTGCATTTAAAATTGTCAAAATGATAATTTCTGCAGCAATGAATTGACCAATATTAATTTGTTGTTGAATTAATAATATACCACCAACTATTAACATAGAGGCGGTAATTAAAATTTTAAACACAATCAATGACCAATATTGAATTTTTAAAATTTCAAAATGTTTTGTTCTATAGGTAAGGTAGCCTTTTAATAAATTGTTTGTTTTATCTAAATGCAGATTGTACTTATTTGAAAACTTAAATGTTTTGATACCTCTTGCTATCTCTTGAATCCAACCTGCTATATCATATTTATAGTTGCTTTCTTCTAAAGAAGCTTCAAATCCTTTAGGAGAAGAGATGTAAAGAATTAAATAAAGGATTATAAGAAGTATAAAACCAAAAACAATAAATACGGAATTGTAAAATGATAAAAGTATCAATCCAAAGAATAATTGAATGACTGCCGTTGGAATATCTAACAAAAGTTTTGCAATACTTTTTTGTAAGGTTGGAATATCAAAAAATCGATTCACTAATTCTGGCAAATGGTAGGTATCAATTTTTTTTATATTAAGTTTCGGAATTCTATGTGCAAACTCAAATGCATATCTAGTAAAAAGCTTTTGTTGGATTTTCTCCACAATTTTCATTTGACTAATCTTAAGCATGCCTGTAAATAATACACCCGCAACTACTAGAACGATTAGTACCCACATGGACGCAGGTAGCTTCGTTTTTCCAGAGGCAACGATTGCAAAGTTGATAATTGCTTGAATCCCTAATGGTAATGAAAGTTGAATTAATCCAGAAAGGATTGAAAGTAAGTACAAGGCAGTAATTTCTTTCTTTTCGAGTCTGATTAAACCAAATAACTTTAACAGCGATTTTGATATATTTATTTTTTCCATTTGCTTCGATTAAACCCTCAAATAAATAGCTTTTTCAATGATTTTGTTTACGATTAAAGTAAATTCTGTTTTTTCTTAAATTTTAATTACCCCCTTTTCTTACTCCCTTTTGTTTATTCTTTCTTTTCTTCAAATTTCCCCCTTTTTAGGTTAATTTTAGGCATCATTTTTAAAACAATTTCACATGATCATTTTACTACTTTCTACTTTTGTCATTGGTTATCTGTTGATTACAATGGAACATGCCGTGCATATTAATAAAGCAGCGACTGCTTTAATTACTGCAGTGCTTTGTTGGACAATCTTGGTGATTACACCAGCATATAAAGAAGAAGCTATTGGTGAATTAGGACATCATTTGAGTAGTATTGCTGAGATTGTATTTTTCTTATTAGGAGCTATGACCATTGTTGAGTTAATTGATGCGCATGACGGCTTTCAAAATATAACTGAAAAGATAAAGACTACGAATAAGAACAAGCTAATTTGGACCATTGCATTAGTCACATTTTTCTTATCCGCTATATTGGATAACCTTACAAGTACAATTGTAATGATTTCTATAATTAATAAATTAGTGAAAGAGAAACAAGCTAAATGGCAATTATTGGGATTGGTCATTATCTCTTCAAATGCAGGTGGAGCATGGAGTCCAATTGGAGATGTTACCACAACGATGCTATGGATTGGACATCAAATCACCCCTTTAAACATCATTAAAGAAACATTTATAGCAAGTTTAGCTTGTATGATTGTACCCACGTTAATTATAAGTTACAGGATCAAGGGCACAATACAATTACATGATCATATACCTACCAATCAAAATTCATTATCAAGTTCTTTTGACAGAAATTTGGTTTTTTTTATTGGAGTAGCTTGTCTTTTGTTTGTTCCAGTTTTTAAGACCATTACACATTTACCTCCTTATATGGGTATGTTATTAAGCTTAGGTATGATGTGGGTTTTAACCGAATTGATGCACAGTAAAAAAGACATCGATGAAAAAGGGACACTATCTGTAAACCACGCACTTCGAAAAATTGACACACCTAGTATTTTATTTTTCTTTGGTATTTTGATGAGTATAGCGGCCTTGGAACAGGTTGGATTGCTTAAACAAGCCGCCCTTTATCTAGACAATACGTTTGGTGACATTAAGATCATAGCCATTTTAATAGGGTTGCTTTCTTCTATTTTAGATAATGTGCCTTTAGTAGCTGCTTTGCAAAGCATGTATAGCTTAGATGTTTACCCGACTGATCATTATTTTTGGGAACTTTTAGCCTATACAGCAGGCACAGGCGGATCTGTATTGATAATTGGCTCGGCTGCGGGAGTTGCTGTAATGGGTATAGAAAAGATAGACTTCTTCTGGTACCTTAAAAACATCAGTTGGATTGCTTTTATAGGTTTTATTACTGGAGCAATTGTTTTTATCTTGGAAAATGCCTAGCTTTGATGTTTAAACATTGAAAATGAAAAACATCGCTAAAATATATGCTCCTCCTGCACCTCATATGGTAGGAGATGGCTTTAGGGTTCATAATTTTATTCCTTCTTTTCCTGCATTGTCTATGCAAAGAATGGATCCATTTATCATGCTCGATTATGGGTCTAAATTTGTTTTCCCTCCAAGTCCGGCTCCAAAGGGAGTTGGCGTACATCCACATAGAGGTTTTGAAACTGTAACGATTGCTTATAAAGGACAAGTGGCGCACCATGATAGTTTTGGTAATTCGGGTATCATTAATGAAGGAGATGTACAATGGATGACAGCTGCATCTGGTTTATTACATAAAGAATACCATGCGGAATCCTTTGCAAAAACGGGTGGTGAATTTCAGATGGTGCAGCTTTGGGTGAATCTTCCAGCCAAGGATAAAATGTCGGCACCAAAATACCAGGCAATCACTAATAACCAAATGAATAAAGTGGTTTTAGAAGATGGTAAGAGTTATGTAGAAGTGATTGCAGGAAATTATAAAGGAGAAAAAGGTCCAGCAAATACCTTTACAGAAGTGCATTTGCAAAATGCAATTTTAGAAAAAGGGGTTAAAGTTCATTTTGATTTTCCTGCAACACAGAATACATTTTTGATTGTGATTGAAGGTAGTATCAAAGTAAACGATGGTGCATCCATACCTGTAGACCATTTTGTAGAGATGGATAAGAAAGGAACTTCATTTACGATTGAAGCTATTGAAAATGCAAAAGTATTAGTGGCAAGTGGCGAACCGATTGGTGAACCTATTGCTGCACATGGGCCATTTGTAATGAATACAAGAGATGAATTGGTTCAAGCTTTCAATGATTTCAATGACGGAAAGTTTGGGCAATTAGAAGATGAATAAACATAATATAAATTAAACGACATCTATTTAAGCTATTAATAATTTAATTATGCAAACAGTTTTACATACATCAGATTCAAGAGGAGACGCAAATCATGGTTGGTTACATAGCAAACACAGTTTTAGTTTTGCTAAATATTACAACCCAGAAAAAATACATTTTGGGGTCTTACGTGTATTGAATGATGACTTTGTAGCCGCAGGAATGGGCTTTGGATTGCATCCGCACGACAATATGGAAATCATTTCTATTCCATTGGAAGGTGATTTAGAACATCAGGATAGCATGGGGAATAACACAGTGATTAAACATGGCGATATTCAAGTGATGAGTGCTGGAACTGGCATCAAGCATAGTGAGTACAATAAAAACAAAGACAAGCCGGTTAAGTTTTTACAAATCTGGGTGATTCCAAATAAAAAAGAGGTCACACCGCGTTACGATCAAATCACTTTAGATCCGAAAGATCGTATTAATAAATTACAACAAGTACTTTCTCCTAATCCAGAAGACGCTGGCGTATGGATTCATCAAGATGCTTGGTTTCATATTGGAAAATTTGATCAATCAGTTCAAGCAACATACGATATTAAAAAAGCAGGCAATGGTATGTACGCTTTTGTATTATATGGTCAATTTGAAATCGCAGGCCAAAAATTAAATGAGCGTGACGCATTAGGCATCACTGATTTTGATCAATTTGATTTGAAGGCATTAACACCGGGTGCAGAGATTTTATTGATGGAGCTCCCGATGCAGTCATAAGCATGAATTAGCAAAAACTTCGCTTAAAGTTATAGTGTAATAATACGTCGTCTTCGAACCTCTGAATATTTGTAAGTTCTAAGTTGAATGTATCATTGATATTTGTTTCTTTATCATTTCCTAAGAGAGCTACACCTTCTTGGTCATTTAATATTTTAGGAGCAATGAACCAATAAAATTCATCTGCTGAACGCTGATCAATAAGGCTAGAATTTAATTTTTTACCCGCTTCAGTTAGAATAGTGTACAAGCCTCTATTTAATAATTCATTTGCCACAGACTTGAAAATCAATCCATCTGAATTGAATTCACCTTTTATAAATTCAATGTTTTTGTCCATAATTGGATTGTTCGATTTATCTGTAATAAAATAGATTTTCGTATTTGATCTTTTGTAAAAGATGGGCAGTGCTTTGTTTTTTTCTTTTAATAAATCAAGATCCTTGTCAATAATAATTACATTGGTTTCTTTTGTTGGTGTACCATCTATCCGAATTGTTAGACTTGCCTTATCTTCGACAATTGTTTTATAGGTTGTTAAAATTGCATCAGCATTAGATCTAAGTGCTGCATGAACAAATTGTCTTGAAAATGCATTGCTAATCCATTTACTTTTATTATTTCTGTCAGCAATTTTTCCATCAATCGTGCTTGCGCTTTTTAAAATAAAGTAAGGCCTATTTAAAATATGTTGTGTAAAAAATCTTCTGTTTAATGTTACTGCAGAAGGTTCGTTCAATACTTCAACTTCAATTCCAGCTTTTCTTAATTGCTCAACACTTTCAACTTTTGGATTCGGATCTAAGCTTGCAATTACTACTTTTTTAATTTTATGTTCAATAATTAAATTACAACAGGGCGGCGTTTTCCCATAATGGGAACAGGGCTCAAGACTAACATACAAGGTTGTTTCAGACAAATCCTTAATTTTTGTAAGAGCCTCATTTATCGCAAAAACTTCTGCATGTGCACCTCCGAATTTTTGATGAAAACCTTTTCCAATAACTTCATTATTTGAGTCAAGAAGTACAGCGCCAACAAATGGGTTAGGACGAATATCGTTTTCTTTTACGCTTTTCGCTAAATTAATCGTGTATTGAATTGCCTCTTTCTTGGTCATTCGTTTATCTTTGCGGTTCAAAATTACTCAAACCATAGCATATGTTTACAGGTATTGTACAAAAAGGAAAAATACAAGCAATTCATGCAAGTGAGACCGGTTGGGAATTAGTAGTAGAAATGCCTGTATTTGCAAAAATTGTACAATTAGGAGACAGTGTGGCTGTCGACGGGGCCTGCTTAACAGTCACTAAAGTGGATGCCGATAAAATGCATTTTTTTGTCTCTACTGAGTCCATTGCAAAGACCATCATTAGTCATTATAAAGTTTATCACGAGGTGAATGTAGAATTACCAATGCAGCCCAATGGCTATTTAGGTGGGCATTACGTTTTAGGACATGTAGATGCAACAGCAATAGTAGAATATATAAATATTACCCCTACAGCATGGTTTATAAGCATAGCCGTTCCTGAACAATTTGTTAAATATATTGTTTATAAAGGGTCTATTGCAATCAATGGGATAAGCCTTACGATTAATGAAGTAAAGGAGCATATAATTGAGCTTTGCATTATTCCTACGACTTTAGACAAAACAAATATCAAAGAATTGTCTGCCGGCACTTCAGTTAATATCGAATTTGATATACTAGCTAAATATACCGAGCAATTGTTATTAAAAAGAAATGTGTAATGTTTGATACAGTGGCAGATGCACTTGATGCATTTAAATTAGGAACACCCATTATTGTGGTGGATGATGAAGATAGAGAGAATGAAGGAGATGTTGTTTTTCCTGCCTCCTTGGCAACGCAAGACAAGATCAATTTTTGTGCAACCCATGCAAGAGGTTTGGTATGTATTGCAATGGGGACTCAAATCGCGCATAGAATCGGCATCCAACCGGTGCCAACCAACCATGCTGATCCTTTTCATACTGCCTTTCATGATTCAATTGATGCAGTTCCTGCATTTGGAATTACTACGGGCATCTCAGCAAAAGAAAGAGCGATCACAGCGCAACAGGTAGTTGCAGAAGATGCATCACCGGCTGATTTTATAAAACCTGGGCATTTATTTCCGGTCGTTGCAAAAAATGGAGGCGTATTAGTTAGAAAAGGACATACAGAAGCTGCAGTTGATCTATGTTTATTGACAGATCAACCCCTTGCTGCAATTATTTGCGAGATCATGGATGAAGCTGGAGACATGTTAAGAAGAGAGGGTTTGAAATTGTTTGCCCAAAAGCATCAATTAAAAATGATAACCATTCAACAAATAGTTGAATATCGTAAAACGAATTTTCCAAATGTGCCTGAAATTACAAAAGCAGAAAACGTCAATAGCGTAACACAAACGGGGGAGCTCAAAAAAGATGGCGCTATTGAATTTATTTCTAAAGCTACTTTGCCAACTGAATTTGGATTATTTGAAATTAGAGTATTTAAAAATAGCATTTCCAATATTGAACATGTTGTATTGTCTATGTCAACAAATAAATCGAATAAACCATTTGTACGTTTTCATAGTGAGTGTTTAACGGGAGATGTGTTTGGTAGTGTAAAATGTGACTGTAAGGCCCAATTAAATTTTGCTTTACAAAGCATCGCGGCTAATGGACATGGGTACCTTGTTTATTTAAAAGGACATGAAGGCCGAGGCATTGGTATCGGCAATAAAATTGCAGCCTATGCCTTGCAAGATCAAGGGGAAAACACTTATCAGGCAAATACGAGTCTTGGATTACCCGAAGAAAGCAGAAACTATGTAGATGCGATTGATATGCTTAATTTTTTATCTATTGACGATTTTAAATTTATTTCTAATAATCCTGATAAAATTGCAGCGCTAGATAATGCTGGATTTATTTTTGAAACGATCACTACTCCTGCTTTCGTAACTGTAGAGAATAAAAAATATTTAGAAGATAAAATTCGAATCGCAAATCACCAATTAAAATTTTAAAATGATTGCTATAGTTAAAGCCAATTTTAATGCGCACATCACCGACTTATTATTAGCGGGTTGTGTTGATACACTAGAAAATAAAAATCAGTCTTTTGATGTTTTTGAATGCGCGGGTGCTGTGGAGACGGTTGTTTATTCTAATAAATTAATCCAATCAAAAAAATATGACTGTATTATTGTAATTGGAGCTATTATAAAAGGCGATACAGATCATTATGAATATGTTTGTCAATATGTAACACAAGGCTTTGCGACTATTGCAGCAACTTATACAACGCCTGTTATTTTTGGTATATTAACGACTCAGAACGAAGAGCTTGCATATGAAAGAGCGGCATTGGATAGAATGAATAAGGGGAATGAATTTGCCTTAACCTCAATTGAAATGATGGAAGCTTTTAAAAATATTTAAAGCAGTCTTAGGCTATAGCTTACTTAACTTGTTCGTACAAGTGGTTGATTAAACCGTCTGCAAGACCGATTTTAGGCACATGTATTTCTTCTATATTTGCCCATTTCATTGCATTTGCATAGATTTTTAATGCAGGCACAATCACATCGGCTCTATCTTTTTTTAGTTTGTAGACATCCATTCTTTCTTCGACAGACATAGGTTCTAATACGCGATAAAACTCTCTTATAACCTCTATTGGAAGGCTTTTTAATGTTTTAGAATTCACCATTGAAAATACCTTATTTATATTTCCTCCAGATCCTATGGCAGTCAACTTATTATATTTTTTAGCCAATTCTTTTAAAGACTGCTTAAGATCTTCCCATGTCTCATCAGTGACTTTGTTTGTTAAAAGTCTAACTGTACCAATATCAAATGACTTTTGAAATGCCACTTCGTTTTTATGGAATAAGGTTATTTCGGTACTGCCGCCCCCAACATCCATGTATAAGTAACTCTTATTAGGGTCTAATAATTCTGCAATATGATTTTCGTATATAATTTCTGCCTCTAAATCACCGGTGATCACATCAATTTTGATACCTGTATCTGCTTTAATTTCTTTTATAATTTCTTTAGAATTGCTAGCATCTCTCATAGCGCTTGTTGCACATGCAATATAATGGTCCACTTCATAAACTTTCATAAGTGCACTAAATGCATCTATTGTATTGACTAGCATCTTCTTTTTTCTAAATCCTATATAGCCTTTCTCAAAAACATCAAAGCCCAATCTTAATGGAATGCGAATTAAATTTAACTTATTTAATTCTGTCTTCGTGCCTGTTTTTATGACTTCGCAAATGAGCAATCTTGCAGCGTTACTTCCAATATCTATAGCAGCTAAAATCAATTTAATTATCTTTTACCTTTTAAAAATTTATAAGTTTCTTCTTGTGATTTAAAAGCACCAGACTTGGTCGAAGATACATATTTATTGCTTAATTCATTGTCAAGGATTCTCGCCTTCTGATTGTCTTTCAGTTGAATACCAATGATATCAATCAATTCTTTTTTAATTATTGGATCAGTGATCGGCACTGCAACTTCTATTCGATGATCTAGATTCCTAACCATCCAATCTGCACTTGAAATAAATACTTTATGGTTTCCCTTATTATGAAATAGAATTACTCTAGCATGTTCTAAATATTGATCTACAATACTAATAGCATTCACTTTTTCTGATTTTTTTTCGTTTGTATGTTTTAATGTTAAAATACCTCTAATAATTAATCTCACATTTACACCAGATTTAGCTGCTTTATACAATGCTTCTAATAGAATTGGATCTGTTAATGCATTTAATTTAACAGTAATACTTGCTTCAAGTCCTTTTTTTGCAAATCCGATTTCATTTTCAATTAATTGAATAAATGTCGATCGCATATTAATTGGTGAAATCAATAAGTTTCTCATTTTAACGATTGGCTTATCGCCCTGTTGCCAATTGGTTAAATAATTAAAAATTCGATTGGCCTCATTCATCAAAGTGAGATTCTTTGTAATTAAACAATGGTCTGCGTATATTTTAGCTGTTTTTTCATTTAAATTTCCAGTACTGATGAATCCATATTGTACCAATTTGTTTTTCACCCTTTTTTGAATCACACATAATTTTGCATGCACTTTCATGTTTGGAATGCCTACTAAAACAGTAATGCCTTCTTCCTCCATAATGGTTTTCCATTCTAAATTTGCTTCTTCATCAAACCTTGCCTTTAATTCCAGAAATACAGTTACTTTCTTGCCATTTCTAGCTGCATTAATTAAGGCATTAATGACTTTAGAATTAGAAGCAAGCCTGTAAGCAGTAATTTTAATGGACAAGACTGTATCATCCATCGCCGCCTCTCTTAACATGTCTATCACAGGGTCGTAAGAATGGTATGGGAAATGTAACATGATATCTTTTTGCATGACCATGTCAAACACCATCACTTTTTTCTTAAATGCCGGATGTATAAAAGGCTGAGGCCTTACATAACTTGTATCTTTTATGATATTTGGAAAGTCAATAAAATGTCTAAAATTATGAATATGACCTCCTGGGATGATACTGCTTTTTCTGTTGAGCCCTAATTTTTTAATTAAGAACTCTAACATTTCTGGATTCATATCTTTTTCATATACAAAACGAACTGGCTTTCCCTTTCTTCTATTTTTTATTCCTTTCGATATCTTATCTATAAAATTCATTCCCACTTCTTGGTCTAAATCTATTTCGGCGTCTTTAGTTATTTTAAATACATGTGCATCAAATTGATTGAATTTAAAATGTGAGAAAATAATAGGTAAATTAAATTCAATTAAATCTTCTAGCAACATCACTGTGGTATTGCCATTTTTTGAAGGAAGAATGATGAACCTTCCAACCGATCTTGAAGGCACTTCGATTAATGCAAATTTTTGTTGATATGCATCATTTTTATTTCCCATCACGATTGCGAGGTATAAACTTTTGTCTCTTAAATAAGGTAGCTGCGGCAGGTTCTCAATCATTAATGGTATAATGTCATGTCTTACCTCATTGTCAAAATAGGTTTTAACAAATTCTTTTTGTTCTGCATTCAACTGTTTATTATCTACAATTAAAACCTTTTTGGATTTAAGTTCTTTTAAAATATTTTGCCAAATTCTATTGAATTCATTTTGCTGTCTTAATACAACTCTTTGAATCTCGTCTAGTATAACCTGTGGGGATGAAATAATTTCGATGTTCCCTTTCTTTTTTTTATCTATAAATTCAACCATTCTTTTTAAGGTAGCAACCCTAACTCTAAAGAATTCATCGAGATTATTTGAAAAAATACCTAAAAAACGAATTCTTTCTTGCAAAGGCACGGTAATATCATTCGCTTCTTGTAATACCCTTGCATTAAAGCTTAACCAACTTATATCTCTTGGTATATATTTCCCCTTCATAAAGTCTTGATTGTTAATGAGTAAATATATTATTTATACATGCTATTTTATATTTCTACAATAGATTTAATGTTAAGTTAACAATAAGGACATATTCTGGTAATACCCAACTGCGTACTTTACTCAAACAAACCCAATGAATAAACGTCCTTTAGATGTATGCATACTAAGCGATATCCATTTAGGAACATTTGGATGCCACGCACAAGAAGTATTAAATTATTTGAAAAGCATTGAACCTAAGACTTTAATTTTAAATGGCGATATTATCGATATATGGCAGTTTAATAAACGCTTCTTTCCAGCAAGCCATATGGCTGTAATTAAGCAAATATTCAGTATGGCCAGTAAGGGGACAAGGGTTGTTTATATCACTGGTAATCATGATGAAGCATTACGTAAATATGGCCATTTTGAAATGGGCAACATACAGTTAACTGATAAAATTGTATTTGAGATCAATGGCGAAAAAAATTGGGTTTTTCATGGTGACGTTTTTGACAGAACGACAAAAGGAAGTGCTAAGTTATTGGCCAAACTTGGGGGCTATGGCTATGATTTATTGATTTTGATTAATAGCGTTGTGAATTTTATTTGTCAGTTATTTGGACGAGAGAAAATGAGTTTAAGTAAAAAAGTCAAAAATGGAGTTAAAAAAGCTGTTTCATGGATAAACAATTTTGAACAAACAGCAGCAGAATTAGCTATAGAAAATGGATATAAATACGTCATATGTGGTCACATACATCAACCACAATTTCGTGTTGTAACAACAGATAAAGGATCAGTCACTTATTTAAATAGTGGTGATTGGATTGAAAATTTAACTGCACTAGAGTATGCTGATAAAAATTGGACGCTCTATCAGTATGACTCAAAAAACTTTGAACATATTGATAATAAAAAGAAGATTAAGATTGTTCATTTGCAAGAAGAATTAACCGTATTAACAAACGAAGTTGCATTTCAAGTCTCTATATAATGAATATTTTATACGCTGTACAAGGCACGGGGAATGGCCATATTAGTCGAGCGATTCAACTTTATCCATTTTTGAAAGAATATGGCAATATTGATTTTTTTATAAGTGGGTCCAATTCCGCTCTTAAAACCGACTTGCCTGTAATAGGTCGAAGCAAGGGAATTAGTTTATTTTATAAATCAAACGGTGGTTTAGATTACCTAAAAATTTTGAAATCGTTTTCTTTTAAAATATTCTTAGACGCATATAAGTTACCCGTAGAAAAATACGATCTCGTTATAAATGATTTTGATTTTGTAACCTCATTGGCTTGTTTTTTAAAAAATAAAAAAAGCGTCCAATTTGGGCATCAAGCTAGTTTTCAAAGCAATAAAACCCCTCGTCCCAAAAGAATAAATTTCATTGGCGAATTTATTTTAAAATATTTTGTTCAAAGCACTCATTTTATCGGTTTACATTTTAAATCCTATGATCAAAATGTATTTAATCCCATTATCAAGCAAGAAATTATAGAGGCTACGCCTATTGATGATGGCCATATATCGGTGTATCTTCCTCATTATTCTATCCAATACTTAGAGCCGTTTTTATTAAATGAGCCCAAATATCATTTCGAAGTTTTTACATCAGAAGTGAGTACTATTAGAAATTATAAAAACATAGTTTATTTCCCAATAAGTAATACTGGATTCACAAAGAGTATGGTACGTTCTCATGCGGTTATTACTGGAGGTGGTTTTGAAACACCTGCGGAAGCGATGTACTTAAATAAAAAAGTATTAAGCATTCCTATTGCTAAACACTATGAACAAGGTTGCAATGCTGCAGCTTTAGAAGGTCTTGGCGTAAAAGTAATCAAGCAAATCGATTGTCATTTTAATACAATTTTTTCAGACTGGATTAATAACTTTCAACCAATAAAACTTGAGCTCACACACTCAACAAGCGCTATTGTAGCCTATTTAATCCAAATTTCACAAACACAAGAAACCCAAAATCAAAAACCATTTAACTATGTATAAGATCATAAATCAAGAGAAAGAAACAGTTGCCTATATCCAAAATATGATGATCTTGAATAAAAAGAGAGAAAAAGTGATTGGTTTATTAATTGGAGATTGTTTTTTCGGGAACGACAATAAAGTAATCGGAAAAATAATCGATCAAACGGCCTACTTATTAAATGGTGAAATTATTGGTAAAATAGAAATGGATAAAGACAAAAAGGATCCAGCTCCCAAAAAAGGATTGATGCTTGAAGCTTGGGACATTTTAAGTAATATTAAAAGTCACACTTCAGAATGGATCACTCTTTCAAAAAAATGGTCTAAAAAGTCACTTCAAGATGTATTAAAGTAGTTAAGCGTATTTTAATTATTCAAAAACGGGTTACTCCATTTTTTATTTGTATACACATTTGTGCCACCTAATGTTTGCATAAATGCAACTACTGCAGCTATTTCCGCTTCTGTTACATTCAAATTTTGTCCATTTCCGCCTGGTCTTAATCTAGGGTCAAGATTCGTATTTCTTGGATTCAAGTTTATGGTATTGTAGTGATTTATAACTGCACGTAAACTTCTTAGAACACCAGTATGCATCATCGGAGTATTCACTGCGCCAGTTGCATTGGTGATATCCCTTAAACTTCCTGCCCTTGTATTGGTTAAATCAATTCCTGTTGTACTGTTTGCAATACCAATAATGCCGTTATTTAAGGTATTGGGGTCTATATCAAATTCAGGCGCATTGTGACAAACATTACAGCCTAAGCCTCCTGTTATTCTTAAGCCAGCTGCATTAAATACCGGCGCAGTTATGAATAAATTTTTTCCTTGATTTTCCTGTGCGGTAAAATTTGGAAACGCTTGATTGTCATTATTCACTTGAGCTCTTCCTACATCATATTTTGAATCGAATGATTGTATACTATTTATAAAGGAAGCCAATGACTCTTGTATTCTATTTTCTGTTACAATGGTATCACCATAAATGAACTTAAATAATTCTTTATAATAATTGATGGTGCTTAACTTACTGGTAAGTGTTGTAAAATTACCTCTTCCCTCGGTTCCACTAAAGCCCATTTCCAAATGATCCTGAATAGGCATGGTGGTTTGTGTTAACAAGTTTGCTGCGCGTTCGTTCCAGAAAAATTTTGCCTCATTCGCGAATCTTGTATTGATCAGCCTCATGGAATGACGAATTGTTAAGCCACCTTCTACTCCTGCGCTAACAATTGCTGTATCTCCAAATGCAAATTGTTGCTGATGACAGTTTGCGCATGAAATAGTATTATTGATACTTAAATTTTTGTCATAAAACAAGACCCTGCCTAATGTGGCTGTTTTATCTGTGATTGAGCCAGCTCCTGTATTTGATTTTGTGATGTAGACTGGCTTGCCCTGATTGGCATAGTTTTCTAAATTATTTGGATCAATAGCAGTTCCAAATGCTAATTTAATTGAGGCATATGGATCTACAGTGTTCGTGGTTATGGATCCTGTAGTGGCGGGATTTGCAGAAGGTACAATCGTAATTGCGTCATTTTTTGAACAACTTATAGTACTAAAAATGCCTAAGAAAAAACTAATTGAAAGAATGGTTTGTTGACGCATACGAACTTATTGACTTGCTTAAATGATATATTTCCATCTAAGACAGCTCAATAGGTTAATAGTTTAAACTAAAAAAAGCTATTTAACATTTCTTTTAAACATTCCAGCAACCAAATACCCCATCAACGCTCCATATAATGTGCTATTGATTGGCTTTGAAGTGATGGCACAGGTGCCTGATGCGCATCCGACATAATTCCAGTATAAGAAGCCAGCTATTGCACCAAGTGTTATGCCGATTAAATTACGCTGATATTTTATTATAAATTTAAGTACCATGGGGCAGGTTTATAGTTTAATTAGATTTTCGATCTTAATACATTCCATGGGCCTCCGTTGTAGGTTTCAATACCCGCCGACTTTAAAATTGATTTCGCCATGCCACTTCTTGATCCGCTTCTGCAAACAGTGATAACTACCTTTCCAGATTTTTTTAATTCAGGAATTGATTTTTGAATCGTTTGTAAAGGAATATTTTTTGAGGTCTTGATATGGCCAGCATCATATTCTTGAGGAGTACGTACATCTACAATCAAAGCACCTGCTTCAACTAAGGCTTTAAAATCTGCCTTTGGGCCAAATAATCTTTGTAAGAAACCAAACATAGTATTAGTTATTTTAAGTTAATTAATTAATTAATTATAGAATGTAAAAGTGGCTAAAATGAATGGGTAAATCTGTGATATTTATCACTCAAAAGGTTTTCTTCATTGGGTAATTTTGTACAATAAAATTAGAGATATGAAAAAGATATTCAATAAAATAGATTGGGTCTTGATGTTTAGATTGGTAATGAGCGGTGCGATGATCATTGTGGGGATTCAAACAAAGGATATGGTTGCAGGTGGTTTTGGTGCTATGTTTGCAATATTCTCTCTTGTTAGTGCAAAGTACAAAGTTGGTTGTGGTTATCAATCAGGCTGCGGCGTAACGCCAAGGTATCGATCTATACAAAAAACAGAGGAAGTAGATTATACAGAAATAAAATAAACGACTATGTCTAATACAGAAACCTTCGGAGCAATTATTAAGGGCGACAAGCCTGTTTTAGTTGATTTTTTTGCAACCTGGTGTGGTCCATGTAAAATGATGCAACCAATTTTAGAGCAGGTTAGCCAGCAATTAGGGGATCAAGTTCGTATAGTTAAAATTGATGTTGATCGTAATCAACAATTGGCATCTCAACTACAAGTTAGCAGTGTTCCAACTTTGGCTATTTTCAAAAATGGAGAAATCGTTTGGAGACAACCTGGTGTACAGCCTGCAAATGTGCTGTCGGAAAAATTAAAGTCTTTTATGTAATATTCTATGGTTCACCTAGCTGACCATTCTTATATACAATTCCTCCACCTTTTTTCGAGCCCATGGAGTTTTTCGTAAAAACTTCAAGCTAGATTGAATACTGGGATCAATATTGAAGCAGTTAATCGGAATATGTTGACCAAGATCCTCCCATCCAAAATGGCGCACTAATTCTTCGACAATAAAAGCAAGTGTTTTCCCGTGTAATGGGTCTTTATGCGTTTGTTCCATACGCAATATTAAGTAATTTGCCGCTATGAATAAGCACCGTTACTTTATATTGAATAAACCCATCGACATGGTTTCTCAATTTGTTAGTACACATGAAGTGCGACTGTTGAATGATATTGATTTTAAATTTCCAGAAGGTACACATGCCATAGGTAGACTAGACCAAATGTCTGAAGGCTTGTTATTATTGACGACCAATAAAAAGGTCACTAGATTATTATTTCAAGGAGCGCATCCACATGTTCGAACTTATTTAGTCCAAGTGAAAAATAAAGTGAGTTCATCGACACTTGAGACATTACAAAATGGTGTAGTCATATCTGCTCCAAATGCAGCAACTTACAAAACAGCGCCTTGTAAAGTTGAATTGGTAGAACCTCCAAATTCATTATGGGATAACGGAATTAAACTACATGAAAACCAACAAACAGACTGGCTAAGAATGGAACTTACAGAAGGCAAATTTCATCAAGTCCGTAAAATGGTAGCCGCAATGCACCATCGATGCATTCGATTAATTAGGTGGTCCATTGAAGACATTATTGTTGAATCTATTGCACCAGGGCAGGTAAAAGAAGTCACAGAGGAATTCTTTTTTAATGCACTGAAACTATAAATAAATCTTTTAAGTTCAATGGTATCTAATTTAAAACCAATCTTTAAATTTACTAAGATCTACATTTCCTCCACTTAAAATAATGCCTACTTTCTTTCCTTTAAATAAGGCTGGATTTTTCAATACCGCTGCCAAAGGTACTGCACAGCTAGGTTCAATAATTATTTTCATTCTTTCGTAAACCAGTCTCAACGCGGTTTTAATTTCCTCATCAGAAACCAATAATATATCAGCAACATATTCTTTAATGATGTTAAGCGTGCGTTCACTTAATGTCGTCATTAATCCATCTGCGATTGTATTAATGAAGGGCGCTTTTTCTACTCTGCCAGATTGAATGCTTAAAACTGCATCTGCAGCGCCTTCTGGTTCTCCAGCATATACTTTTAATCCTGGTTTTAAATAATGAGCACCTAAACAAGTACCTGATAGTAATCCTCCACCGCCTACTGGTGTAACAACAATATCTAAATCAGGTAAAGCTTCAATCATCTCTTTTACACAAGTTGCTTGTCCTGTAATTACTTCATCATTATCATATGGATGAATAAATGTGGCGCCAGTTTTATCCACGATTGCTTGTAATGTTGATTCTCTTGCAGTTTGATTAGAAGCGCAAATAGTTACTTCTGCACCATAGCCTTTCACTGCGTTTACTTTTACTTCTGGTGATGATTCTGGCATAACAATATAAGCTTTGATACCTAACATTTTTGCAGCATATGCCAAAGCTTGTGCGTGATTACCTGAAGAATGTGTCGCTACACCTTTAGATAATTGTGCTGGATTTAATTGAAGGCTTGCATTCATGCCGCCTCTAATTTTAAAAGCACCAATTTTTTGAAAGTTCTCACATTTGAAATAAAGATCTAAGCCAGACAATTCATTGATACTTTTATTAGTTAAAATAGGCGTTGAATGAATATAGGGTAAGATCCTTTCTGCTGCCTCTTCGATGGTTTCTTTTGTAATATTCATAGATTGAATTTAAACATTATTTCCTTATCTTGAAACATGCAAACTGAACAAAAAAAATTTGGCTTATGGACAAGTACTTCTTTAGTGCTAGGTACCATGATTGGCGCTGGTGTTTTTTTAATGCCATCTGCCTTGGCCAGTTACGGTAGTATCAGTTTAATTGGTTGGTTGTTCTCCTCTTTAGGTGCGATTTTAATTGCAAAAGTGTTTGCAAACCTTAGCAAATTAATTCCAAGTGCGGATGGCGGGCCTTATGCATTTACAAAAGCTGGCTTAGGCGATTTTGCAGGCTTCTTGATAGGTTGGGGCTACTTAATTTCTGTTTGGACTACGAATGCGGCGATTGCAGTTTCATTGGTAAGTGCGATGAGTACATTTTTCCCAATACTTGCTCAGGATTCGACCATTGCATTGGCTACGGGATTAGCATTTCTTTGGTTCCTCACTTGGGTGAACACATTGGGTGTACTTGCTTCTGGAAGAGTGCAACTAATGAGCACCATACTTAAAATAGTACCACTTGTGTTGGTAGCAATCGGGGGACTTTTATTTTTAGATCCAAAAAATTTACTCCCATTCAATATGAGCGGCACCAGCAGTTGGCAAGCGATTACTGCGACAACTACTTTAACATTTTTTGCATTCTTAGGTATTGAATGTGCTACCATTCCTTCCAGTAGCGTAGAAAATCCAGAACAGAATATATCCAAAGCAACCATGTTAGGTGTATGGATAGCAGCATCCATTTATATAGTAAGCACAATTGCCATTATGGGGATTATTCCAGCAAGTCAATTGCAAGTATCTGTCACCCCATTTGCTGATGCTGCAGAAAAAATTTACGGCCATGGTGCAAAATACTGGGTGAGTGCAGGGGCTGCTATTGCTGCATTTGGGGCATTGAATGGATTGATTTTAGTACAGGGGCAAATGCCCTCAGCCATGGCAAAAGACAATTTATTTCCTGCTTATTTTGCAAAACAAAATAGTAAAGGGGTGCCTGCTAATGGAGTGATTGCATCAAGTGTAATTATCACTTTATTGATGTTGATGAATAATTCAAAAAGTTTAGCTGGACAATTTAAGTTGCTCATCTTGCTCGCTACCTTTTTTACTTTGCTCCCTTATTTATTTACAACTGTTTCTTATTTGATTGTTCGTGCAAAACATACAAGCAACTATACAAAGACTAAAACAACTACAGCAGTGGGGTTGAGTATTTTAGCATTTGCATTTTCAATGTGGATGTTGATTGGAGCAGGACAAGAAATAGTTTATTGGGGTTTCATCATGCTAATGATGGGTGTGCCTTTCTATGTTTATATGGTTTATAAAAAGTAAGCTGAAATATATTTTTTAATCGAACTCTCTGGCTTCCCTTCATAAATATTTTTTCTTCCAGAAATTAAGTAGGCTATTCCGCAGGAAAGAAAAATATAAAAGGCATATTCTATGCCAAACATTTCGATGCCTAAAATGATTGAAGTTAGTACACAATGCGTTGCACCAGCAAATAAGGCAACTAATCCAAGCCCCGCCAATAAGCTTATTGGCAAAGGAATAAAACCAATTAATGAACTACCTAAAACAGCGCCAATAAAAAACAGAGGTGTAACCTCTCCGCCTTTAAACCCAGCACTTAAAATAAAACTAGTGAGTAAAATTTTGATTAAAAAATCAAAATTCCCTTGTTGATGTATAAAAGCATCTTTTATCACAGGCAATCCTAGGCCCATCATTTTTTCTTGACCAGTGAGTAATATAATTGCAATAAAAATGACACTACCAATGATTGGCCTAATTATTTGCAATTTAATTTTCGCGAACAGTTTTGTAAAAATTACACTTGATTGTATAAAAAGCATTGCAGCAATACCAAAAAGTATGCCCGCAATAGAAACCCATTTGATTGTGGTAAAACTATAATTGTCAAATGGTGTAATTTGATATTGCGCATGTTGAATTCCCCATTGTAGGCAAACAGAATCAGCAACAAATGCAGAGCCTAAGCAAGCAACTAAAAAAAACCATTTGGTCTTTTTAAAACTGAAAAATTCAAGAGCGAATAGCCCGGCGGCTAATGGTGTGCCAAATACTCCTGCAAATCCAGCACTAATACCAACGCAGGTCAATAGTCTTTGCTCTTGCCTATTTAAATTGAACCATCTGTTCATTTGGCTAGAGATACTTGCTCCCATTTGTACCGCAGTGCCTTCTCGGCCTGCAGCGCCTCCGCCTAAATGCGTTAGTAAAGTGCCAAATAAAACTAGCGGCGTTAATAAAAATGGTATTGTTTCTTTGTTTGTCGGGGATTCATCTTCTTTAAAAAATGAACGCATTATAAACGCATTCCCGTTTCCAAGCTCAGGCCTTGATTTTGCATAAACAAATGCAATTATTATTCCAATTAAAGGCAGACAAAAAAGCAGCCAAGATTGATGGAGGCTTAAATCAGTAACTAGGTCCAAAGTCCATAAAAATCCTGCAGATGCTGATCCAATTAGGCAGCCTGAAACGAATAAGATAATAGTCCATTTGAATAATGGCCTTAATATGGTCGTTTTAAAAGTCATTTGTTGGACGAAATTAGCATTTTACAGGCTATCAATAGCCAAATCACTAATTATAAGGGCTAATGCTTAACTTTATAATCATTATACAAAATGACTTTTGTATAATTTTCAATGATATATTCGCTGTTATGAAAAAAAGGCTGATTGGATATTTTCTTTTAATTGTGTTATCGACCCAGGTTTTCCCTGTGGATGGGGCAGAATTTTGGACTAAATTGATTCAAGTAGATACACAAACTTCTACCACAGACTTATTAGCGATGGAAGAGGAAGAAGTGGAGCAAATCGAGTTTAAATTAAAAAATATCGAATCCAATCATTCTCTTTATTTTGAAAATTACGCTGGATTTTTGTCAGAGCAAAAAGCACATTCAATCATACATAAGATGGGTGAAGCAACCGACAGAAATGAGCCTATACATATACCTCCGCCCAATTTCATGGCATAATAACTTAATTTTACATTGATTTTTCATGACAATTTTTTGTTCATGAATTCAAAGAATAGCCGGTCTCATCATCATTTTTTTGAACTATTGTTGCAAAATAATGCACTTAGTTTTCAAGATCATAGAATAATTAAATCATATAATGAATTCACATCAACCATCGCAGGGCTTAAGTTTTAAATTTTTAAAGGAAGATTTGCCTGCAGGCTTAGTTGTTTTTTTAGTGGCATTGCCATTGTGTTTAGGTATTGCCCTGGCTTCTGGAGCACCTTTGTTCTCTGGAATAATCGCCGGAATTGTTGGGGGTATTGTGGTTGCTTTTGCAAGTGGATCGGCGCTTAGCGTGACTGGCCCTGCAGCAGGACTTACAGTAATTGTATTAAATGGGATAACAACATTGGGCGCTTACGATCAATTTTTAGTAGCAGTTGTGATCGCTGGTATTTTACAAATTATTTTAGGCTTTTTAAAAGCAGGTGTGATAGGATATTATTTCCCTTCAAGTGTAATTAAAGGCATGCTAGCGGCAATCGGTATTATTTTAATTTTAAAACAAGCCCCGATCGCAATTGGCTATAGCGCTGCAGATGGTATCTCATACCATATTGGTTCTATCCTTATTGCTAGTATTTCAATTGCTATTATTTTGTTTTGGGAATTGCCAATTTTAAAAAAATACAGTTTCTTTAAGTTTGTACCAGGCGCATTAATTGCTGTGATTGCAGGGGTTACTTTAAATGCCTTATTTAAACAATATCAACCTGATTGGGCTTTGTCTGCCAATGCCTTGGTTAAATTGCCAGTTGCTAAAAACAGCACAGAATTTATTGGACAATTTACTTTGCCTAATCTCCAAGCTTTAGGAAATTATCAAGTATATGTTATTGCAATAACCATTGCAATTATTGCAAGCTTAGAATCCTTATTAAGCACCGAAGCAGGAGATAAATTAGATCCATACAAGAGAGTCACGCCTACCAATAGAGAATTAAAAGCACAAGGTTTGGGTAATTTAATTTCTGGTATGATTGGAGGTTTGCCATTAACTGCAGTTATTGTAAGAACTTCTGCCAATGTAAACTCTGGGGCAAAGACAAAGCTTTCAGCTATTTTTCATGGCCTTTTACTATTGGTTAGTGTGGTTGCCTTTGCCGCATTGCTTAATCAAATTCCTCTAGCATGTCTAGCAGCAGTTTTATTAGTTGTTGGCTATAAGCTTGCTAAAGTTTCTTTATTTAAAGAAATGTATAAATTAGGGTGGGAGCAATTTGTACCATTTATTGTTACAGTTGTTGCCATTCAGTTTAGTGATTTATTAAAAGGGATTGCTTTAGGTATGGTAGTGGCAATATTTTATATCTTAAGAACCAATTATCGCCGCGATTATCAAATCCACCAAGATAAAACCTCAGAAGGCGGGGCAATTACAATAAAACTTTCAGAGCATGTAACTTTTATTAATAAGGGAAGTATTGCAACGAAATTGTCTGACATACCTAATAATAGCAAAGTCACAATCGATGCGAGTCAATCACATTATATAGATTTGGATGTGCTTGAAATTATTTATGATTTCGAGATTGCAGCGAAACTTAAAAACATACAAGTTACTTTAATACAAATGCCAACTAGAGTGGCAGTTTCAGGGCACTAGTCCTTTAATAAGGAATGACATTCAACAACAATTTAAAATTACAAAAATGGAAAAATCATATTCAAGATTAATCGAAAATAATAGAACATGGGTAGCTGAGCAACTTCAGTTGGATCCTAATTTTTTTGAAAACCTTTCAAAAGGGCAATCACCAGAATACCTTTGGATAGGCTGTTCTGATAGTAGAGTGCCAGCAGAGTCAATCACAGGTACAGAGCCTGGAGAAATGTTTGTACATCGAAATATTGCCAATATGGTGGTACATAGCGATATGAACATGTTAAGTGTTTTGTCTTATGCAGTGGATGTTTTAAAAGTGAAGCATATCATTGTTTGTGGTCACTATGGTTGTGGTGGTGTAATAGCTGCAATGAAAAACCAACAATTTGGCTTAATTGATAACTGGTTAAGACATATAAAAGATGTCTATCGGTATCACAAGGACGAATTAGATGCAATCAAGGATGAAACTTTAAGAGCAAGAAGATTTGTAGAAGTGAATGTACAAGAGCAAGTACACGACTTAGGTAAAACATCTATTGTTCAAAATGCATGGAAGAGAGGACAACAATTGCATTTACATGGCTGGGCTTATGATATTCATGACGGCTTGATCAATGATTTGGGGGTTAATTTTACTTCTCCAAAAGATTTACATTCTGTTTATCATCTTGATTAACAATACATTATGAATTAAAAAGGGGCATTCAAAAGCCCCTTTTTTGTGTCCATGCTTTTGATAATATTAAGTTCATATTGGCTTAACAATTTGGTAACATAGTTCTTTGATATTCGCACTACAAATAAAAACACAACGTGAAAAGGATTCTACTATTTATAATTTGCTTTGCCGCCGTAGTAACAGCTCAAGCTCAAAAAGCAAAATTAACAGGTAAGGTTACCAACGGAAAAAATGAAGTTTTAGTTGGTGTTAACGTGACATTAAAGTCTGACAAAAATCAAGTTACAAGAACTGATATTGAAGGAAGGTTTAGTTTTTCAATAGACATCAATAAGAATTATACTGCTGATTTTTCTTACGTTGGTTATAAAACAAAATCAGTAGATGTAGCTGAAGTTAAAGTTGCTGGCGAAGAAGTACAAATTGATGTGCTATTAGAAGAAACCGGTAAAAAATTGACAGATGTTGTTGTTAGCTCAACTAGATCAACAAATAAAGGCGCAACTGATAATGCATTGATCGCGTATCAAAAAAATACTAATACAGTCGCTTCTGTTATTTCTGCTGAATCTATCAAAAGAAGTCCAGATAGAAATACTGCTGAGATTTTAAAAAGAACACCTGGTGCTTCTATCCAAGAAGGAAAATACATTATTGTAAGAGGTTTAGCGGATCGTTATAACCAAGCCATGTTGAATGGTATCTTATTAACAAGTACCGAAGCAGATCGTAAAACATTTTCTTTTGATTTATTCCCTTCTCAAATCATTGACAATATTATTATCAATAAAGCCTTTGTGCCTGAATTGCCAGGTGAGTGGGCAGGTGGTTTGATTCAAGTGAATACAAAAGACGTTCCTACAAAAAACTTCTTCAATATTCAAATTGGTTCAAGTGTTAATACACAGGTAACTGGAAAAGAATTCTTGAAAGACAAAGGCGGCAAAACGGATTGGTTGGGCATTGACGACGGAACAAGATCATTGCCAAATGGTTACACGACAAAATCAAATTTTGACACCTCAAGTCTTGCTGCTAAAACTGCTTTGGGTAAAAGCATGCCAAACAACTGGGCGCCAATTGCGATAACAGCTAAGCCAAATGTAAGCTTGCAAATGAATGGTGGTTTTGCTGGAACTTTTTTAGGTAAAAAAATTGGAGGTGTTATCGGCGTAAACTATGCAAACGCTTACCGCATTCAGGATAATACCAATAATCAAAATGGTATTACAGATGAAAAATTTAATCCAATTACTGCATTGAATGATGCTAAATATATTCAAGATATCAATATGGGTGCCATTGCAGGTTTGTCCATGTTTTTAAATCCATTGAATAAAATTAGTTATAAGGCAATTGTGAATGTAAAAACTTCTAATGCTTATAATGCAAGAAGTGGACAAGACTATACAAGACAGGATCTTTTGAAAGGTAATGAATTCATATTCGGTCAAAACGTATTTTTTACCAATCAATTAAATGGGGAACATAGTCTTTCTCAAAAATTAAAGTTCAAATGGTTTGGTGCATTTAACATCCTTGATGCTTATACGCCAGATCAAAGAAGAATCATGTACACTAAAAGTGTTGACGGAACTGATCCATATGTATTGAATATCTCAAATACACTATCTCAGCAATCAGGAAGTAGAATTTTCCAGACTTTATCTGATTATATCTACACAGGCGGTGGCGATTTAACTTTAAAAGTAAAGCAACAAACGATTAAGGCTGGTTATATGATTCAAGTAAAAGATCGTTTGTACGATGCACAATTATTTGCGATCTACATGCCGGTTGATAATGCTGCCTTGAGAGCGCAGGATGCTGCATCTGCATTTAGACCAGAAAACTTTGGCAATGGTTTAGATAATAAATTTGGATTTAATGCAATTCAAAATAGAAACTTTAGATATTTAGCAAATACAATATTAAATGCTGGATACCTTCAATTCGATAATAAATTATCAGAAGGAGTTCGAGTTGTATGGGGTCTAAGAGTAGAAGATTTTGATCAATTAGTTGGTTCTGTTAAGAAATGGGATCCAAGACACACTTATTCAAAAGTAACTGATTATTTACCTGGGGTAAATGCTACTTTCAAAGTTGGTCAAAAATCAAACTTAAGAGCAACCCTTTCTCAAACTGTTATCCGTCCTGAGTTAAGAGAGTTGTCTGCATTGAATATCTATGACTTTGAATTAAACGCTTCTGTTTCAGGTAATCCATCTTTAAAACGTACAAAAATTACCAATACAGATTTGAGGTATGAATTATACCCTAGTTCTGGTGAAATGTTTACAGTGGGCGTTTTCTATAAAAACTTTGAAAATCCTATTGAAAGTATATTTCAAGAAGGAGCAGGTGGATCAAGTTTATTCTCTTTCCAAAACGTAGCTAAGGCAACTGCATTTGGTTTTGAAATTGAAGGCCGTAAAAAATTAACAAAGCGTTTTACTTTACAAGCGAATGGCTCTTATATCAACTCAAAAATTGATGATGCTGCTTTAAATGTAAGCAGATCTTTACAAGGACAGTCACCATATTTGATCAATACAGGTATCTTATATGATATAGTTGAAAAAGGATTTAATACTACTTTATTATTCAACCAAGTTGGTAAACGTATTTACTTAGTTGGTGATATTCAAGCAGGTGCAGGTTCTCCAGATGTATATGAGAATCCAAGAGCTTTAATTGATTTTCAAATAAGCAAAAAATTTGCTGATAATAAAGCAGAAATCAAATTCACTATTTCTGATTTATTGAATCAAAGACAAATATTCTATCAAAACAACAATGGTAATACCGATTACAATAGCACAACGGATGCAATTCGTTTGTCAAGAAAGTTCGGTACAACATTCGGTGTAACACTTAATTACTCTTTATAATATAATCAATCCAACAATTTTTTTAAATACAACAACAATGAAACAATTATTTTACTTATCGATCGCTTTATTAGCCGTAACTGGTTGCAGAAAGATCGAAACGGATGGCGAAAAAGAAATCTTCGTAGTAACGAAGGAAGTTGCTCCTGTAGGTGTGGTTTCTAATACCATCACTTTATCTGGAAAAATCACAAAAGACACTACTTTGTATGCTAAAGATGTTAACTATCTTTCTGGTGTAGTTTATATTACTAAAGGTGTAACATTAACAGTAGAGGAAGGTGCAACAGTAAGAGGTAAGTCTGGATTAGACGTAGCTTCTCTAGTAATCACACGTGGTGCTAAATTAATTGCAAAAGGTACTGCTGAAAAGCCAATTGTATTTACTTCTGCTTCTCAAAATCCACAGTCTGGTGATTGGGGTGGTATCGTATTATTAGGAACTGCAAAAGTGAACCAAACTTTAACATGGAAAGGAACTGCAGTAGCAGGTTTGACTTCTGTTGAAGGTGGTATCAATGATACTGAAGTAGGTTATGGTTTAGCAGGTTCTGGTGATGCAGCTTTCCCTACCGGAAACGATGCTGATAACTCAGGTATTTTACAATATGTAAGAATTGAATATGCAGGATATGCATACCAACCAGATAATGAATTGAATAGTTTAACAATGGCAGGGGTGGGGAATGGTACAACAATCGATCACATTCAAGTTACTTATGCAAAAGATGATGCGTACGAGTGGTTTGGTGGTACAGTGAATTGCAAGTACTTAATTGCATACAAAACACAAGATGATGATTTTGATACAGATTACGGTTATGCTGGAAATGTACAATTCGGTATTGTTTTGAGAGACTCAGCTATTGCGGATATTTCAACTTCAGAAGCTTTTGAATCTGATAATGACGGTAAAGGATCTACTTTATCTCCAAAAACAACTGCAGTTTTCTCTAATATTACTGCAATCGGACCAAGAATTGATGCAGTTTCTGGAAAAGGAAATAGTTTGTTTAGAGCTGGTGCACATATCAGAAGAAACACAGGTATTTCTATTATGAACTCAATCATCGCAGGATGGCCTGTAGGTATTCAATTTGATGCATCAACTGGTACAGCTGTAGATAAGAACATTGATGACAGTACAATTAGAATCAAGAACACAACATTTGCAGGTAACACAGAGAATATTAAATATACTGCAAGTGGAACTCCTACAGGAGCAACAAGTGCAAGTTTATTAGCATGGTTCTCTAATCCTTTCTTTGGTAATACAATTTTAACAAGTTCTTCTGCAGATAGATTAAAGTTAATTCAACCATTCAATTACACGAACCCTGACTTTACTCCATATGCAAATTCATCTAATCCATCTGGAACATTAGGTACAGCTGCAATTTCATCTTCTTGGGGTAGCTTAGGAATATGGGATCATGCGAACTTTACTAAGAATGGTTCATTCACAGATTCAAAACTTCAAAATACTTTCTTCGAAAAAGTAACATTTAGAGGTGCGGTTGCAACATCTGGTGTGAATCAAACATGGTGGAAAGGTTGGACAGTTTGGAAATAGTGTTGTATTTAAAATAGATCGACAAAAAAATACCCTCGCATTGCGAGGGTATTTTTTTGCTTATTCGTCTAACAAATTTCAGATCTTCCTTTAATTGGTTGATTCGAAATTGTTTTTAATATTAATTATCCATTGAACGCTTCAGATACACCTTTGTGTAAAATCTTTCCAGCTCTAATGTTTAAGCCTTTTGCTAAAGCAGGGTTTTCTGCACATGCAATTTCCCATCCTTTATTTGCGATTGCAATTGCGTAAGGTAAAGTTGATTGTGTTAAAGCTCTAGTGCTTGTTTGAGGCACTGCACCTGGCATATTCGCAACACAGTAGTGTGTGATATTGTCAATAGTGAAAACTGGATTTTCGTGTGTTGTTGGTTTACATGTTTCAATACATCCACCTTGATCCACTGCAACGTCAACGATTACAGAACCTGCTTCCATTAATTTCAAATCTGCTTGCTTCACTAAATGAGGCGCTTTAGCACCATGTAATAAAACCGCACCAATCAATAAGTCAACAGTTGGTAATTTTTCTTTGATCGCTAATAAAGTTGAATACTGCGTTACTACATTTGGAGGCATCACATCTGATAAATATCTAAGTCTAGATAAATTCGTATCCATGATCGTTACATTCGCACCTAAACCTGCAGCCATCTTCGCAGCCTGTGTACCAACGATCCCACCACCAATCACTAAAACTTCAGCTGGCTTCACACCTGGAACGCCACCTAATAATTTTCCTTTACCACCGAAAGGCTTGCCTAAATAATAAGCACCTACATTCACAGCCATTCTTCCTGCAACCTCAGACATTGGTACCAACAATGGCAATGAACCATCAGGTAATTCCACTGTTTCGTATGCAATACATACTGCATGTGTTTTCATCATCGCCTCTGTTAATTCTTTAGAAGCGGCAAAGTGGAAATACGTAAATAAAATTTGACCAGACTTGATCAGTCCATATTCAGCAGCCAATGGCTCTTTTACTTTCACAATCATTTCGGCAATTGCGTATACTTCGGCTGCTGTATTTAAAATTTGTGCACCTACTGCCTTGTATGCATCGTCAGAAAAACCTGAGCCTGCACCTGCATTTGTTTCAATATAAATGGTGTGGCCTTGTCTTGTCAAAGCATCTACACCTTCAGGAGTTAAACCTACACGGTACTCTTGTATTTTAATTTCTTTAGGAACGCCAATAATCATGGTATATGTTTTTATTTCTGTACAAATATCATTAATAAGGAAATATTCATAGTTATATTCAAATAATCAGTAAAATTTATTGTTTTATTGCTTATATGAAACAAAATAATGTAATTTAGAGGTTGAATTAATCCTGAAACAGAAATTATTTCTCTATGGCATTAGACGCAATCGATCAATCCATTTTAAGGATTTTACAGAAAGACGCACTTGCTAAGCTAAAGGATATCAGCGCCGAAATTAATTTGTCCCTTAGCCCAACCCATGACCGAATTAAAAGATTGGAACAAGAAGGTTATATTTTACAGTACGTGGCTTTATTGGACAGAAAAAAAATTGACCTTGGTTTAGTCGTGCATTGTCAAGTGACTTTAGACAAACAAACTAAAAGTCATTTCTCTGAATTTGAACAAACGATCTCTCAATTTCCTGAAGTGATTGCTTGTAGTTTGGTCTCTGGAAATTTTGATTACTATTTAAAATTAGTGACTAAAGATGTGGAGTCTTACAATAAGTTTTATCAAGAAAAGCTAGCAGTATTACCAATGGTAGCGCATATTAGTAGCTTGTTTGTAATGGATGAAATTAAAACCACCACTGCACTTCCCTTATAAGGGCAAAATCATTTCACATTGATGTTTCTTATCATTTTTTAAAAAAGTATTTCATGTACGATATCTCTTATTTCAAAGCAAGTAACCACCAGGAACTATTGGATTTTATGCAAGCAAATCCTTTTGTCACTATTTGTGGAGTAGATGAAAATGGGCTTCCTGTAGCAACGCATATTCCAATTTTAATGAAAGAAGTGGATCAAGCAATTGTGATTAGTGGACATATTATGCGCAAGCAAGACCATACGAATGCTTTTGAAACAAACCCTAATGTGTTAGTGATTTTTTCTGCACCTTCTGCATTTGTAAGTGCAAGCTGGTATTCGAATCCAGGGCAAGCTAGTACTTGGAATTACCAGACGGTTCATGCGATTGGAAAAATGGAAATGCAAAATGAGGAACACCTACATGACTTACTTACAGCATTGACAGCAAAATTTGAATCAGATCCAGCTGCGTCTTCCCAAGTAAAAAATTTAGACCCAATGTACATGCATCAAAACATGAAAGCCATTGTTTCTTTTGAAATTAAGGTAGAAGCTTTGAAACATGTTTTTAAGTTAAGTCAAAATAGGGACGAAGTTTCTCATCAAAATATCCAAAACCAATTAGAAAAAGGAGACGCTGCTTGTAAGTATATGGCTGCTGCAATGAAGCGTAAATAGTTTAGCTACTACAAGCTACTTCTATTGGGCATGGTGTTTTTAGCCGGCTCAATCAAATCCCAAAGATTGCCATAGAGGTCTTTAAAAACTGCGACAGTGCCGTATACTTCTACATGTGGCGCAATAGTGAATTCAACACCTTTGCTTGTATAATGATCAAAGTCTCGATAAAAATCGTCGGTGTATAAAAATAAAAATACACGTCCTCCAGTTTGATAGCCAATGCTTTTTTCTTGTTCTGGTGTCGCTGCTTTTGCAAGTAACAACATGCAACCATTGGTTGCACCATTTGGCTGTACCATCACCCAGCGCTTTGTTTCAGAAAGCACGGTGTCTTCGATTAATTTAAATCCAAGTACAGAAGTGTAATACTGAATGGCTTCATCGTAGTCGCGAACAACCACTGCTATATGTGCGAGATTTTGCTGCATCTTTCAAATATACAATATGTAAACACATCTTCCATCGAACTATCTTTATCTTTACATAAAGCGTGTCCATCTACTTTTTAAATTTAATTATTTTACTTCCCATATGACGCCCATTAAAAACATCATTTTTGATTTAGGCAATGTTTTATACGACATTGATTTTGAGATTATGTATCAACGCTTTGATCAATTAGGTATTCCTAATTTTGAGAATCATTTTACATTGAATAAATCCGATGAGCTATTTTTTGATCTAGAAAAAGGGTTCATCAATGAAGTTCAATTTTGTGAAGGTTTTAATCAATTATACCAGCTTGATCTATCTAATAGTCAAATCATTGAAGCTTGGAACTCATTGCTTATTGGATTTAGAGCAAAAAGCATGGATTGGGTAAAGTCTAATCAAGACCAATTCAACTTATTCTTATTTTCCAATACCAATCAAATTCACCAAGATTATTTTATACCTCAGTACTCGAATGAAATTGGAGGCAATTTCAATGCCTTGTTCAAAAAGCCCTATTATTCTCACGAAATGGGCATGCGCAAGCCAGACCCAGCTGCTTTCCAAAAAATCTTGGACTTGGAGGGGCTTAATGCTTCAGAGACCCTATTTATTGATGACAATGAACCAAATGTCAAAGCAGCAGCTTCGGTTGGGCTGAAAGTGCTTTATTTGGAACCTGGAATGCAGATTGAAAACGAGTTACCCCGACTTTTTGGGCAAGAAAGAGCATAAATTTTACTTAAGTTCCTCAAAATCAATATAATCCGCATCGGCAGAACTAGGCTTGATGCTTGATTTTGGAGGGGTATTTGATGGATTTTGGCTCGAAAAACCACTATTTCGTCCATTTTGCTCCTGTGCTTCAGCCATTTTACGTTGCATTTCTTCCATATTTTGACGCACGGTCTTTACGCCTTTTCTAACTGGCAGCACCACGTCAAATATGATCTTGTAGAGTAAGTAGATCAGGAATCCATAAAATAGCAGCTTCATCATGGTACAAAAATAAGGTCAGAATGAATAAAATTGGGTGATTTCATCCTCTTTTATTACCTTTGTTCAAGAATATGCAGAGAAATGAAGGGAACGAAATCGTTCCCTTCTTCTTTTTTAACTATGGAAGTAAACGAATTAAAAGACAGGATTTACACTTTAATTGAGCCTCTTTTGCAAGAGGATCCAAGTTATTTTTTGGTGCATATTAAAGTGAAGCCTGGGCATATTATTAGAGTATATATAGACGGTGATCAAGGTCTGCCGATCAAGCAATGCACTTCATTTAACAGAAGGTTGTACAAAGCGATCGAAGAAGCCGCTTGGTTCCCAGAAGGAGATTTCGCATTGGAAGTTTCTTCACCTGGTGTGGATGAGCCTTTAATCTTAAACAGACAATATGTTAAAAATATTGGGCGTAATGTAGAGGTGATTCTGAACGACGAAACGGTGTATGTTGGAAATTTAAAAGAAGTAACAGACAAAGATATTTTCATCGAATGGACAGCTGGAAAGGGTAAAAAAGCGACCCAAGAACAACTGCATATTCCATTTGAAAATATAAAATCAACTATAGTTCAAATTCAATTTTAACAAAACTCAAGCTTGACGGCTTGATAAAAAAATGATGTTATGGCAAGTATAAATTTGATTGAAGCTTTCGCGGAGTTTAAAGACGCTGAAAATATAGATCGTCCTACGATGATGAAAGTGGTAGAAGATGTATTCAAAACCTTATTGAGAAAAAAATATGGTAGTGATGAAAACTTCGACGTTATCGTGAATGCTGAAAAAGGTGACTTGGAAATTATCCGTCGTCGTGAAATCAGACCAGATGATGATGTAGACAATCCATTAGCGGAAGTATCTTATTCTGATGCTATCAAAATCGAACCGGATTTTGAAATTGGAGAGGAATTATTAGAAGAAGTGAATATCTATGATTTTGGTAGAAGAGCCATCCTTGCTGCAAAGCAAACGCTTGCTTCTCGTATCAATGACTTAAAGAAAAACGTTTTAGTTAAAAAATATTCTGATAGAATTGGTGAAATTATCAATGCTGAAATCTATCAGGTTTGGAAGAAGGAAGTATTATTATTAGACGAAGAAGGCAATGAATTGATTCTTCCAAAAACAGAACAAATCCCTCAAGACTTTTTCAAAAAAGGAGAGAATATCAGAGCGGTAATTGCAAGAGTGGATATGAAAAACAATTCACCCGTGATTATTTTATCAAGAACAAGCCCATTATTCTTAGCAAAATTATTAGAAATAGAAGTGCCAGAAATTTTTGATGGTTTAATTACTATCAAGAAAATTGTACGTGAGCCAGGTGAGCGTGCTAAAGTGGCTGTTGAATCATTCGATGATCGTATTGATCCAGTAGGTGCTTGTGTGGGTATGAAAGGATCACGTATTCATGGAATTGTTCGTGAATTAGGTAACGAAAACATTGATGTTATTAATTATACAACTAATAATCAATTGTATATCACTCGTGCCTTGAGTCCAGCAAAAGTGTCTTCAATTAAGATTAATGAAGAAACTAAAAGAGCCGAAGTGTTCTTAAAACTGGAAGAAGTTTCTAAAGCAATTGGTAGAGGTGGACACAATATTAAATTGGCAGGTTTGCTAACAGGATATGAATTGGATGTAATTCGTGAAGGAGATGTTGCAGGTGGCGAAGAAGACGATATCGAATTAACTGAATTCTCAGATGAAATCGAAGAATGGATAATCGATGAATTTGCTAAAATTGGTTTAGATACTGCAAGAAGTATCTTGAAACAAGAGGTAGAAGATTTAGTTAGAAGAACTGATTTAGAAGAAGAAACTATTCTAGATGTAATCAAAATATTAAAATAAGA
>CAZLKW010000002.1:0-69711 GCA_964560215.1 uncultured Sediminibacterium sp. | reverse complement strand
GGTAAATAATACAATACAATTCTATTGTCTTTATTCAAATACTTTTTAGCCACATTCAAAACATCTTGTCTTGTTACTTTATTGTATTTCTCTAATTCCGTATTGATTAAATTAGCATCTCCAAAATACACTTCATTATTAGCCAAGCTTTCTGCAATACCAGCCATTGTTGCATTACCTGTAACCAATTGAGTTGTAATTTGATTCTTCACTTTCTGGAACTCTCTCTCACCAACTAATTCTGTTTTTAATTGATTGATTACGGTATCCATGCTTTGCTCTAAAGCTTCAATCTTCACACCCATATTCGCAATAGCCAATGCAATAAACAAACCTTCATCTTCATTAAAGAATGGCACTGATTGCGCAGCTGCTGCTTGTTGTTTTTTATCAACTAAAGCCTTATTCATTCTAGAAGACTCTCCACCAGATAATATAGTAGACAATACATTGAATGCATAATACTCATCACCACCTTGTTTAGGGGCTCTATAAGCTTGGAATACACCTGGTAATTGAATATTGTCATAAATCACATCTCTTACTTCTCCACCCAATGCTGGCTCTTTAATAGTTGGTCTTGGGATTGGACGATCTCCCTTCTTAATTGGACCAAAATAAGCTTCAATCTTTGCTTTTAGTTCTGCCTTATTAAAATCTCCTGCAATTGATAAAACACAATTGTTTGGAACATAAAAAGTTTTGTAGAAATTGATGAACTCATCCAATTTAGCTGCATTCAAATGGTCCATACTTCCAATTGGCGCCCATTGATACGGATGCATTTTATAAGCTCTCTTTAATACTTCTGATAAAAAAGATCCATAAGGACGATTGTCTACACGTTGGCGCTTTTCTTCCTTTACCACTTCACGTTGTGTATTCACACCTATTTGTTCAATTTTCGCATGCATCATACGCTCACTCTCTAACCACAAGCCTAATTCAACTTGATTTGAGGGTAATAACTCATAATAAAAAGTACGATCCTGAGAAGTATTTGCATTTAATGCACCACCCGCATTGGTAATGTATTTGTCAAACTCCCCTCTTTTGATATTTTCTGATCCTTCAAACAATAAGTGTTCAAAGAAATGGGCAAAACCTGTTCTTGCAGTGTCTTCGTTTTTAGACCCTACATGGTATAAGGTAGTCACTGCAACGACTGGTGCAGAATGATCTTCATGTAAAATCACTTTTAACCCATTGGGTAAAGTATATTTTTCAAATTGAATAGCTTGTTGTGCAGTTGCTGCTTGTAAAAAAAGCATCCCGCAGATAGCCATGCCGAATTGGATACGCATAGGTATAATATTTAAAAGTTATGGTGTTAAAAATAGGAAGAAAATTCAATGAATGACAGCGTATTTCTACAGAAAAAAGGAAAATTATAGTTCTTTAACAAATAGGCTTGTACGAGTTAAGACCACTGAACACTTGGATCTTTCTTAAACCAGGTCATTTGTCTTTTGGCATAATGCCTTGTATTTTGCTGAATCGCGGATATAACGGCTTCTTTAGATTGTTTTCCTTCAAAATAAGGCAGCCACTCTTGGTAGCCAACGGTTTGTAATGCATTCAAATTGAAAAGAGGTAAGAGCGCCTTTACTTCCTCTTCCAAACCCATTTCTAGCATTTGTAATACCCTTTGATTAATACGATCATACAATTCTAGCCTTGGCATTTCAAGGCCTATTTTTTGAATTGCAAATGGTCGGTGCTTTTTTTGTTGTAGTTGAAAATCAAGAATGGATTGTCCTGTTCCTAATACCACTTCTAATGCCCTTGATAATCTTTGTGCATTTTGTTGTTCTCCTAAATCTGCAGCTGCCCAATAAGTAGGATCTGATTTTTCAACCTGTTCTTGCAACCATGCTAACCCTTTATTTGCCAAATCATCTTGGATTTGAATTCGAATTGCTGGATCAATAGCAGGTATCGCATCCATGCCTTCTGCAAAAGCTTTAATATATAAGCCTGTTCCACCAACCATGACTACCGACCCATATTGATTTAACAATTCGGCTGTCTTTTCCAAAGCATAGGTTTCAAAAACGCCTGCATTAACCGGTTCATGAATAGAATGGCTTGCGATAAAATGATGTGGCACTGAGGCCAACTCTGCATCTGCTGGTCTCGCAACACCAATAATTAATTCTTTGAAACATTGTCTTGCGTCAGCAGAAATAATTTCTGTCTTTAATTTTTTTGCAAGCTCAATAGCGTAAGCGGTTTTGCCAACTGCGGTAGGACCAACAACGATATAAACAGTAGGCGTCAAAATAAATAATTTATGAATTAAAATGCTTCAGAGCTGTCGTCAAACATACCTCCATCATCAGCAGATTCATCTTCGGTTTCATCGGCATCATCGTCGCCCTCCTCTCCGTCTTCGCCTTCTTCACCAAAGCCATCCTGCGCTTCGGTTAAATCATATTTTTCTTCGATGTCCGTGAAGTTAGGACCAAGTAATCCTTTCGTGCCATATTGCATAGGACCCACTCCTTCAATTCTTGAAACCATTGGATAGGTTTGTTCCATATCTGCATCAGCATTTTTAATCACTTGGATTAATTGTATTAAAAATGTCCAAGACTTTGCAAAATCATATACATATACAAATTGCTGATTGGTATCCAAAATCTCTGATCCAATCGCCACTTCATGCATCATTAAAGGAGGGACTACATATTCTTTTTCGTAAACCGCTTTACTAATCTCTCTTCCTCTTTGCCATTTTTCATTACTTCTAAAAAATGTTGCATCGTGTTTATCATCAAATTCAAATGACTTTAAAATTATTTGATGCAGGTCGATAAATTGTTGTGTATGTTTCACCAATACATCTCTATAAATTGCATCATCTTCCTCCCAAGAAATTCTAAATTTTAAAATGGCCATTTTGGTGATTTTGAAACGCTAAATTAGTATTTATTAGCTTGATTATGAAGCATTTTTTATGCAATTGGAGCAAGCCCTAATTTAGCTGCTTCTTCTAACATGAATTGATAGGCTGATTCATAGTTATTGGGGATAATTCCATCCAGAATTGCTTCACGAATAGCATCCTTGATCACACCAACTTGTTTGGATGGCGGAATGTTGAAAATCTGCATAATCATTTCGCCCGTAATTGGAGGTTGCCAATTACGCATTTGATCTTTTTCTTCTACTTCTATAATCCTTGCCTTCACCATTTCGAAGCCCTGAAGGTATCTTTTAACTTTTTGTTTATTCTTACTGGTAATATCTGCAGAACAAAGTAACATGAGTCCTTCTATATCTTCTCCTGCATCAAATAACAATCTTCTGATTGCACTATCCGTTACATTTTCTTTCGTCAATGAAATGGGACGCAAATGCAATGCCACTAATTTCTGAACCATTTTCATGTGTTCATTTAAAGGCAATTTAAGTTGTGTGAAAATCTTAGGCACCATCCTTGCACCCACTACCTCATGTCCATGAAAAGTCCACCCAAAACCTGGCTCAAATCTTTTTGTATTAGGTTTTGCTATATCATGTAACAAAGCTGCCCATCTTAACCAAACATCATCGGTATTTTCAGCAACATTATCTAGCACTTGAAGGGTATGGGAGAAATTATCTTTATGTCCAATCCCATCTAATGTTTCCGCACCTTCCAACTTCAATAAAATTGGAAATATATGTGCCAATAAACCAGCCTCTTTTAACAAGTACCAACCTTTAGATGGCTGCTTGCTTTTCATTATTTTCTGCAACTCATCTGTGATTCTTTCTTGAGAAACAATCTGAATACGATCCGCCATTTGTTGTATGGCCTTAAACGTATTTTCCTCAATTACAAAATCTAATTGTGTCGCAAAACGAATGGCACGCATCATTCTTAGAGGATCATCATCAAATGTTTGATCTGGTGACAATGGTGTTCGTATGATTTTTAATTCCAAATCGGCTATGCCGTTAAATGGATCGATCAATGCACCAAAATTGGCTTCACTTAAATCGATTGCCATGGCATTGATGGTAAAGTCTCTTCTATTTTGGTCATCTATTAAAGTGCCTGGCTCCACTTTTGGATTTCTACTTTCCCTTGTATAAGATTCTTTCCTAGCACCAACGAATTCAAATTCTATGCTTGTTAATTTGACTTGCGCAGTTCCGTATGTTTTGAATAAAGAAACCGGCGGCGTTGGTTTAAATTGATGCGCAAACTTTGTTGCCAATTCCAAGCCATCTCCTAAACAAACAATGTCGATGTCTTTTGTATTCCTTCCTAAAATTTTATCACGCACAAAACCACCAACCGCATAGGCAGGTATGTTTAAATTAGCAGCTGCTTCGCCAGCAATTGCTAATAGTTCTTTTTCTTCTGTGGTGAGTTCAATCAACATAAGTGTAAAAGTACTAATCTTGTAGCACTTGTTGGAGCGGTTGATAGATTTGTTCTAATTCAATGGTTTCTGCACAATTAAAATGCTGTAAAGGACATTGCTTTTTACCATGTAAACCGCAAGGTCTGCAAGCTAAAGCTTGTTTTGTCTCAATAATAAAGGATTTTGAGGATAAAGGGCCATAGCCAAAATCAGGTATCGTTGAACAGTATATTGCAGCGACCGGCGCATCTACTGCCGAAGCAAAATGCATCGGTGCCGAATCGTTTACATAGTTAAGTACCGCCTTTTTTTGTAATGCCGCAGAAGCTAAAAAAGAAAGTCGGCCTGCCATATTTACCAAATTGGACATTTGCAAGGCTTGCATAATTTGGTCATTCAATGGCTTATCACCAGGGCCACCCAATAAATAAATGGGACCATTAAATGGAAGCTGTTTCAATAATTTAATCCATTGTTGAACAGGGAATTGTTTCGTAAACCAAACCGATGCAGGAGCCATACATAGATAGGGCTGAGCCTGATAAGCCGCCACCAGTTTTTCATCTTCAATAGATGGATACAATGCTGGTTTAACTTTTGGCAATGAACCTAAAGGCGCTAATAATGCATGGTTTCTTTCAATTTCATGCAACCCATTCCCGACAGATTGATGTGTGATTTTATGTGTAAATAAAAAGGCAAATGGATTTTTGTCAAAACCAATTTTCATTTTTGCCCCTGACAAGGCAGTCCATAGTCCTGTTGCTGCATATCGTTGCACATTGACCACTGCATCAAATTTATTTTTCCTGATGGTGTTTAACAACTGTAACCAATGTCCATATTTATTTTGTTGTTTATCCCAAACCAATACTTGATCAAGAAAAGGATGTGCTTTAAATAATGCTTCATTGCCCTTTCTCACCAAAATGGAGACAGATGTTTTAGGATTATTTTGATGAATAGATTCCAATAAAGCTGTTGCTAGCACTACGTCTCCAATAAAGGCGGTCTGAATGACTAATATTTTCTGTTGCATTAGATTCATTTAAGGACGGATTATTATTAATTGATCCTGCGCCCATTTTACAATTGCAGAAGGTTGTTTTAATGTCGTATCCTCTTGGTGTGATTTTACAACATAGTCTACTCCTTCAATGATATCTAAAGAGATATCCTTAAAACACAATGGAGTTGGGAGACCCGCAATATTCGCAGAGGTACTTACAATTGGCTTGCCAAAAGCTTTCATTAATTTAAATGCAAGGTCTGCTTTGCAAATTCTAATTGCGACAGAACCATCAGTTCCAATTAAATTATGGGCAAGATTTTTTGCATTTTCATAAATAACCGTAGTAGGCTTTGAAATACCTTTTATATAATCTACAACTATTGGAGAGGCTGTTTCTACATAATCCAAAATCCATTGCTCTTCTGGGACCAACATGATCATTGCTTTTGCATCTTCTCTATTTTTAAGCGCATAAATTTTTGAAACCGCATTGAGATTCGTTGCATCACAACCAATCCCCCATACAGTATCGGTAGGATATAAAATGAGCCCTCCATTTTGAAGTACTTCTAAAGCATTGGCAATATCTTCTTCCATTAAGAACATAATGCAAATTAAACATTAAGGCTTAAAGCAGGAAGATTGAATGTGTAAAAGAAAGGAATAAACTTTCTACTTCAACTTGTATTTTTGCCAAAATTGAATAAAATGGACTTAAAGACAAAAATTGAAACAGTTTGGAATGATAGAGCTTTGTTAAAAGACGAAGTATATAGTAATGCAGTTCGAGCAGTAATTGAAGAAGTTGATAAAGGAAGATTAAGAGTGGCTGAACCAAATGGTGCTGACTGGATTGTCAACGAATGGGTGAAACAATCGATCCTTATGTATTTTGCGATCCAACCAATGCAAACATGGGAGATTGCTCCTTTCGAATTCCACGATAAAATGTTGCTTAAATCTGGCTATGCCGAATTGGGTGTTAGAGCAGTGCCACATGCAATAGCAAGATATGGTGCCTACTTAGCAAAAAACGTTGTCTTAATGCCTAGCTATGTAAATATTGGTGCATTTGTAGACGAGGGTACAATGGTTGACACATGGGCTACAGTTGGCAGTTGTGCTCAAATTGGCAAAGGGGTGCATTTAAGTGGTGGCGTTGGAATTGGTGGTGTATTAGAACCACTCCAAGCTAGCCCAGTAATTGTAGAAGATGGCTGTTTTATTGGTAGCAGATGTATTGTGGTTGAAGGTGTACATCTTGAAAAAGAAGTCGTACTTGGTGCGAATGTCGTATTAACAAAGAGCACAAAGATTATTGACGTGAGTGGCGCTACACCCATTGAATACAAAGGACGTGTTCCAGCTAGAAGTGTGGTGATTCCTGGATCCCATACAAAAAGTTTTCCAGCTGGAGACTACCAAGTGAGCTGTGCTTTAATCATTGGACAAAGAAAACCAAGCACTGATTTAAAGACAAGCTTGAATGATGCATTAAGAGATTTTAATGTTGCCGTATAAATTTAAACTAGCAGTATAAAAAGAGATAAAATATACAATCAGGGATTTGCTTGGGCCATCCTAGGAACCCTTTTGTTTTCTACTAAAGCCATTTGGATTAAACTTTGTTTTAAAACAACAACGATTGATGCAAGTGGCTTGTTGATGTTAAGGATGTTATTTTCATTGCCCTTTTATATTGCTGCAATGTGGTTTTTCTTTAAACATAAGCAGGTTAAAAAGACAAGTAGTACGACCTATATTTATGCAGGCTTAGTTGGAATATTAGGCTATTACTTGAGTAGCTTATTTGACTTTATTGGATTGCAATATGTATCAGCAAGTATTGAAAGAATCATTTTATTTATCTATCCAACCCTTGCAGTTGTTTTGAATTTAATTTTATTCAAAGTAGCCATTAGTAAAAAGCAGTGGATTGCAATTTGTATCACTTATTTTGGTATTGGACTCGCCTATTGGGGAGAATTAAATCAGATCCCAGAAACTGAATCCTTTTTTTATGGCACCTGGATGATTTTACTTTGCGCCATCACCTATGCTATGTATTTAGTTGGATCCGGTAAGATTATACCTCAAATTGGTGCCCCTCAATTTACAAGCCTTTCGATGCTCGCTGCTAGTCTAGGCATATTTATACATTACCTCGTAACGCATCGTTCAGATCTAAGTTCAATTGTTGCCTTACCTATCCTTCATTCAAGTAGCCTTGTTTATGTGTTTGCACTTGCAATTATAGCCACTGTTATACCCTCATTCTTAATCAGCGGGGGGATGAAAAGGATTGGAAGCAATGATTTAGCTATTATTACAAGTATTGGACCTGTTTCAACCTTATTTCAAGCTAGATGGATCCTTGGGGAGCCATTTAGTGTTGAGCAAATCATAGGAACCGTTCTTGTGATAGTTGGGGTTTTACTTGTAAAAAAAGTTGGGGCAACCAAGACGAATCCCGATTACCCCATTTATCCTTCCCCCAAAGGATAATATATTTAATATTTCTTTAATTCGTATTTAGGGCTAATGTAAATATTCATTAGAAATGAATCTATATCCAACTAATTTGTAAACTAAGTGGTGAAAATTGTTTTTTTGGATTATATATATTATTATCAATATTTTACATATTAATAATATATTAAATTTGTATAAATATATATTAGGATATTTTATATAACATATTTTATTAGATTTGTTAAATGAATCTAAACCGCTTGTCGCTTTCTTGTATGCTCTTAATTGTGCATTTGAATTTAATGGCACAATCCGAAATGGTTATTAACCCATTTTCAAAGGCTGAAATAAGTTTCTTAGACTTTATATCTAGAGACAGTACAAGTGATCTTAACCTTGATTTCTTTAAAGAAAACTTTAGATTCGGATTTGACTCTAAAGTGAATGGCATTTCACTTATAAAACAAAAGAAGGGGCTTTTCATACAACCATTGGGGACTGGCAGGTTGTATCAAATTCAAAAAATAGGTGAAAGCAACTACCGAATTGATAGATTAGATTCAACAGTCCATACAGGAGTTAATTTCGGTGGAATTAACTGGATGTACCATGATACGGTTTTTCAGTTTGGTGGCATTGGTTTTTGGAAGATTAAAGACCATTTTACTTTTTTTAGTAAAAAAACACATGAGTGGGAATTGTTCAATTCAAATAAAAAAGTACCAGTTTACCAGAGTCCAGACAATGGGGTAATGTATTATGTAGATCAAAAGAAGGGTAAATTCTATTTATCAACTTCTATTCTACAACAAGACTTTCCCAAATCTTTAACTACGATTTCAGATGACACCTGTAGGGTTTTTGATTTTAATGATAGAACCTGGAAGGAATTAGGTAGACTAAACCCTAGCTTAAGAGAGTTAAGAAAAAAGAGTCTTGAAATAAGTTCTATCTATGGTTCAAATATTATTTTTCACGCAGATTTAGAATTGTACTGGGTCAATTTTGCCAATAATGAATTTGGTCCTTTAAGTAAAAGCATACAAGCGGAATTTAGAGAAAAATGGTTGGATATCTACAAAATTGCCCCAGAGCACATGTATCAATTTGTGATGGGATCAAATTTTTACATGATCAAAATAGATAAAGAAGGATCGCTTTCCTATGAAACGATTGCTTTAAATGATCAAGATTTTATTGATGTTGAATCAAAACCAGTATACACCAATAGTTTAATCGAACGCTTTTTAAGCTTCATAGCACCAGGTAGGCCAATAATTGGAAACGCACTTGTTCTCTTAACTGCAATTTTGCTTTTTACATTGTATAATAAAAAGTTCAAAAGAAAAAAATTACCATCAGAGGTTCAATCAATTTTATATAAAAATTTTTATAGCGCGTTAACCATCGTTGAAAAAGAGTTAATTCAAGCAATCTATCAATTGCAAATAAAAAATGAACAAATTAGCATCAAAAGCATTAATAAGATAATCGGGGTGCAGCAAAAAGACACCATCACTCAAAATAAAAGTAGAAGTGATATATTTTTAAGAATCAATCAGAAATTTAAATTAGCAACGAGGTCTTCTGAATTACTAATTGTAAAACAAAGAGAAGAATCTGATAAACGACAATATAATTATAATATTAATACTGAATTTATGAATCAGATCGCAAAACTGATTCTAAACAACCAATAAACTGCAACCTCTTCTTGCACTCTTATCTAGCCTGCCAATCACTTCGAAACTTCCGTCAGGATAGACGATCCCAATATCTTCGGTTGCAATAAAAGCACAACTATTTTTATTGGCAAGGTCAATAATATGCAATACCCCTCTACCCGTCTCACTAATAGCGCTTGGATCGGATTCGTCCGCAACCAATACTTTCATCCAAGGCGGACAGGTATATTTACCAGCACCACTAGAATAGGCTTGGCTCAATAATTCTGTCATTCCATATTCAGAGTGGATTGATTCAACACCAAACCCTTTTGACAGGTAGGCATGCAAGGCGGGTTTTGTCAATTCTTGTTTTCTACCTTTCATTCCGCCTGTCTCCATAACAATTGTATGGGCTAATTTCTGTGGAAAAGCATCTACAAAATCCATGAAAGCGAAACTTACCCCAATTAATAAAGTTTTTTGCTTCGTTTTTTCTAATGTTTCTAATGTCTTGTTTAATTTTTCAAAATCATATAAATAGAAACCACTTGAAGCGTTTTCACTGGCTTCAATTAAATGGTGGGTCATATAAACCAAGGAAGAATGTTGCTTCTCTAAATAATTAGGTAATAAACCAAGGATGCAGTATTCTTTTGGTGAACCATAAAATTGACGAAAACAGGACATGAAACTTTGTTCATAAATTGCTAAATCTGAAACATAATGTTTACTAAGCGTGTCTTGTGTTGTGCCACTGCTTTGAAAATAGAAATCGGGGCAAATATCCCCAGTATAAATGGCATGCGTTTTAAAAAAATGAATTGGCAGAAAGGGAATCTGATCTAGTCTATCCACTTTTTTTAGATCCACTTTCATTAAATCTAGCCATTCAGCATAAACCTTATTAAAAACAGCTTGGTGCTTCATTAAATCTAAGGCATGGGTTAAGAAATTGGACTTATCCAATCCTTCTAGAACCCCCATGTTGATGCTTTGCCCCTTCATGCTACTTGCCTTTGTTACAAATGTATTAATAAATACAGAATGTAGTATCTTGCAAGGGTTATAATTAAACGAATCCTTATGGCAAAAGCAACAACTAAAAAAACAAGTGTTACAAAGAAGAAAGAATTAATTAATGCAAACTCTTATGCATTTCTAAAAGAATATATCAATAATCCTTCTCCAGTAGGATTTGAAAGTAGTGGTCAAAAGATTTGGTTAAACTACCTGAAAAAATATGTAGATACCACTTTCACAGATCCTTATGGAACAGCAGTTGGCGTGATTAACCCAGATGCCCCTTTTAAGGTTGTCATTGAAGCACATGCAGATGAAATTAGCTGGTTTGTAAATTACGTAAGTGACCAAGGTTTAATTTATTTAAAAAGAAACGGTGGTGTAGACCATCAGATTGCACCCTCTATGCGTGTTTGGATTCATGGCAAAAAAGGACCTGTTAAAGCCGTATTCGGATGGCCAGCAATTCATACCAGATTAAGCAATCCTGAACAAAAAGAACCACAACCAAAAGTGGACAACCTAACATTGGACTGCGGTGCAAGATCTAAAAAAGAAGTAGAAGCATTAGGTATTCATATTGGTGCAGTAGTGACTTATGAAGAAGGATTTGATGAACTTGCACATGATTTTATCATTGGAAGAGCGTTTGATAACAGAGTAGGTGGATTCATGATTGCAGAAGTCGCAAGATTGCTTTCAGAAAACAAAAAGAAACTACCCTTTGGCTTATACGTAGTGAATGCAGTGCAAGAAGAAATTGGATTAAGAGGAGCAGAAATGATTGCTAGAAGAATCAAACCAAACATTGCCATCGTTACTGATGTTACACATGATACGCATACACCTATGATCAATAAAGCGATTGAAGGCGATATTCAATGCGGGAAAGGCCCCTCTTTGGCATATGCACCAGCTATCCATAACAAATTATTAGCGATTGTAGAAGAGACTGCAAAAAATAAAAAAATACCAGTTCAATTTAGAACTTTAAGCAGAAGTACCGGCACTGATACGGATAGTTTTGCTTATGCAAATGATGGATGTCCATCTGTATTGATTTCAATTCCATTAAGGTATATGCATACAACAGTGGAAATGATTCATAAAAAAGATATCGTAGACACTATTCAATTAATGTATGAAACATTATTACAATTAAGTCCGAAAACCAACCTGAGTTATTTATAATGTCTCGAGTCGCCCCCTTTCATATTGCAGTTTTAGATTTATATGATGGCACTGCCAATATGGGGATGGACTGCATCAAGGATATACTTCATGACTGGAGCAAAAAATATTCTGTAAATATTGAAATAAAGGTGTTCGATGTCAGGGTGAAAAATGAATTACCGAATGACCAATTCGATTTGTATATTTCATCTGGCGGTCCAGGCTCTCCAATAGACAGCAATAGCAAACAATGGGACATTGATTATTGCAGCTGGCTAGATAATATGTTTTTATTGAAAAAACCTGTGTTATTGATTTGCCATAGCTTTCAATTGGCATGTAGGCATTTTGAAATTGGCGAAGTGGGACTAAGAAAATCAAAACAATTAGGCATACTACCAATACACCCAACAACAACCCATTCAATTTTCAATGAATTGCCAGACCCGTTTTTTGCATTAGAAAGTAGGTTGTATCAAATAATTGAGCCAAATGATGTGAAGATTGAAGCGATGGGCGCATCCATTATAGCACTTGAAAAAATTAGGCCTCAAGTCCCTTTTCAAAGAGCACTAATGGCAGTTTCCTTTAATGATAAAATGATTGGTGTACAATTTCATCCAGAAGCAACAAAAGAGAGGCTTGTTAACTATTTCGAATCAGATCCAATTAAAAATATAGTAAAAGAAGACTTTAGTGAAGATAAATGGAATCAAATCATGTTGTCTTTACTAGATCCTGACAAAATTGAATTAACAAGCAACCGTTTTATACCTAACTTTCTGAACCAAATGCTACTTGCATGATACCTTCAATAAGGGCCGCCTTCAATGCACAATTTACAGAAGAGCGCTATCAATTATATTTGTCTTATTTAAATTCAGCATTTAAAAACTGTATTCCATTTAGAATCGCCGAGACACCTGTTTTTATTGATAAAAAATTTAAAGAAGAATTACTTTCAACAGGTGCCTATATCTGTGATTTCATAACAGATCCATCCTTTAAATCAATTACTGAAGCTGCAATACCATCTGATTTACATATCCCAAATGAAACAGCATTACCTGCATGCCTAGTTATAGACTTTGCAATAGCAGAAGGAAAAGATGGAAATAGAACGCCACAATTAATAGAATTACAAGGCTTCCCTTCTTTGTTTGCTTTTGAAATGCTGCAAGCTCATGGTTTAGAAAAAGTCTATGATTTACCTCAAGGTTTTTCTCCTTATTTAAACGGCTTTGATGAAGATAGTTACCAAATTTTTTTATCGAAAATGATTCATGGAGATACTAATAAACATACTATTCTTCTAGAGATCAAACCCTTTGAACAAAAAACGAAACTAGATTTACTTTTGACGGAGAAATGGTTTGACATACCTCTAGTTTGTCTTTCTGAAATTTATCTAAAAGACAAAGCACTCTATTATTGTAAAGAAGGTGTAGAAATTAAAATAGAACGTATTTATAATCGAGTTGTTTATGATGAATTAATGCAACAGGAACCTGCTTTTATTGAAAAATTTAATTTATTCCAAAAAGCTGCAGACATGGATTGGGTCAACCATCCACACCATTTTTTTAGAATCAGTAAATTCATATTGCCTTTATTAAAGCATGCTTGTATTCCAGATGCTTATCTATTATCAGATTGGACAATCAACAATCAATGTATTGAAGGGTCGTTAGAAGACTATGTATGTAAACCCTTATTTTCATTTGGGGGACAGGGTGTAATGTTAGAACCAACAATAGAAAAATTGTCAGTCATTAAAGACCCCGAGCGTTGGATTTTGCAAAGAAAAGTACAATATGCTACTTGTATTGAAACCCCCTCAGGACCCTCTAAGGCAGAAATTAGACTTTTCTACTTTTGGGATAACGCAGCGCATCAATATATTGCAGTTAATAATTTAACAAGGATTAGTAAGGGCGCTATGATTGGCGTTAGCTATAACGATACTGCCACCTGGATAGGTGGCAGTATCAGCTATTTTGAAAAGTAAGTATAATAATTACTCCGACTTATTCATCCACTTACCTAATAAGCTAAACGCATTTTTTACGACGATTGATTGACCAATCCAGGCTTTAGCATCTGCATTGTTTACAGAAACGTATTCCCCATTCGTCTGACTCACCTGAATTTCAATGGCATCAAACTCCAATGCAGCGGTCTGAATAAAAATATAATCTTTCCCTTGATACCTTTGCACTGCTTCAACAGGAATTAAAACGGCATCATTTGATTCTAAAGCCAAATCTGCGGACAAAAACATGCCTGGTAAAACATTCTTTGGTGTTTGATCAAAATGACAATGCAATAAACCCGTTTTATCTTCATTGATATTTTGTGATACAGCTAAAATTGTTACTGGATACTTCTTACTAGGATCCTGTGAAATTGTAACAGTGCCTTTCATCCCTACTTTAAATCCTGCAATGTCTTTTTCATAAATCGTGATTGCAGCATGAATATCATTCGGGTCCATGATTTCTAATAAAACATCCGAAGGCGTCACGTATTTTCCACGATTGATATTGACTTTAGTGATATACCCACTAATCGGCGCTGTTAATTGAACCAAACTTGTCATTTTATCCGTCGTCAATGAGGTAGGATTGATATTAATCAATTTTAACTGTTCCGACAAGGCTTTAAGCTGTATCATGCTTGTTGTATAATCTGCCTGTAATTGTTGTACTGTTTTTTTACTAACTGCTTCCTGCGTTAATAAAGATTTTTGACGATCTAGGTCTTGTTGTAAATAATCTAGTTTGGCTTTAGCTGCTAAATAACTTTCTTGCAATTGTATATAGGCAGGATCTTTAACAGTTGCAAGGGTCTGGCCTTTTTTAACATAAGTGCCAGGTATTAAATTAATGTCTTGGATATAGCCGCCCAAGGGTATACTTACAGAAGCAACCCCAGTTGGTGGCACATCCACTACTCCATTCAAATGTGCTTCTCCTTTCATCTTGCCTTGTTGAATAGGCTCTAGGGTTAATTTAGCAAGCGCTAGCTGCTCCTTCGTCAATTGCACTTTATTTGATAAAACAACGCCTGTTGAATCATTATTAGTTTCAACCGAGCTTGGCTTAGTTCCACAACCGAATAAAATTGTTGAACTTAATAGGATCGTATATATTTTTCTCATTGTATACAGTTTATATATATTACTTAGATAATAAATAATATAAAGTAGATTGATTAAGGTTAAATAAAGCAAGTGATTCCAATGATTGTAGTTCTATTGATTGAACTTGACTCATTGCATTAGACCATTCTATATAACTGATTTGTCCTTCTTTAAAAGACAAATTTGCCATTGTAGCCATTTTATTAGCATTAGGTATTAAAACTTTCTGAATATGCTGATATAGATTTACAGCCGATTGATAATTACTCCAAGCTTTTTGAATTTGAATATTTAAATCGAAAATAGCTTTTTCTTTTTCGAGGGTAACGATTGTTTCGTTGACTTGACTTGCTTTTATCTTTTGCTTCAAGCCAGCTCTAAATAAAGGGATATTTAATCCAACAGTATAGGAGTTGAATCTATTTTGATCGTTTGGATTCGTTCTAAAACTTTGATTTGTATACCCCATTGCAACTTGTGGCAACATTTTAACTTTAGCAATACTTGTTTCCGCTAAAGCAGATTGTAATTTCTGCGCCCAATACAAATTCAAAGGATGGTTATTTCCCAATGTTGTATCAATCAACTTAGGTTCAAATTTTAAATGATCTTCTGGGAGCATTAAACTAGATTCTTGTAATAAGATGGTAAATTCTTTTTGCAAATTCAATAGCTCACTTTGATTCTTAATCATCGATTGCTGATGCAGACTTACCCAATTTTGCATATTGATTTGCTCCAAGCCATTGTCTTGCCCTGCTTTAAATCTTGCATCAACCATTGACAGTTGTTTTTTATAGATCGAATCTAGCTTGCTTAATAATAAACTTTTCTCCACTTGAAACTGCAATGCTACATATAATTGTTCAACAGCATGTTTGATGAAATTTTCATCTAAAGTAGTTTGATACTTATACGTTTGGCTAATGGAATTGTATAGATTTTTCTGCGCTTGATATACTTGCGGCAAATCTAACACTTGCTCAGCTGCATATTTTGAATCATTAAAACTACTATTCACTTTTCCCAACTCCCCTCTAATTGTTAATTTGGCAGGATCAAAGCTTGATTTAGTAAGTGTATTGTAATAAGCTATTTGAGCTTCGGTTGTTTTTAGGGTTGGAGATACAAGCTTAGCTTGCTCGATAACTTTTGTCAAATTCTTTTTTACTGGCAATTGCTGCGCATGAAGGCCGGTTGCACTCATGCCAATCATGAATAAAAGAATTGTAATCGTCGATTGTCCAATTCTTTTTTTCTCAAATAACTGATAAAAAATAGGGAGCACAAAAAGTGTTAATAGCGTAGCAGATAGTAAACCTCCAATCACCACTGTCGCTAATGGCTTCTGCACTTCTGCTCCTGCGCCACTACTTATTGCCATTGGAATAAATCCTAGAGACGCTACTGAAGCCGTGATTAATATCGGCCTTAACCTAGTTTTGGTTGCAGTGACAATGATGTCTAAAATTGTCCTATTAGGTTCCATTGATAATTTATTCATTTCTGTTAACAATACAATTCCGTTGAGCACTGCGACTCCAAATAAGGCGATAAAACCAACTCCTGCTGAAATACTAAATGGCATGCCTCTTAACCACAATGCAAATACACCACCAATTGCCGAAAATGGGATAGCAGAGAAAATTAATAAACAATGTTTGATATTATTAAAGGCAAAGAACAGCATTACTAAAATCAACAACAAGGCAAGCGGCACAGCTATTTGTAAGCGACTTACTGCATGTTCTAAATTTTCAAATTGTCCCCCATATACAACATAATATCCAGGTGGGAACTGAATTGATTTTTTCACTTTTTCTTGTACCTGCGTAACGACAGTTTTCACGTCTTTGCCGCGAACATTAAAGCCCACCACAATTCTTCTTGCCGCATCTTCTCTTTGTATTTGATAAGGGCCTTCTTCGATCTTAACTTCTGCCAATTCATACAATGGCACTTGCTTCCCTCCTCCCACAGTCACCATTAAATTTTTAATTTGCTGCCAATCCTTTTTTTGAACTGCATTTAACCTTACCACCAGATCAAACCTCCTATCTCCCTCAAAAACTTTTCCTGCAATGCCACCCGCATAAGCAGATTGAATGACTTGATTCACTTCTTTAATATTTGCGCCATATTTCGCAATTGCTGCTCTATTAAAGTGCACTACAACTTGAGATATACCTGTTACGGTTTCGGTATATAAATCCTTAGCACCATCCACTTCGGAAATTATATTGCCCATTAATGAAGCATATTTTGATAAGCTATCTAAATTTTCTCCAAATATTTTACAAGATACATCCTGTCTAGAACCAGTCATTAATTCATTAAAGCGCATCTGAACTGGATACTGAAATCCAGATGTGATACCTGGCACTTGAGCCATGACTTTCCCCATGGTATCTGCTAATTCATCAAATGTTTCTGCTGAAACCCAGTCTTTTTTGTCTTTTAAAATAATCATTAAATCAGAAGCTTCCATTGACATTGGGTCTGTCGGAATTTCACCTGCACCAATTTTAGTTACAATTTTTTCTATTTCAGGGAAACGATCTAATAATAACTTTGATGCTTTCTGTGTTGCGTCCAACGTTGTATTTAAAGAACTTCCGCTTAATAATCTTGTGTCTACCGCAAAGTCACCCTCTTCTAATTTAGGAATAAATTCACCACCTAGCGTTGTCAATAAAACGATTGCACCAATAAATACCGCAATTGTTAAACCTACTATTTGTTTTGGGATCTTTAAAGCTTTCATTAATAAAGGCTCATAAAAAGCCTCCAGCTTTTGCATGTACTTGTCGGTCAATGTTTCCTTCTGTACTCTATTTCTATTCAAAACCCATGCACTCATCATTGGCACATAGGTAATGGATAAAATAAATGCGCCAATTAATGCAAAGGAAACAGTTTGTGCCATCGGCTTAAACATTTTTCCTTCAATACCTGTCAAGGATAATATTGGCAAATACACAATTAAAATAATGATCTGTCCAAATGCTGCTGCGCCCATCATCTTATTAGATACCTGTCCAACAATCGAATTCATTTCAGTCTTATCTAATTGACCATGTTGTTCCTTCTTGCCGCTATGGTACAATTGATGTAAGACAGCTTCCACAATAATGACGGCACCATCTACTAATAAACCAAAATCCAATGCACCTAGACTCATTAAGTTGCCACTTACTCCAAACAAATGCATTAAAATAAATGCAAATAACATAGATAGTGGTATCACTGAGGCAACAACCAATCCTGCTCTTAAATTACCCAAGAATAATATCAAAACAAATATCACAATCAATGCGCCTTCTAATAAATTTGTTGATACTGTTCCAATCGCATTGTCTACCATTTTTGTTCTATCCAAAAATGGTTCAATAACAACCCCTTCTGGCATTGTTTCTTGAATCGATGCAATTTTTGATTTTATATCTGCAATCACTTGCTTACTATTCTCTCCTTTGAGCATCATCACCACTGCACCTGCCACTTCTCCATCTGCATTAAAAGCAGTAGCGCCAAATTTAGTTGCCTCACCTAGTTTTACCTCCGCCACATCTCTAATCAATAATGGCATGCCATTCGATAATGTTTTTACAGGAATACTTGCAATTTGACCCAAGCTATCCACCATGCCTTCTGTTCTAATAAATAAAACACCAGGTCCATGTTCAATATATGCACCACCTGCATTTTGATTATTATCATTTAAAGCAGTATAAATATCATTCACTGATAAATCATATTGCTTGAGCAATTCAGGATTCACGCTCACTTCGAATTGTTTTACAGCACCACCAAAACTACTTACGTCGGCTACACCTGGTGTACCTAATAGTTGCTTTCTAACAATCCAATCCTGCATGGTTCTTAACTCCGTCAAGCTATATTTTCCTTCATAGCCTTTTTTGGGCCTAACTACATACTGGTAAATTTCACCCAGTCCAGTAGTTAATGGACCTAGTTCAGGAATCCCCATACCTTCTGGCATTTGAGACTTCACCGTGATCAATCTTTCTGATACTTGTTGTCTTGCCCAATAAATATCAACTTCATCTTTAAAAACAAGTGTGACCAAACTTAATCCAAATCTTGAAAAACTTCTTTGCTCAACAATCCCAGGCACATTCCTTGTTGCTTGTTCAATTGGGACTGTAATCAATCGCTCCACATCTGGCGCTCCAGCGCTTGGGACAGATGTAATAATCAATACTTGATTGTTTGTAATATCAGGCACTGCATCAATTGGGAGTTTCGATATGGAATAAACACCACCTAAAACCAATGCAAATAAACCCAGCAGAATAACTAACTTATTCTTAATAGAGAACTGTATAATTTTCGATAACATAATAAAAAATCTTATTCAACATAATGATTGGATACCACCTATTGAATAGGTACTATCATTACTAAAAAATGTAAAATAAGTTATGCGCGCGGAGGTTGAAAAATAGCACTCAATTTTGTTGCTAAATCAAACCTGTCATCTTCAAGCGCATAAGTTCTTGTAATTGGGAATTCGATTGGCTGAATGCTAATACTTTTAGGAGCAAATACACTCACGAAATTTAAAAGTGAAATGGTTCTGTTCGAGGACTTAAAAGGTAATTCCATGTCTTGTTGAAAATCACTATCATATGTTTGAACAGTAAAATAATGCATGTCAATGAACTTACTAAAACTAAGCTCATTAGAAACTTCTAGATGTGTTTTGTAATGCGCTACCAAATTGGGAAGTTTCAATAATTGATAAGCCTCTGTAGCTCCTAAGAGATACAGAGACATCAAAAATATGGTAAGTGTTTTTCTCACTTATTGAAGTTACAACTTTTTTTGCTGTTTTGCCCTGGGTAAGGCATTGAAAAAAAGGTAATCAACGCTTAAGTAAAGGCTATTATTGGTCATTCGATTGGTCTTGTCTAATAATGCAAATCGATAACCTAGATTCACCTTTGCTTGACTATTAAAAATCAATTGAATAGAGGGTGCCGCATCTAAATACTGCCCTTTCCCTGATAAAAGCTTTTGACCCAAAAGCTCTAAGTACAAATTCACATTCGTTTGACCATAGGAACTATACTTTTTGGGATAAACCAAGAGGCCATTGGAAAAACTATATTGAAAAGCGTCTTTCCCATAATGTGTAGACCATTCCTGTTTTTGAACATAGCCAAGACTAAGTGAACTTGCCCATTTATGTTTTAATTGCGTAATGATCATGCCAGATCCTAAAACCGATTCTTCCCCATCTAACAAAACGGCGTTTGTATGAATCGCTTTATTATTTGACTTAATTGCTTTTGCATAAAATGCCATTCTTGTATGGGCATACATTGCATCTTTCGTATAAAAACGGTATTGTGCATAGGCATCTGCTCCAGTATAATTTGTTCCTAGATAAAGTGCAAGTTTTTTACTCAATCCAAGTTGCACTTGTGTATATTGGTTGTTTCGATTACTTCTACCACCCATTTTCTGAAAACTATGTTTCAAACCAATAGCCCGATTAGGTTTAACACTTGCAGGCTCTGTAAATACATACAGTTCCTGTGCGGAAATTGGAAGCGCAGATAAAAACGAAAGCAATAAACAAAAAGTACGTATGGAAATCAAAACCCTATTCATACACCAAACTTTGAACACCAAATCCAGCATCCGTTACTGCTAATTTGATTTGATCAATCTCCACCTTTTTACCTGTCTTGAAAGTCATAATGTACATTGACTTTTCAATATCTACTTTAACCTCTTCTACAAAATCTAATTTTGTTAACGCTTTAAAAATAGCTTTAGAGCACATAGAACAAGTTAATCCAGAAGCGACTAAGCTAACTTTTTTGATTTCTACTGGAGCTTCATTGACAGCAGCACGATCATATTTGCAGCATTCGTGCAGTGCATCATAGGAAGCTTTTGTTGCAGTCTTATGCTCAGTATCATAACCGATTGCCGCAATCGCATTTTCAATCTTGTCTAGATTTGTCTTGCCGTCAAAAATTAAAGTTAACAACTTGGCATCTGCATCCCAATTTGCAGAGGAAGCGCCAGCAGATATTGCCGCTTTTTCAATACTAGATTTACACATGCCACAATTGCCCGCTACTTTTAGTTTTGTAGAAGTTTGTGCATTAACGAAAGTGGTTGAAGCCATCAAAAAACTGATAAATAAAAATATTTTTTTCATAAAATGATTTTAAAAAATTTAAATAGATAAGATTCAAAAGCAAATGTTTCAAAATTGAAATTTCACAATTAAGGTTTCGAAATTACTTTTTCAGTATTAATAATTCTCAAGTATGATTTTACAATTGAAATTTGCAAAAAGAAATATACAAAAATGAATTTGCAACAGTATCTAATTCATTAGGTATCCATTGCTGATTCATCAAGGACCTATTACTTATAAATTATTCCGATTCAAATAAAAATAAAAATCAAATTAAATAAAGGCAGTCCAATATATAAATTGGCGGCCCAGAGAATAGCATTCTCTTTTTGGATTGTATAGCAATGAACTTTGGAGATTCAACTATAGGAGTTGAAACAAGCATGTAAAAAGCGACAGGTTTTGCAACAACGTGCACAAAATGAGTGCCCGTGTGCACAACAGTTGACTGATGTTGGTCTTGTTTTTTTAGAAAAGTCGTTTTCTCAGAACAACAGGTATCTTTTTTTGAAGACTTGGCACATGCACATTTCTGAACCTTACCCGCACAGAAATGTGTTTTTACAGTTGCTCCAACACTGGAGAAGCTGTAAACCAATAAGAGCAGTATCGTCAAAAGCTGTTTCACAATACAAAGTTACTACTAATTGATAAAATTCCACCAAATTCCAACCCTTAACCATGTTCCTGTTCCAGGGTAATTTGGAGCAGTAAAATTATACCTCGTACCTAATTGATTACTAGACGCTAATAAAGTATTTAATTGTTCCATACGGACATAGCCTTTAAAACGCTTAATCCTAAAATTCAAAAACGCATTGGCCATGGGCCTATTCCTAGTTGTATACTGCTCTTGTAAATAGAATTGTCCTGTCAATGGCATATAAGCATCCGGCTGGTAATTAGAGTGATAAATCAGCTCCAAACCTGTTGACAAAAATAAATTTTTGAAAAAATTACCTTCAAAAGCGAGCCTTTGTCTAGTTAACAAAAATGGCAGGTTTACAGGTGCATTTGGATCAACCACCTGCACTGTTAATTCGTTATACCAATTCCAATAACGACTCAACTGAAATTTATTTGACAGACTTCCTTTTACATAACTCAATGTCTTATCATATACTAAAGGTTGAAAGCCAGATCCATTGTATTGAAAGTTCTGAATTAATTTGTATTGAAAGGAAGCAATTAAGCCAATTTTATTTTTTGTCCATAAACCGCCTAACTCTAACACATTTTCCTTTTGAATACCATTTAACTGCTCCATTGGGAAAGAAGTGATTCCTAGTCGGTTAAATGATGGCGTTCTATTTGAATTTTGCATCCATAGCTCCAATTTATCCCCTTGCTTATTTATTAAAGAACTTAAAGAGAACTGTGCTTCATAATCACCGGCATGGTAGCCATTCAAAAATAATTTTCCAGAGGTTTGTAAATCCCAGCGTAAATTCTTGGTCTTATTTTTATAAACACCAAGTCCATATATATCATGGTTTGCCCATTGAACTGCACTATCATTGTAATTCATCTGATGATAGCCAATACCTACTTGTAGAAATTGATTAGGATTGGTTTTTTCAGGAAAAGACACTAAACTAAACTCATTCGTAAAACGTTTCCAATTGTCTTGAAATACCACACCATCCTCAATTGACTTCTTATAATTAAAATAGGTTTCATAATTTGAAGCCACCGGATTTGCATCAGAAAAATGAAATTGATTCGACTGGTACTTTATTTCATTTTGAAACCTTAGTCTTGGATAAAATAGATAAGTCGTAACCGTGTCTTTTACGACCGAATCCTTTTGTCCAAAATCATAAGTTTGCTTCCAAACAAACCCATTCTCTTTATAAGTTGATCCAGTTGCAATATTCGTATTAAAAGGGTTTCTAAAGGATGTGCCGCTTACACCTAGTCTGGTTTCTAACTCATATGGATTATTCAGTGAAAGGCTATCAATTAGATCAGGATTCACTAAGCCCCCATTTTCAGAAGAAGCCGATTTGTTGATTAACATCACCCAATAGGAAGCATACCTTTTTCGCTTTGATTGATAGTTCGCTGTAATGCGCATGTTGTTTAAGTTTGCATGCTGATTTTTTAGATTGCCTGGCGCATTGCTAAAACGATATGCAAAAGAATAATTGAATTGTTTGGTCTTATTTTGCGTATGCAATATTTCCATCAACTGCTCCCCTTTGCCTCCTAACAAATACCCAAGTTCTGTATATGGCTTTGTCGTTTGATAGAATGGGGTTTGCTCTAAGTTATAATTGTATGCCTCAAAAGACCTGAATCCAGCATCCCATCCACCTCTTTGCAAGGGACTAAAGAAATAAGACCTTGTTGCATTGCCTATATTCCCAAGATGATAATTGGTATAAGGCAAAATGAACTTTGTATAAAAATCAGATACTGTAGAATCCATAGTTTGAATAGTCAAACTATTGTAAAGCCTATAATAAATTGCAATAGAGTCTTCGGATTTGTCTCTCTTCTCCAAAGAATCTGTTCCACCTCCACTACTGCTAAATGAATTATAGCGCATATTCTGACCATAGACTTGTACATTGGATAATGTGCAGAACAAGAAAACGTAAATCAGGATGAACCTGAAAGTCATTTTACAAAACTTGCTATATAAAATAGTTGTTTGCATTAAGCAGCAACTTCTTTTACCAATGCACTAAATATTAATGTCAACAATGGCTCTGCTGCATTAGCCGCCGCTAAAACCTCTTCGTGGGTGATTACATTGTTATCTTCTCTAATGCCTAAGTCTGTGACCACGCTCATCGCAAAAACTTTCATGCCACAATGAACGGCAGCAATATTTTCTTGTACTGTACTCATTCCTACTACATCTCCTCCAGAAATTTTGATCAACTGATACTCTGCTCTTGTTTCAAAAGTTGGACCAGTCACACCCACATACACACCCTCGTGTACTTTGATATTATTTGCAGTAGCAATTTGTTTTGCTTTCTCAATAAATGAATTTGCATAAGGCTCACTCATATCCGGGAAACGTGTTCCTAATTCAGCTTCATTTTTACCTAAAAGCGGATTGATCGTAAAGAAACTTATATGGTCTTTGATGATCATTAAATCCCCCACTTGATAGTCCTTATTAACACCACCTGCCGCATTTGATAACAACAGATTCTCTACCCCTAATAATTTTAAAACACGAATTGGGAAAACAACTTGCTCAGCTGTATAGCCTTCATAAAAATGAAAACGGCCTTCCATCACCCAAACTTTTTTACCATTCAAAGTACCTAAGATCAATCTACCTTTATGTCCTTCTACCGTACTCACTGGAAAATTAGGAATTTCACCATAAGGGATACTAAATTCTGGTTCAATGACACTAGATAAATTACCTAATCCGCTACCTAGAATAATGGCAGTATTTGCGGATGCACTGATTTTTGACTGAATAAAACGAGCAGTTTCTTGCAACTGTTGCATTAATGGAGACATATTTTGGCCTTTATTGAGCCACAAATATAATAACAGTAAGGGACTCTAAGCCTTTATTGACTTAGTTTCTCCCTTTAAAACCGTATAAGCAATGATGGCACTAATGAGCATGAATATAGCGCCTAGCAAAAAGGACGCACCAGGGAAATAGATTGAATTTCCGGGCTTGGTAAAATAAGCAAAAAGGCTGGTCATAATCAATGGACCCGCAATAGAGGTAACACTCATAATACTGGTTAAGGAACCTTGCAATTCTCCTTGTTCATTTTTAGGGACATGGACTGATATCAATGATTGCAAAGCAGGTCCAGAAATACCTCCTAAACAATAAGGGATTAAAAAGACAAACATCATCCAAGAAGAAGTAGCAAAAGCAAATAAGAAAAGTCCAATTGCATATAAAGCAATGCCGAAATAAACAGACTTTTCATTCCCTAATTTAGGGTTGATGTATCGAATAAGTACACCCTGAACTAGTCCCACAAGTAATCCTACCATACCTAATGAAAAACCAATCATTTTTGGTGTCCATTTGAATTTTTCCATATTCGCGAAACTCCAATTGCTTTGGACTGCATGTGATGCCAAATAAATAAATACAAGTGCAAAAATTAAACCTGAAACTGCTGGATATTTTTTTAGATGAAATAAAGAACCAAGTGGATTAGATCTTTTCCAATCAAAAGCCCTTCTATTTTCAACAGGCAATGATTCAGGCAAAACAAAATAGCCATAAATCACATTGAGCAAGGCCAAGGATGCTGCAACAATAAATGGTAGTCTTGGGCCTATCTCTCCTAAAAATCCACCTAACATAGGTCCGATGATAAAGCCAATGCCAAAAGCAGCACCGATCATCCCAAAATTTTGAGCCCTATTTGAATCATCGCTAATATCCGCCATGTAGGCAGATGCAGTAGTAACACTTGCTCCTGTAATACCTGAAATAGTTCTTCCAACAAATAACCACAATATAGAAGGCGCAAAAGCTAAGAATAAATAGTCCAAGCCAAATCCTAATAAGGAAATCAATAAAACGGGTCTTCTTCCGTACTTATCGCTTAAACTTCCAATTAAGGGTGCAAAAAGAAATTGCATGCTTGCATATAAAAAAGTCATCCAACCGCCATACAAAGAAGCTTTACTTAAATCATGTGTATTCAATAAACCTTCAATCAATTGTGGGATCACTGGAATAATAATACCCAGACCAACTATATCAATCACCAAAGTGAGAAAAATAAATCCAACTGCTGCTTTCTTTGTATTTGCCATAAAATAAATTGACGGATAGGGCTTAACCTCTATCCGTCAAATATACATTTACAAATCAAGACTTCAAAAAGCCATTCAATACCTCGGTCCTGTTCCAGCAATTTAGACTTCATTCCTGAAAACAACGACCCCGTCAAAGATATCTATCAAGACTTTCTTAGACTTGTCAATTGCCCCGCTTAAGATTTGTTTACTTAATTCATTCACAACAAGTTTTTGTATTAAGCGCTTCAATGGTCTCGCCCCAAATTGCATGTCAAATCCTTGTTCAGATAGGTACTCAACCAAGTAATCTGTGAACTCTATCTGCATGCCATTCTCTGCAACCAATGACTTTAATTGATTCAATTGAATTTGAACAATTGAAGACATTTGCTTTCTTAATAATGGAGAGAACATAATAATATCATCTACTCTATTCAAAAACTCTGGTCGGATGGTCTGCTTCAATAAGCTCATCACTTCTGTTTTAGCTTGCTCCGTTTTTTCATCCAAGTTCTTATCTGTCACCTCTTCAAATGCCTCTTGAATTAAATGACTTCCAATATTACTCGTCATAATAATGATGGTATTTTTGAAATTCACAACCCTTCCCTTATTATCCGTTAACCTTCCATCATCTAATACTTGCAATAAAACATTCCAAACATCAGGATGCGCTTTTTCAATCTCGTCTAATAATACAACACTATAAGGCTTTCGACGAACAGACTCTGTTAATTGACCACCTTCATCATATCCAACATAACCTGGAGGGGCTCCAACCAATCTTGAAACAGTATGCTTCTCTTGGTATTCACTCATGTCAATCCTTGTCATCATGCTGTCGTCGTCAAATAAATACTCCGCTAAAGCTTTTGCTAATTCAGTTTTACCGACACCTGTGGTACCCAAGAAAATAAATGAGCCAATTGGCTTTTTAGGATCTTGCAACCCCGCCCTACTTCTTCGGATTGCATCAGACACAGCAGTAATTGCTTCGTCTTGGCCAATGACACGTTCATGTAAAGCAGCTTCTAAATGCATTAATTTTTCTCTTTCAGATTGCATCATTTTTTGCACAGGAATGCCCGTTGCTTTTGCAATATTTTCAGCGATATCATCTGCATCTACTTCCTCTTTCATTAAACGTTTGCCATCCTCCCCTAAATCTTTCAATTGGTTGGTCAAGTCTAATAATAAAGTCTCTTGTTCCTTTAATTTACCATACCTAATTTCAGCTACTTTCCCATAGTCCCCATTGCGTTCTGCTACTTCTGCAGCCTGCTTTAATTGCTCCATTTGAGCTTTCGCTTCTTGTACTTTATCTACTAATTCTTTTTCTACTTTCCACTTTGCAGTAAGCGTATCTTGTTGCACCATTAAATTACTGATCTCAATATTCAATTGCTTTAATTGATCCGGATTGTTCTCACGTTTAATAGCTTCTCTTTCAATTTCCAACTGACGAATCTGACGTTGCAATGTGTCTAAATCTTCCGGCATAGAATTCATCTCTAGCCTTAACTTAGCGGCACTCTCATCGATTAAGTCTATGGCTTTATCGGGCAAGAAACGATCTGTAATATACCTAGAAGAAAGTTCCACCGCCGCAATGATTGCCTCGTCTTTAATACGTACATGGTGATGCGTTTCATACCTTTCTTTCAATCCTCTCAAAATCGAAATGGCATCTTCTTTGGAAGGCTCATCAATGATTACTTTCTGGAACCTTCTTTCCAAAGCTTTATCTTTTTCAAAAAACTTTTGATACTCATTTAAAGTGGTTGCGCCAATTGCCCTTAATTCTCCTCTTGCCAATGCTGGTTTTAAGATATTAGCAGCATCCATCGCGCCATCTCCGCCACCTGCACCAACTAAAGTATGGATCTCGTCAATGAATAATATAATTTCACCATCGCTACCAGTTACCTCTTTCACAACCCCTTTCAAACGTTCTTCAAATTCTCCTTTGTATTTAGCACCGGCAATTAATAAGCCCATATCTAACGCATAAATGATTTTAGACTTTAAATTTTCTGGTACATCCCCATTCACAATACGCATTGCCAATCCTTCAGCAATAGCTGTTTTACCCACACCAGGCTCTCCAACTAAAATCGGATTGTTCTTACTTCTTCTTGTAAGGATATGCAAGGTTCTTCTTATCTCGTCATCACGACCAATAACAGGATCTAATTTTCCTTTATTAGCCATGTCATTTAAATTTTTAGCATACTTGGACAATGCCTGAAACTGCGTTTCTTGTGTTGCAGATTTTACAGTTTCTCCCTGTCTTAATTCAGTGATAGCCGTCTTTAATCCTTTCTCTGTCAGGCCTGCATCTTTTAAGATTTTTGCAACAACATCATTCACTTGTAGAATGCCTACAATTAAATGTTCTACTGTAACAAAATCATCTCCAAAATCTTTTAAAGAAGCAGTTGCTTTTAATAAAACAGCATTTAAATCTTTACTTAATGCAGAAGCTGGTTCGCCAGTATGCTGCTTTGGTAATTTTTCAAACAAGGCATCTAATTTCTGAATAACCCAGGCAGGTTGTACATTATTTTTTTTCAATAAAAATTCAGTAGGACTATCCTTGTCTCCAAGAATTGCCTTTAGTAAGTGTGCTGTTTCAATAAAAGCATGTTGGTTATTATAAGCCAACTGCTGTGCTGCTTGAATCGCTTCTTGCGCCTTGATGGTATATTGATTTAAATTCATAGTACTAGTTTTAGTATTTATTATATACCCACAAATAGAACGCCACCTAGTTAATTCAGCAATTATGTCTTATTAAGTTTTAAAAAAGAGCAATAAAGTCAGTCCAACGTCTAAATTTCTGCTAATTTTACATACAATATCTTAATGAATGAAAACGGCACACAGAAGAAATCCACTGCTTCCAAAACATGAACACAAGAGTGAGCCATTAGCTCCCTCATCTGTTTATATCAAAAGAATTTTAATCAACCTTGCTTGGGCTAATATTGTGTTATTTGTTTCTTTATGGATTGGCATTTTGATTGCACCTGTAGCACATCGTTTTTTACATAAAATGAACCTTGAAGATTGAATCAGTTTGCAAATACAAAATTCATCAAGTCTTTAGCACAAAAACATGGGTTTGATTTTTGCGGTATTGCACAAGCAAAAGAATTAACTGAAGATGCTTTTAGATTAGAGCAATGGCTTGCAAAAGGTTTCCATGGAGAAATGCAATACATGGAAAAACATTTTGACCTCAGGATTAATCCATCAAAATTAGTTCCTGGTGCAAAATCTGTGATTACATTTTTGAAAAACTATTATCCAGAACAAGCACAAGAGGATGGCCTTCCTAAGATTGCGAAATATGCTTATGGACAAGATTACCATGATGTCATTAAATTAGCATTGAATCAAATGTTGGACGAAATGCGTCAACAAATTGGCCCAATCGAAGGCAGGGGATTTGTAGATTCTGCGCCCGTTTTAGAAAGATCATGGGCTTGGTTGTCTGGCGCAGGCTGGATTGGTAAAAATGGTAACTTAATCCAACCAAAAAACGGCTCCTTCTTTTTTATTGCTAGTTTAATTGTAGACTTAGAACTACTATACGATCAACCTATTGCAAAAGATTATTGTGGCACTTGTACAAAATGCATTGACGCATGTCCTACCCAAGCCATTCTTCCTAATAAGACAATTGAAGCAAATCACTGTATTAGTTATTATACCATTGAATTAAAGAAACAATCCATTGAGACGCCATCGGATAGAACCTATCAAGATTGGGCATTTGGCTGTGATATTTGCCAAGACGTTTGTCCTTGGAATAGATTTAGTCATCCACACCAAGAAACAAAATTTAAACCAATCGAAGGTTTGCTAACCATGTCTTCGGATAATTGGTTAGAGATGGAAGAGACCACATTCAAAGCAAGATTTAAACAATCTCCTTTACTAAGGTCAAAATTAAATGGAATAAAAAGAAATATAGAATACCTAAAGAAGCAAGGGGGAAATTTCTAAAACGACAGATGCATTTGTTTTTAAAGTATTTTATTTTACAAATGCTTCGTTCGATAAAATGCAAGCGGTCAAATGTTGTAATTCTTCTTCCATCTTTGCGCCCAACACTTTCTCATTTAATAAAGTCTGGAATTTTTCCCATGGATACCAACGAACATGTTGTTCGAAAGACCAATGAATAACATAAGTCCCTTCTTTTAAAGGGAGCCATTCGATTTGAACTTTATAGGGCGCTTGTCCTGTTGCCACCCAGTTTAATACAATTGTACTATCATTTGCAGAAAGCATTTCGATCGTCTGAGTCCCCACTTTGGCTATTCCTTGCTCTACAACAACAGATTGATCCTTCCAATCACTCATCCAGCCCTTCCATGACGATAAATCTTTGACACATTTTTGTATTTGTGCATTCTTTGCATTGACTTCTACAGCCCTTGACGTAATCACAACTGACGGAAACAGACTAGAAATAGCGGTAATTAATAAACTCATTATAAGCACACTAATAAGGGCAAATCGGATCAATTTCATATTACTCCCATTTAAAAATTTTATATGCTGCAGCATACACCACAACTGTCCAAATTAAGAGTATACCAATTTCATTTCCAACGGACCATAAATTGGCTCCTTCAAAAGCAATATCACGCATCGCATTGTTAAAATGCGTCAAAGGTAAAATATTACAAAAAGGTTGTAGCCACTTTGGAAAAGAATCAATTGAAAAAAAAGTACCTGCAAGTAAGAACTGAGGCAAGGTAATTAAGTTTGCAAATGGAGGAATCGTACTTTCATTTTTAGCCACCCCACTCACTATAAATCCAAAGCCCATAAACAAGACCAAGGCTATAAAACTAAGTACCATAATATTTAAAAAAGTCACAAGGCCATGTACCAAAGTAAATTGAAAAACAAAATGACCAATACCAATAATGATAATAGCAGTCATCAACTGGAATATGACCCTACTTAATGCTTCTCCTAAAATAATATATAAACGACGAATAGGTGTCGCGTAGAATCTTTTTAATACAAGTTGTTGTCTTAGGTTGAAAAATAAAAATGCAACCCCGAAAACGCCAGAACTTAATAATGAAAACCCAAGTTGACCAGGTAATATAAAATCGATCGTGCGATAGGTTCTACCTGGCACTTCAATCACTTCGTTTTTTACGACTGCAATGGTAGGTGCGTCCTTAAATTGAGCAGCATTAATATTTGCAATCACCGCATTCAAAATAGATTTGATTAACTGTATATTTTGTGGATTCGCTGCTGCAGAACTGGTTAATTGTATCTGGTAAGGCTGATTGGGATGCTGTGTTGGTTGAATGTCGATTAAGGCTGTGATTTTACCCTTTGCTAAATCTGCATGCACCACTGAACTATCTCCAGTCACGAATTTTAAACCAGCCAATGATTTGATTTTGGCATATACAATATTAGAAGTATCCGAATTGGATGCTAAAGCTACTTTTACATTTACATTTCCTCCACTACTTAAAAATCCAAATACTAAAATAAAAATTAGCGGGAAAGCAATACTAAATATAACTGCAGAAGGACTTCGCAAAATAGAACGCAGGCTTGCCCTTGTGATGGCAAACATGGCTTTGATTTGACTATATGAACGCATTGAATTAAGGCTGTTTAACGACAAAGATAGGTAATCGAGTTTGAGGCGCTCCAACCATCTTTTGTACAGATTTCATATGGTTTAAAATTTGCCACTGATTTGCACCTATTTCCGACTCAATTGATTTTACTTTAACATAATCCTGGTAATCTTCTATAAAATCTTCGAAGAAAGATTTAGACTCGGGATATTGCTTAATCGAATACCCTTTCAATTTGGCTTTTTTTGCTGCAGATGCAATTGCATCGTTCAAAGTGCCAATTCTATCTACCAAACCAACACCAATTGCATCCGCACCCAACCAAACTCTTCCTTGTGCAATTGAGTCAATATATTCAATTGATTTTTTTCTTCCTTTAGCAACTCTTGACTTAAATGTATGATAGATGCTATCTACTCCTGCTTGTAACATTTTTTGTTCCATTGAATTTAGTGGTCTTGTGGCTGATGGACCATCCGCATAAGTTGCCGTTTTTACACCATCAAAAGTGACCCCTAATTTATTTTGCATAAAACCAGAGATATTCGGTATCACAGTAAACACGCCGATTGAGCCCGTGATGGTATTGGCATCCGCATAAATTGAATCTGCTCCAGCTGCAATATAATATCCTCCCGAAGCAGCCACATCACCCATGCTGACAATCACCGGAATTCTAGTTTTAATCAACTCTAATTCTCTCCAAATAATATCACTAGCAAGTGCACTACCACCAGGCGAATTCACCCTTAATACCAACGCATCAATAGATTCGTCTCCTCTAATTTTTTGTAATAAAAGTCTAAAATCATCACTAGCAATGGATTCTTTGATATTCTTACCCATCACGATATCTCCATCCGCATAGACCACGGCAATCTTATCTGAACCCGAACCTCTAAGTGCAACAGATTTTGCATAATCTTTAATAGAAACAAATGGAATGTCTTTTTCAGCGATTCCTTTTAACTTTTTTGCAACCAGTTTTTTAAACTGATCATCGTAATACAAGCCATCCACTAAGCCGTTGCTGAATGCATCCTGCGCAGATTGAATTTTCGCTTCATCAGCCAATGCTTTTAATTTTTCTGGCGCAATATTTCTTGCATTTGAAACGGTATTAATGAAATCATTATACAATCCATTTAACCAAACACTGGTTTGCAATTTATTGGCATCAGACATTTTGGTATATCTAAAGGGCTCAGTTGCACTCTTAAACTTTCCTGCATAAAATACCTGCATTTCCACATCTAATTTATCCAGCATACCTTTTAAGAACACCGTCTCCAATGAGAATCCGTTAAATTCTAAGCCACCTTGTGGATGTGTATAAATGCCATTAGCAACATTACCCACCCAGTAGCCTTTTTGAGAAATTGTTTCACCATAAGCTAGAATGAATTTGTTGCTTTTTTTAAAATCCACCAAGGCTTTTCTTATCTCTTCTGATGCAGCATATCCGTTTGGATTTTGCTGACACTTGATATAAATACCTTTAATACTTGAATCCTTTTTTGCGTGTTGAATCAAACCAATCAAATTAGACAAGCTAGGCAACTTTCCTTTCCCTGGACGCATGATTTCAGTAAATGGGTCAGAAACTTCTTTTTCAGTGTAGGCTTCACCAAGATCAATCACCAATACCGCATTTGCTGGAACTGCAGCCTTTTCCTCGGAGGATACACTTGCAGCAATACCAATTAATAGCATCACTCCTAAAAAAGAGAAAATAAATAAAGCGAGTAATGCAGCTAAGAAGGATTTAAAGAAACTTTTCATATAATTCGGATTGTAAAAGAAATTGAAATAAGCAACCAAAAATGAAGGTTGCCGTGTAAAAATATGGATATTTGTGCTCATTTTCACCCTACTTCTATGAACCTTGCATACCTATTGATAGGCGGTAATATTGGCGACCGATTGGCCAATTTGGAAAGTGCTCGAAATAGCATTGAGGCTAAATGTGGCCCTATTCAAAAACTGTCTGCGATCTATGAAACTGAAGCATGGGGATTAAAGGATCAAGCTGCATTTTATAATCAAGCATTGGCTATCACAACTAAACTTAGTCCAGCAGATTTACTAGATACAATATTAGAAATTGAGGTTTCAATGGGGCGAAAAAGACTGATTCCTCTTGGGCCAAGAAATATTGATATTGACATTATCTACTATAACCAAGAAATTATTGAAACAGATGGGTTAATTATTCCACATCCAAGATTATCTGAACGGAACTTCGTTTTGGCGCCTTTGGTGGAAATTGCGGCAGATTTTGAACATCCAGTGCTAAAAATGACCAATTACCAGCTTTATCAAGCCTGTCAAGACGATTCTGTTGTGTATAAAAAAACGGAGGAATAAAGCATTCAAAACTTATCTTTGGCGGCAAGTATTAATCAAATTATGAAGCATCATTTTATAGCAATTGAGGGGAATATTGGTGCTGGGAAAACAACGCTTTCACAATTACTCGCACAGCATTTTAACGCTAAATTAGTTTTAGAGGAATTTGCAGAGAATCCATTTTTGACCAAATTTTACGAGAATCCAAAACAATACGCTTTTCCACTAGAGTTGTTTTTTTTAGCAGAACGATTCAAGCAGCAACAAGAAATGGTAAAGTCTAGCGACTTATTTCAAAACGTGACTGTATCTGACTATATTTTTACCAAATGTCTTCTTTTTGCAAAAGTAAATTTACCCGAAGAAGAATTTAGGTTGTACCAAAAGATGTTTGACGTATTTGTACAGCAACTCACCCCTCCAGATATCTTAATCTACCTTCACTCTCCAGTGAATAGATTACAAGGGAATATTAAAAAAAGAAATCGAAAATTTGAACAAAGTATTCCAGATGAATACTTGTTTAAACTACAAGAGACCTATACAAGTTATATCAAACAGCATAATATCAAAACGATATTTGTAGATGCAAGTAATGCCGACTTTTTATACAATGAGAAGCATTTTCAGGTCATTATCGACGCATTAGATAAAGACCTTGAGGAAGGTCAACATTATTTTACCTTACCCTAATTCAAATGACCTTTGCTCATGGAAAATAATTCGACACAGTCCACAAATGACCCATTTGCAGCACTAAGGATTACGGAATTTAGGAATTTAATGATTGGGCGTTTTTTGTTTATTATGGGGCTAAGAATGATGGGCACTTTAGTTGGTTGGTGGATTTATGAATTAACCAATGAACCATTTGCTATTGGACTTATTGGATTAGCAGAAGTGATCCCAGCTGTCTCACTTGCTTTATACGCAGGCCATGTGATTGATAAGAGTGAAAAAAGAAAAATCATTTTACGTGGTGTAGGACTCTATTTAGCATGCGCTATTAGCTTATTACTTTTATCATCATCATTCGGTAAGGCACAGTTAGGGAATTTACAAATTGCCATAGGCATCTATTTTGTTATTTTTTGTACTGGTATTATACGTTCATTCACTGGCCCAGGATTTGGTACATTGGTAGGTGAAATTGTACCTAAGAATTTATTACAAAACGCCACTACATGGAGTCAAGGCATGTGGTTAAGTGCATCGGTGGTTGGTCATGCAAGTATTGGATTCATGATTGCAGGATTCGGAATACATCAATCCCTAATCCTAGTAGCTATTTTAGTTGCAATTGGCTATTTCTTTATACAAAAAATATCTGTTAAGCCGCCTCACCCAACAGTGGCAGAGCAAAAGCCACTAGAAAGTGTGAAAGAAGGTTTGCGTTTTGTATACAATACGAAAGAATTATTAGGCGCCTTGTCTTTAGATCTTTTTGCTGTGCTATTTGGTGGCGCAGTTGCCATGGTACCTGTATTCGCAAGAGATATTTTAAAAGTTGGGCCTATTGGTTTTGGCTGGCTGAATGCAGCCACTGATATTGGTGCTATCCTAATCATAGTTTTTATCACTTTATTCCCAGTTGAAAAGAAACAAGGAAAAAAATTATTACTAGCAGTTGCGGGCTTTGGTGTTTGTATCATTGTATTCGCCTTGTCTAAAGTATTTTGGATCTCATTTGCGGCCTTGTTATTTAGTGGCATATTAGATGGATTTAGCATGATTGTTCGTGGCACGATTGTACAACTCAAAACACCGAGTCATATGCGTGGCAGGGTGATGTCCGTGAATTCCATGTTCATCAATAGTAGTAACGAATTGGGGCAATTTGAAAGTGGCTTAGCTGCGAAAGCAATGGGCGTAATACCTTCTGTTGTATTTGGTGGAACAATGACCATACTAGTTGTTTTTACAACTTGGTTCAAAGCTCCAAAATTAAAAGAGTTGGAATATTAGTGTGATTGATCAAGCACTATTTAGCCAATAACCCATTCATCACATCATGCACTGCAGGGCAGAATTCTGCATTTTTCATCGTAATGGCGATACGCTTGAAGAAAACATCCTCATCCGTATAGGGAAATCTTTGGCAATCGGTTGGTCGATGATCGTAAATACTACATGCATTGTCAGCGCCTAAAAATGGACAAGGTCTTGTTTTAGAAACATAATCCCCTTCATCATCCATACTTAAATACTTATCGATAAATGCAGTCTCCTTCATTCCAACATATTTACTGATCCTTTTTATGTCGGGCATCTTAAAACGTGGAGAGTAATTCTTACAACATCTAGCACAATCTAAACAGTCAATTTTTTCAAAAGCAGCCTCATGCAAATCGGGCAATTGCTTTAAAATAACCTTCTTATCCACTCTTTTTAAAAAATTTTGGAATTTTTTAAGTTGCTCTGGAGCCGGGGTGTCGTATAAATGTTCAGTGTTGGCTTGCATAATTGGTTGTAAAAGTAAACTATTTGCAGCTCTTCCACAAGCTTTCCCCATTCATGCATCAAAGACAAGGCTACACCAGAATTCAGGCTTTAAAATGCTTATATTTGTGGCAGTTTTTAACCTTTTCAATTCAGTCGAAAATGAATCAAAGTGGCGCAGAATTTATCCAAAGACATATTGGCCCAAATCCAGTAGATAGTGTAAAAATGTTAACTGCAGTTGGCGTAGATAACTTGGCAGCATTAATTGACAAAACTGTACCTGCTAATATTCGTTTAAAAAAGCCAATGGATATTCCAGAAGGATTGTCTGAGTTTGAAATGTTACAAACATTAAAAGCAATTGGTGAAAAAAACATTGTAGCAAAAAATTTTATTGGCCAAGGCTACTATGGCACCATCACACCTTCTGTGATTTTAAGAACTATTTTTGAAAACCCAGGTTGGTATACACAGTACACGCCTTATCAAGCTGAAATTGCACAAGGCCGTTTAGAAAGTTTATTGAATTTTCAAACGATGATTACAGACTTGACTGGTATGGATATTGCCAATGCCTCTTTATTAGACGAAGCAACTGCAGCAGCAGAAGCAATGGCAATGATCTTTAACCACGTGAACAAATCGGAAGTAGCTAGTCAACCAAAATTATTTGTAGACGAGGCTATTTTTGCTCAAACAAAATCTGTTTTACATACAAGAGCAACACCAATTGGTATTGAACTTATTTCTGGCGATTTTAAAACAGCTTCATTAGACAATCAATTCTTTGGTGCCATCTTACAATATCCAAATGCAAACGGCGCTATCGAAGATTATAGCAGCTTTATTGATCAAGTGCACCAATTAGGTGGCATGGTCATCTTAGTAGCTGATTTACTTTCATTAACAGTATTAAAAAGCCCAGGTGAATTAAATGCAGACGTAGCGGTTGGTAACACGCAAAGATTTGGCGTTCCAATGGGCTTCGGCGGACCACATGCTGCTTATTTTGCAACAAAAGATGCTTTCAAAAGAGGCATGCCTGGAAGATTGATTGGCGTAAGTATCGATGCACAAGGTAATCGTGCACTAAGAATGGCATTGCAAACAAGAGAGCAACATATTAAGCGTGAAAAAGCGACTTCGAATATTTGCACTGCACAAGCATTACTTGCTAATATGGCGGTGATGTATGCGGTATACCACGGACCAGATGGTTTAAAAGCAATCGCTTCTAGAGTGCATAGTCATGCGCAAGGTTTGGCGCAACAACTAGAAAGCTTAGGCATCCAACAAGTCAATTCATTCTATTTTGACACATTGCATTTGAAAGGATTTGATGCAAGTAAGCTAAATGAAATTGCTTCTGCTAAACATATTAATTTCAATTATTTTAGCAATGGTACTGTTTCAATAAGCATCGACGAAACAACATCTGCACATGATGTTCAAGCAATAGTAGCTGTTTTTGAAACATTGACTGGTAAAAAAGCAAACGCTTTGAATGCAAGTATTAAAAACGTGGCCATTCCAGGACAACTTGTAAGAACAAGCCCTTATTTAACGCACCCTGTATTCAACACACATCATAGCGAAACGCAAATGATGCGCTATATCAAGCAATTAGAAAATAAAGATCTTTCTTTAAATACAAGTATGATTAGCTTAGGTAGTTGTACGATGAAATTGAATGCTGCGACCGAAATGATTCCAGTTAGTTGGCCTTGTTTTGGTGGCTTACATCCATTTGCTCCAGCGAATCAAACCATCGGATACCAGGAAATTGCAAAAGAATTAAGCGCTTATTTATGTCAAACTACAGGCTTTACAGCTTGTAGCTTACAGCCAAATAGTGGTGCACAAGGTGAGTACGCAGGATTATTAACGATTCGATCTTACCATGCTGCGAGAAATGAAAACCATAGAAATATTGTTTTAATTCCAATCAGCGCACACGGTACCAACCCAGCGAGTGCTGTAATGGCTGGCTTTAAAGTGGTGGTGGTTGCTTGTGACGCTGCTGGGAATATTGATTTTGAAGACTTAAAAGCAAAAGCAATTCAACACAAAGATAACTTAGGTGCTTTAATGGTGACTTACCCATCTACACATGGTGTATTCGAAGAAACGATCATTGACATTTGTAATACCATTCATGAATATGGTGGTATGGTGTATATGGATGGAGCAAATATGAATGCACAGGTTGGCCTAACTAGTCCAGGAAATATTGGTGCAGATGTTTGTCACTTGAATTTACATAAAACATTCGCTATCCCTCATGGTGGTGGTGGACCAGGCGTTGGACCAATTTGTGTAAACGACAAACTAGCTCCATATTTACCAGGACATATTTACAATGGCGACGAAGGCAATGCTGTTAGTGGTGCCCCATTAGGTTCTGCAAGCATCTTATTAATCAGTTATGCTTACATTAAAATGTTAGGTGCAAAAGGATTAGAATTAGCTACTAGTTATGCCATCTTAAATGCAAACTACATGAAATCAAAATTGGATAAAGTGTATCCAATTTTATATACTGGCAAGAACGGTACTTGTGCGCATGAATTTATTATCGACCTTAGACCTTTCAAAGCGACTGCAGGCATTGAAGCAGAAGATGTAGCGAAACGTTTAATCGATTATGGATTCCACGCACCAACAATGAGCTTCCCTGTACCAGGTACAATTATGATTGAGCCGACTGAAAGTGAAGATATGGCTGAATTAGATCGTTTCTGTGATGCATTGTTGGCGATACATGCAGAAATCAAAGCGATTGAAGATGGACGTTCAGATAAAGTAGACAACCCATTAAAAAATGCGCCACATACACAACATGTTATTTGCGCAAATGAATGGTCACATTCTTATTCTAGACAAGAAGCCGCATTCCCTTTACCATATGTAGCGTTAAATAAATTCTGGCCTACGGTAGCTCGTGTGAATAACACGCATGGAGACAGAAACCTAGTTTGTACATGTGAGCCAGTTGCTTCTTATGCATAAACATAGTAACTATAAATAGTTTAATAAAGAAGGCACTCATTTGAGTGCCTTCTTTATAGACAAGAATTTTTGTAGTGGCGATTTAAGCATCCATTCTAGTAACTACACTTGTGCTACTAGAAATCGGAGGATTGCCATTTAACATAAATTCATATAGGCCAATGATTTTCTCTTTATCTCTTAAGGCTATTTGCAATTTGTCGAAATCATTTTCTAAAAGCTTCATTTTTTTATTCTCAGAAGTATACCTACTAGAGATATCTTCGACCACATTTGATTGACTAACATGTGAGGCGCGACTTTCTTTCATGATCATTTGTCCTTCCCCTATGAGTACCCATAAAATGTCTATATCTGGGTAAGCAAAATGAATTTTAATTAAAATATCTGAGCCTACCGAACCAAGATGTCTTAATTGTTTTGAAAAATACCCATTTGAAAGCTTGATTTTTTTCTCAAATGCATGGGGTGAGATTTTTCTAAACTGAAGGTAGAGGGAGATTCTTTCAATAGGTTTCATGGTATTTCTATTTAGAGGTAAAATTGATATAGCATTTTTATCTATATCGTTCTACAACTAAATTACCTATCTCAATAAATGTATATACAAGACAAGCGCCTCATTTCAAAGACGGCTAGGCCTCATTTATTTTATTCTATACTTATTGTTTTTCGCTCAGCTCTAACCACCTAAGTTCTGCAGCTTCTAATTCAGATGTGATTGCAGCTAGTTTAGCACTTAATGCCGTTATTTCATTGTAGTCTCCTTTGCAATTATTCAAATCATTTGATAATGCGTCTTTTTGAGTTTCAAGTAAAGGCATGGTTTTATTAAGTTGATCTAATTCTAACTTCTCTTTATAAGACATTTTTTCTGCAGGTTTCTTTGACGCACTGGCAGCACTAGCATCACTAGCAATAGTTGAATTGGTCGAATTATTATTTGGAGTCGACTTAGGCTCGTGTTCCACTTGCGTGGTAATATCTGAACTTAAGGAAGCATAACTCTGTTTGCTTTTTTCTAAAATTCTAAACTGAGTATAATTACCAGGATAATCACGTATCACTCCATTTCCTTCAAATATAAATAAGTGATCTACTAATTTATCCATGAAATATCGATCATGCGATACCAACAAGACGCAACCTGCAAAATCCATCAAGAACTGCTCTAATACTGCAAGCGTAGGTAAGTCCAAGTCGTTGGTCGGCTCATCTAATATTAAGAAATTGGGATTCTTAAATAAAATAGTGAGTAATTGTAACCTCTTTTTTTCGCCTCCACTTAATGCACTCAAGTAAGTATACTGCTTGTCTGGTGTAAATAAAAATAATTCTAAAAATTGTGCTGCACTTAATGTGCCACCACTTGCAAGAGGAAATTGTTCTGCAAAAGTTTTAAGGTATTCAATCACCCTCATGTCCTTTTTATAGGTCAAGCCCTCTTGAGAGAAGTGTCCAAATACAATCGTTTCACCAACATTGATCTTGCCGCTATCTGGCTCAGTGATGCCTTGTAATATTTGTAAGAAAGTAGACTTACCTACTCCATTTTTTCCAACAATCCCAATACGTTCCCCTTTGCTAAATGTATAGTCAAAGCCTTTCAATACAACAAGCTCTCCATATGACTTGTACACTTTTTTAGCTTCAATGATCTTTCCGCCTAAGCGTGTCATCTTCATATCCAATTGAAGGCTTGTATCTTCAATCTTTTGTTTTGCCTTTGCTTCTACCTCATAAAAATTATCTTGACGACTTTTACTTTTTGTCGTCCTTGCTTTGGGTTGCTTGCGCATCCATTCAAGTTCTTTTCTAAAAGTATTTTTGGCCTTGTCGATGCTCGCTAATTCAGAATCAATCCTTGCCGCTTTCTTTTCTAAATAATTTTCATAATCCCCTTTATAACTGTATAACTTCTCTCTTTCTAATTCCCATATCTCATCCGTCACCGCTTCTAAAAAATAACGATCATGCGAAACCAATAACAAGGTCACTTTTTCTTGTTCTAAATAATTCTCCAACCACTCAATCATATTTAAGTCCAAGTGATTCGTTGGCTCATCCATTAACAACAAAACATGCTTTGGCTCAAATCCAATTTGAATTAATGTTTTTGCCAGTGAAACACGCTTACGTTGTCCTCCACTTAATTTAGAAACTGGTTGTTCTAAATGATGGATATTCAACTGCGTTAAAATCGTTTTTACTTTTGATTCAAAGTCCCATGCATTATTTTCCTCCATCTCCATGATGGCATCGGTAATTAAATTTTCATCCTCTGTCTCCATGGCCATTTCGTAATTACTTATGGCCTTCATAATTGGGTGATCCTGATTGAACAAGTTTTGGGTCACTGAGGCTGTTTCGATAAACTGAGGGTCCTGTTCAAATAAAACCAATTGAACATCTTTATGCACTTTTGCAGTTCCTGCATCAGGCACTTCTTTACCTGATAAAATTCTTAAAAGGGTACTCTTCCCTACCCCATTTCTTGCGACTAGGGCAATTCTATCCCCCTCATTAATATTAAAGCTAATACCCTTAAATAAAGGCGTAATACCATAACTTTTTGTCAAATTTTCTACAGATACATAATGCATGGCGCAAAGATACAAGCACTAAATTAAAATAGGGGAAAAAGCAACGAAGATTGTACTTTTGTATACGTTAATATCCAATTAGATGAAAAACTTTGAAGTGCCCAATGGCTATAGAAGCTCCTTAATCACTGCGATTAAACAAAAACGCAAAGCCGAGGATAAGCTTAAAAAAGATTTTACCCCAACCGAACTTGATTTTGGTAAGGTAAAAGTGTATTTGGCTAGGCATTTTGGATTTTGCTATGGGGTAGAAAACGCAATTGATATTGCCTACAGAACTATAGAAGAAAATAAAGGTAAGAGGATATATTTATTGAGTGAGATGATCCATAATCCACAAGTGAACGCCGATTTAACAAGTAGAGGTGTTCAATTCTTACAAGATACCTTAGGCAAAGAACTAATCCCTTTAAATGAATTAACACAAGACGACATAGTCATCATACCAGCTTTTGGTACAACACTAGAATTAGAAGAAAAATTAAAAGCAAAAGGTATCGCCATTGAACAATATGATACCACCTGCCCTTTCGTTGAAAAAGTTTGGAATCGAAGTGAACAGATTGCTCAAAAAGGCTACTCCATTATTATACACGGCAAGCCTAAACACGAAGAAACAAGGGCTACTTTTTCTCATACCTCGGCACATACCCCAACATTGATCGTAAATGATATTGAAGAAACAAAGGTTTTAGCAAGAATCATAAGTGGCGAGCTTCCAGTTGATTATTTTTATGATTTTTTTGTCAATCGTTTTTCTGCCAACTTTGACCCCAATATTCATTTAGACAAAATTGGCGTAGTCAATCAAACAACACAATTAGCAACTGATACGCAGGCGATTTCAGATTATCTTAAACAAGTAATTTTGAAAAAATTTGGTGTCGAAAATTTAGCCGCACATTTCGCCGACACTAGGGATACTTTATGCTATGCAACCAATGATAACCAATCTGCTGTTATAGGATTACTTCGGACAGAAGCTGATCTTGCAATTGTCATGGGTGGAAAAAACAGTAGCAATAGTTCCCATTTAGTAGAATTATGTGAGCAGCAATTACCTACCTATTTTATTGATGATGCCAGAAAAATTATTGACGCAAATCAGATAGAAAAAACAAACTGGAAAAATAAACAAACAGAAATTGTAACTAATTTCTTACCAGACAAGTCCCCAATACGAATTCTTATGACAAGTGGCGCGAGTTGCCCAGACGCAGTGGTAGAATCAGTTATTCAAAAAATTGTTGAGTTTTATGGCTTAGAAGAAAACTTTGAGAAAGTGAAGGAAAGTTGGATTGACTAAGAAATAAGTTCAGGAAAGCTGTATTGCCAAAGGAATAAAGTAGAATAAAAAACTTAATCTAACGACTGCCTTGATTTTAATTTGACTTCATTCTTTCCTTAGCCCATTGCATCGCTAATTCAAATTGTTGCGCTCTATCCAAATTAGTATTATCTAAAACCAGGGCGTCCTCTGCCTGCCTCAGTGGACTATGTTCTCTTGTACTATCCATTAAATCCCTTTGTTCCAAATTAGCCGAAACCTCTTCCTTGCTGATTGAAGGATTGGTTTGCAATAACTCTTGGTAACGTCGCTCTAATCTAATTGCAGGGTCAGCAGTAACAAATAATTTCAATTCTGCATTTGGGAATACAACAGTTCCAATATCTCTTCCATCCATTACAATACCTTTATCTACCCCCATTTCCTGTTGTTGAGCCACTGCGAAATCACGAACAGCTGGAATAGAAGCCACTTCGCTCACTTTCTGACTCACACGCATTTCACGAATCTCTTGCTCTACATTTTCTCCATTTAAATACATGTCACTTTTTTGGCTTTCTGTATTGTACTTAAATCTTAATTCAATTTTGTCTAATGCAACTGAAATCGAATTGTTATCTGTAAAGGAAATATTATTTCTTAAAAAGTATAAAGCAATGGCTCTATACATAGCCCCTGTATCAACGAATACATATTCCAATGCCTTTGCCATCGCTTTCGCTAAAGTGCTCTTACCGCATGATGAAAAGCCGTCAATGGCGATGATGATTTTATTTTCCATTATGGTGCAACTGTGATTGTTTCTGTTTTAGGAAGATTCGCATTTCTAATAGCGATCTGTCTAACTGCATTTCCTACAAAAGACCTGAATGCATCTTTTGAAATACGATCTTCTCCAGCCATTGCTGGCACCCCTTCATCTCCACCTTCTCTTATTGTTTGCACTAATGGAATTTGACCCAAGAAAGACAAATCGTATTCTGATGCCAATCTAAGGCCTCCTTCTTTTCCAAATAAATAATATTTATTTTCAGGCAATTCTGCTGGTGTGAAATAAGCCATATTTTCTACCAATCCAATAATTGGCACATTCACATTTGCTTGACCAAACATCGCAATTGCTTTTTTAGCATCTGCTAATGCTACCTGTTGTGGTGTTGTAACAATCACGACGCCAGTTACAGGCACAGTTTGCATAATAGTCAAATGAATATCACCTGTACCTGGTGGCATATCAATTACTAAATAATCTAATTCTCCCCAATCCACATCTGTAATAAATTGTCTTATCGCGCTACTTGCCATTGGACCTCTCCATACCACCGCATCTTTTTCATCTACCAATAGTCCAATACTCATTAGTTTGATGCCATATTTATCAATAGGAATAATCACACCTTTCCCTGCATCATCTTTCATCAAAGGTCTTTGTCCTCTTACGCCAAACATAATTGGCACACTTGGCCCATATATATCCGCATCCATCAAACCCACTTTCGCACCACCTTCTGCTAGTGCAAGTGCAAGATTTGCTGAAACTGTACTCTTTCCAACACCCCCTTTACCACTTACTACCGCGATGATGTTTTTAACTTTAGACAAAACTGCCTTTTCATCTTTTCTTAAAGAAGTTGTATTAGAAGTGAAATTTACTTGAATCTGTGCCTTTGGATTTACCAATAATTTGATGGCATTCTCAGAAGCATTTTTCATTAAATCCTTCATTGGACAAGCAGGCGTTGTTAAAACAATTGTAAAACTAACCGCATCTCCTTCCACCTTTAAATCTTGAATCATATTCAATGTTACAAGGTCTTTACCCAAGTCTGGCTCCTGCACATTACTCAATGCTTTTAGTATTTCCTCCGTTGTCATTATGAAAGTTTTTGTTAAAATAAATAATCCTTGCAAAGTTAACGGTCATAGCGCTTATTTTGCCCTTTTGAAAGGCTTAAAATAGGGCTTAATCAAAAAAAACTACTCATTTCGTAACAAAAAAATCGCTCGATTTATAAACATTGAGGCTTAAATTTGCAGCTACATGAAAAAGAAACTGATCCTGCCATTATTGATCTTAATTGCCCTACTACCTACCCTGCTAAAGGCACAGACAGTAGACCTTTATAGAGACTCTGTTGTTCAACTTTACGGAGTTGTCATGACTGCAGATAGTTTAAAAGCCATCCCATTAGCAAGTATCATAGTGAATAAAAAAGGAAGAGGTACAATCACAAATAATGATGGGGTGTTTTCAATCGCAGTAAACAAAGGAGAAACAATCACTTTTAGTTCTGTTGGATTTAAAAATAGAAGCATCACGATTCCGCAAAATTTAGCTGGCAATCAATATAGCGTCATTCAGTTAATGGTGAACGACACCAATTTTTTACCCGCAACAATTTTAAAGCCTAGACCAACAAGGGCTCAATTTGAACGCGACTTTGTAAATTCAAAAGTGGACGATGACTTATTTGAAACAGCAAGAAAAAATACAAGTCCGGCACAAAAAAGAATTATACTTTCTAGTCTACCTAGAGATGGTAAGGAAGCAGTTGGAGCTTCTTTACAACAACAAGCTTCAAGGTATTATTACTCTGGCCAATTGCCCCCAATGAACATTTTAAATCCTAGTGCTTGGAGAAGTTTTATTAATTCATGGAAACGAGGTGATTATAAATCAAAAAACAAATAGATGAAAAAGATAGCAGTGATTGGAGCAGGCACAATGGGAAACGGTATTGCACATGTATTTGCACAAAATGGTTTTGATGTAAACTTGATTGATATGCAACAAGCCGCATTAGACAAAGCCATGCAAACAATTGCAAAAAATCTTGACAGACAAATAGCCAAAGCTGTTATTAGCGCAGACGACAAACAAAAAACTTTAGAACAAATCACCTGTTTAACAAGGCTAAAAGAGGGCGTTCAAGATTGTGATTTAGTGATAGAAGCAGCTACTGAAAATAGCAAAATTAAATTGGCTATTTTTTCAGAGATTGATCAAGCAACAGCTGCGCATTGTATATTAGCAAGTAATACTTCTTCTATTTCCATCACACAATTAGCCAATGCTACTAAAAAGCCAGGCAATGTAATTGGAATGCATTTTATGAATCCCGTTCCAGTGATGAAACTTGTTGAGATTATTAATGGCCAAGTAACTGATCCTGCAATAACTGAAGAAATTGTTGCATTAACGACGCAAATTGGCAAAATACCTTGCGTTGTAAAAGACGCACCGGGCTTTATTGCGAACCGAATTTTAATGCCAATGATCAATGAAGCAGTATTGGCTTTTGAAGAAGGTATAAGCGATGCTGCAACAATTGACCAAATAATGAAATTAGGTATGGCACACCCAATGGGGCCATTACAATTAGCCGACTATATTGGATTGGATGTGTGCAAGAATATCTTAGAGATCATGGAAGATGGTTTCCAAAACAGCAAATACAAGCCAGCAGCATTATTAACAAAGATGGTGTCTGAAGGAAAATTGGGTGTGAAAACCGGGGTTGGATTTTACGAATACAATAAGTAATAAGCGTCCATCTTACTTCAAGTTGGTCTTAATAATTACATCACGTAATTCTCCCAACTTCTCAAGCACTTCCTCTAATCTATTTTTAGGAATACCAATATTTAATTGAACAAACAATTGTGCCGTCTGCTCTACAACTGAGCAATTGTAATGTTTAACAACCATCATTACTTCATTCATCTGTTGGTAAACAAAATTCAATTCGTACGGAATCTCAATTGGTTTTTTAATGATGGGCGAAAGCTGCAAGGCCAAAGCTGTTGCAGTTTTATAGGCGTTGATTAAACCTGGCACACCTAATAAAGTGCCACCAAAATATCGCACCACCACCACTATCACATTCGTCAACTCCTTGCTGTCTATCTGACCTAAAATTGGCCTACCAGCAGAACCTGAAGGCTCACCATCGTCACTCACTCTGAATGTGGCCCCGTCTACACCAATGCGATAAGCCAAACAATGATGCACCGCCTTTACATGCTCTTTTTTTAATTGTGCTAAAATCTTTTTGCATGAATCAATGTCCTTTACAGGATATGCAAAAGCAAAGAATTTACTACCCCTATCTTTAAATTCAGCCATGGATGGCTGCTCAATCGTATAATAGTAAAATGGATCCATGAAAAATAAAAGGGCTAATTTTTGGCAAAGCTAGTTCATAATGATGAATCATTTGTAACATTGCAGTATGAGTTTAAACGACATCAAGCAATCATTGAAAAAACAGTTGGCAGATCAATTCGAATCCATTGAACTCAACCCCATACTCTCTATATTAACAGAACATATCACTGGTTGGGACCAGTTGCAACAGGCTTTGAATAAAGAGACTAAACTGAACGAAAAACAAATATTAGCATTTGATAAAGCAGCAGCTGAACTTAAAGCTGGCAAGCCTATACAATATGTAATCGGAAAAGCCTGGTTTATGGGCGAGGCTTATTCTGTCAATGAACATGTTTTAATACCAAGGCCAGAAACGGAAGAATTAGTTGATTGGATACTTGAATATGCAGAGATTAAAGGAACTGCCTTACGCATTTTAGATATTGGCACTGGTTCTGGATGTATTGCCATTGCGCTTAAAAAAGCGCTTCCTGATTCAAACGTCAGCGCAATAGATATTAGCACGAATGCTTTGAAAGTGGCTGCCGATAATGCAAGTATATTAAATGCAGCAATTGAATTTGTACCATTGGATATTTTGAATACTGCTTTTCTTCCTGACCAATACGATGTGATTGTAAGCAACCCTCCCTATATCCCAATGCATGAAATGGAAAATATGGAAATGCAAGTTGCCGCGCAAGAACCCAATATCGCATTATTTGTGCCAGACGAAGATCCCTTGGTATTTTACAAAGCAATTGCAAGACTTGCAAAATTGCATTTAAAACCAAACGGACAATTATTTTTTGAAATTCATTTCGATCAAGGTGAAGCAATGATTAGCATGTTAGACGAAATGCATTTTCACGCAGAACTTAGAGAAGACCTTTTTGGAAAAGACAGAATGATTCGAGCTAGTTTAAAACCAAGATAGTTTCGAATTTAATGCGCTGGATCTACAGCCACAACTGGGGTTGCACCCAATTGCTTAATAATTTGCATTACTTGGATAGTGACTCCTAAATTAGCAACACTATCTCCGTTGATCACTACAGAAGGCTTTTCAGTTTCTTTGGCTAAGAAAATTTGTAGTTGGCTTGATAAAGAATCTAAACTCACTGGTGAAGACCCAATGAACAAATGTTGTTCTTTATCGATTGTTACGACCACGGTTTGCTTTGCCTTAGTGTCACTAGATGCTTTTGGATTAGAAACCTTAATCACATTTGGATTCGCCAAAGTTGACACGATCAAAAAGAATAGCAATAATATAAACAAGATATCATTCAATGCCCCAGTATGCGGTTCAGGATGATTTCTAAAACGATTTCTAAGATTCATGGCAGAGGATTAAGCTTGAGTTGGTTCTTGTAAAATATCTAAAAAATCAGCACTAGCTCTTTCCATTTTATTCGCAGTCTTATCAATTTGAGTAGTCAAAAAGTGATGCCCAACATAAGCAATCAATCCAATGATTAAACCTGTTGCAGAAGTAATCATTTTAGTATAGATACCGCCTGCAATCGTGTTCAATGTATATTCTCCTGTAGATGCAATACCATAAAACAATTGCACCATTCCAATAATTGTACCTAAGAAACCAAACATAGGTGCAATACCAGATACCAATGATAAAATATTTAGATTACGCTCCATAGAATACATTTCCAACTTGCCCACATTTTCCATGCTTTTCTCTATTGCATCGATTGGTTTTCCAATTCGCATAATGCCTTTTTCAATCATGTTGGCAACAGGGTTCTGTGTATTCTTAGCCAATGCTTTAGCTGCCGCGATATTTCCAGATAAGATATGATCCTTAATCATTTTCATAAACTGTGGATCGGATTGACCTGCTTTCTTAATAGCCAAAAATCTTTCTATAAAAACAAAAATAGCAATGACTAGTAATACGTATAAAGGGTACATAATCCATCCCCCTTTTTCTAACAAACTAAATAATGAAATTTTAGCATCCGATACTTGTAACAAAAACATACAATTTAAATTTATGATTTAAAGTTAATTTATTTCTACCATATAGGCTAATACTTGAATAGCTTGTTGCATATCTGAAACGCCTATCCATTCCTGCTTACTATGAATCGCCTGCATGCCCGTAAATATATTAGCTGTTGGCAAACCCATGAAACTCATTCTACTGCCATCTGTACCACCTCGTATTGGCTCAATGACTGGTTCTATTCCCGCTCTTTTATAAGCTGAAAGCGCAAGCTCAACCATTTGAGGATATTGATCTATAACCTCACGCATATTGCGGTATTGTTGTTTTACTTGAATACTTACGGCGGAACGATTATAATTTGGATTTTGATGCAATACAGTCTCTGCAATTTGCAAGATCCTTTGTTCGTATCGTTCTAGATTAGGTGTATCGAAATCACGGATTAAAAACTCAATTTTAATCTGCTCTGCTCCACCCTCAATATTAGTGGGGTGCACAAAGCCCTCCTTGCCTTCGGTATGCTCTGGACACCATTCAGCTTTTGGTAAAGCAGCAATAATATCTGCTGCAATTTTTATTGCATTTTGCATCACTCCTTTTGCCGATCCTGGATGCGCCATCACTCCGTCAATTGTTAAAATCAATTGATCGGCACTAAAGCTCTCCATTTCAAAACAACCCAATGCGCCACCATCTAATGTATATCCAAAATCTGCATTCAATTTTTCAAAATCTATGAAGTCTGCTCCTCTACCCACTTCTTCATCTGGTGTAAATAATAATTTAATAGGGCCATGTTTTATTGCTGGATGCGCCATTAAATAAGCAGCAAAGCTGACCAATATTGCTACTCCAGCTTTATCATCCGAACCTAATAATGTTTTACCACTTGCGGTAATAATATCTTTCCCTATAAAGTTTTTTAGATACGGATATTTTTCAATTGTAATAATTTGACTTGAATCATCTGGTAAGACAATTGGTGCGCCAGTATAATTTTTATGCAAGATTGGCTTAACATCCTTCCCGCTGCAATCAGGCGCTGTGTCTACATGTGCGCAAAAACATATTACTGGCAACTTTGATTTCTCAGGTGCAAGCGCTTGACTTGAACTTTCGCCGATTGTGCTAGGAATTGTCGCCATCACATATCCATTGGCGTCCATTTCTGCATCCTCTAACCCAATCTCTTTCAATTCATTTAATAAAAGTTGGGCTAAATTCTTTTGCTTCTCAGTTGAGGGAAAGCTTGTACTATTTGGATCACTCTGCGTGTCAATTTGTACATAGCGCATTAACCTTTCTGCCACTCCAAATTCATTCCATTCCATAGTTATCATTTTGCAGCGTGAAGGTATTAAAAAAGGCATCCCGAATCAACGGAATGCCCTTTTTAAAAAATCTTTAACCTATCGCTTATGGCATAATGATTGTAGACTTTGGAGTGATCCCTACTAACTCAAGATCAAAAGTTAGATCTTGTCCAGCAAGACTGTGGTTTGCATCTAATACCACCACTTCCTCTTTTACTTCGACAACAACTACTTGGAATTGTTGACCTTGACCGTTATTCATTGTTAACGCCATTCCAATCTCAGGATTTAAGTCTGGAGGGAACTGCGTTTTTGGGAATTCAACAATCATTTCTGGTTGTTTAGGACCATATGCTTCCATAAATGGAATATGAATTGTTTTCTTTTCTCCGATTGTCATTCCTAAAACACCATTATCAAAACCAGGAATTACCATACCAGACCCAACTTCGAACTCTAGCGGGGCTCTTCCTTCAGAAGAGTCAAATGTTTCACCAGACGTTAATTTACCGTGGTAATGCACTTGAATGGTATCCCCATTTTTTACTTGTTGCATATTGAATTTTTTAAATAAAGCACTTAGGGTGCAAAGGGCAAAAGTACTAAATTCTAGTTAACTTTGCGTTATGAATGCCCGTCCAAGAATTGTATTTATGGGAACCCCAGCTTTTGCAGTTGCTTCCCTAAAAGCCTTATTAGAAGCCAAAATGAATGTCGTTGGTGTAGTCACTGCGCCAGATAAGCCGGCAGGAAGAGGCATGCAATTGCAACAAAGTGTTGTTAAACAATTTGCAATGGAGCATGGACTTCCTATTGCTCAACCAGAAAAGCTAAAGGCGCCTGAATTTATTGCGCAGATTCAAGCATGGGAACCGGATATTCAAATTGTTGTTGCATTTAGAATGCTGCCAGAATCTATTTGGTCTTTTCCACCCATGGGCACCCTAAACGTACATGGTTCCTTGCTTCCACAATACCGTGGTGCTGCCCCAATCAATTGGGCAATTATCAATGGCGAAAAAGAAACTGGCGTTACTACTTTTAGACTTCAACATGCAATAGACACAGGAGATATTTTATTACAGGAGTGTATTCCTATTACCGAAAACATGACAGCTGGTGAATTACATGATATCATGATGGAAGTGGGTGCACAGACATTGGTAAAAACTTTGCAAGGATTGATGAATCAAAACATTCAAGCTATTCCACAAAAAGAGGACACGAATATCCAACATGCACCTAAAATTTTTACAAAGGATTGTAGTATTGATTGGGAACAACCGGCGGAAAAAGTACACAACCTAATTAGAGGGCTTGCACCTTTCCCTGGCGCTTTGACTAAAGTGGATGGAAAAATTGTGAAGTTGTTTAGCACTTCTGTGATCCATGAAACACCCAAGGAATCCATTGGCAGTTTTGTGACCGACGGAAAAACGTATGCAAAATTTGCATGTACTGATGGCTATATCATGTTAAATGATATACAATGGGAAGGCAAGAAAAGAATGCCTATCGCAGATTTTTTAAGAGGCTATAAACAGTTATAAAGCAAAGGCTTTTTCAAAATCAGCTTCTGGTATTACGCCAGCTTTTCTCCAAACTTCTTTCCCATTTTTATACAATATAAATGTTGGAAGATCGTCTGCTTTTATAGATTTCATCACATCCATATCTTGTCCACCATCCACTGCTAAAAAATAAAATGGCTTTGGTTGATTTTGTTTCAATGCATCCATTACTGGTTGCATTTTTCTGCATGGAGGACACCATGTAGCACCAACATCTACTAAAACGTACTGATTGGTTTGGATAATTTTTTCATAGTCAGTAAGGCGCATTTGAGCAATATTACCTGCACCTTCTACCGGCATTTGCTGCATTTTCCAGTTACTCATTCCGCCTTCTAAATTCACCACTTGATAACCCGCTTGCATTAAGACTTCTTGAGCAGAAGCGCTTCTTCCACCAGATTGACAATAGATATAAATTGTTTTAGATTTATCTAAATGTTGGGTTCTTTTTTTGAATTCTTCTTCGTCTAACCAATTTGCTTGTAAAGCATTCGCAATGTGTCCAGACTGGAATTCGCCTACTGTTCGAACATCTAAAATTTGAGCGCCTGGCGCAGCAATGAATTTACTAAACTTTGCAGCATCTACAGTTAGTTCAGCAGAAGCGACTTGGTTTTCCTCATTTTCTTTATTTGATTGTTGCGCACAACTTGCCAATGCTATTGTTATTAAAAATAAACTAGCAATACATTTTAATTTCATAATAAATTTTTTGAATTTTAATACGTCACAGACACTTGAAAAGTCTTATTGGTTACGCCCAATATAGCAGCTGCTGCATCATTTAATCTATACTGAATTGCATTACCAACTTCAGGTAACGCATTGATCACTTTAGCACAAATGCTTTTGAAATCGGATGTGGTAATTCTTACTATAGTACCTACCGGCAATTCGTTTGTAAGAATGTAAAATTTATTATCCTGCCAACCACTCATGCTTTTAAAAACAGCGGCCGTACCATTCAAAGTTTGAAAAGATGCTGCTTTTTTTTGATTGGAGAAAAAGCTGGCAAAATACCCTTCGTTCTCCGCAGAACGTACTTGAACTAAATTTGTTTTTTGAAGACTGTCTTTAATTCTTGACTGCTCTTTATTTTGAGCAATCATTTGCCATTGTGCAGTTCTTACAACTGGTACAACTTTTACAGTGGACTTTTTACTTGAACTCTTACCTTTTTTACTGTTGGAATACTTAGTTGTAGTTTTTTTCTTGACCCCTTGATTTGTCTTTTTTTTACTAGTTTGATACTTACTAGACTTCTTGGATTTAGAAGCAGTTTGTGCTTTTGTAGACACAGGTTTTGCCTTGGCACCTATGGCATCCGATTGACTAAATAAGCCAAAAGCTAATAATAAGTATAATAAACTCTTTTTCAAGGAGGACAAATTTACAAAATCTAAATGCAAAAAAAGATATAAAATTATTTATTATAATATTTTTATATTTATAAAGACTAGTAATTCAATATTCTCCAAGTATTTGGATAGTAATTATTGATTCTATTTGGCAATATTTTAACCCAGCCTAGACGACAATTCAGGTAACTAAGGCTATGCCATCCCCTGGGTGCATCCAAGGTAAAATCTGCTCTTCTTAAAAATTGCAAAGCATCTTGAAGGTTGACAGCAACATCTGCGTAAGGCATATCAGCCCACTGACTCATTGCTAAATCATGCGCCGGAACTAGGTCTGTACCTTTGAGCATACCAATACGGATACCCATTTTCTTGACATATAAATGCGCTCTGATTGTTTGCATGTCTTGCAGGCAATGTAAAGGCAATCCAATTATTTCATCTTGATGTTGTATACAAGTGATCTGCTCGGAAAGCGGATAGATGGATGTCAAATTACCCTGCTCTTTTTTAGATAAGCCGGTGAATTGGAAAGCAGTTGAAAACTGGCTAGTGTAGACTGCTTTTTGTTTTTGAAAAACTGCAACGAAAAACCCTTCCCCCTTTATTTTGTTTGGATAGAATCTATATCCTGCTGCTTTATGAATTGGACTTTCCGTCATCACAATTCCAGTTGCTTCTGCTAACTTAATTGGAACAGAATGCATCCCCTCGATGGAAGCTATGTAGTCCATGATTTTTTCATCCTCTTCAAAAGAATAAGAACAAGTGGAATAGATATAATAACCTCCTTCTTGCAAGGCTGTCAAACTTTCTTCAATAATTCTTTCTTGTCTTTGACTACAATGCAACACATTATCTAAACTCCACTCCTGAATCGCCTGCGGATCTTTCCTGAATAAGCCACTTCCACTGCATGGCGCATCCGCAATGATGAAATCGAAAAAATTAGGTAACGCTTTAAAATGACTTGGGTCATTTTGCGTCACAACAATATGATCACTACCCCATCTTATACTATTCTCTTCTAAAATTGCATTTCTAGATTTGATCGTTTCATTCGCTACAACTAACCCATTTTTAAAGGCATTCGCCAATAAGGTTGTTTTCCCTCCAGGCGCTGCACAAAGATCTAGCACCTTATAATATTTTGTAGCATCCGCTAATTGATCAAGAATGGTTTGTAAAAACATGCTACTAGCTTCTTGGACATAATAAGCTCCACCATGCCATAATGGATCTGTCACAAAGCTTGGCCTACCCTCCAAATAATAACCAGTACTACACCAATCCATATTTGTCATCGAATGCATAAAAGGATGCGCAGACAAGTCAAAGGGCTTATATTGATTCAGACGCACAGATGTAAATGGAGCTGGCTGCTTGTGCACTTGAATAAAAGCTTCTTGATCGAAACCGGCAAGGCCTTCTAATGATGCTATGAATTTTTCGGGTAACAATTTGTTAAATTAATATTAGTAGCGGATGATAAAATGTTCTTGTTCTTTTTGCTCTGTTCTGCAAAAAATAATGCCTATAAAAAATAAATCGATTGTCAATCTGGATTTTGGATTTTTCTTAACCGCTTCCCAAGCCTCTTCCATGACTGAGCTAGCATGTATCCCTTCCAAAATCATCAATGAATTAGGATGCATGGAATCAATTAACTTGACCGCTTTTGAAAAAACTGATCCCTTTGAATTAGAAGCACCTAAAAAAATAAAGTCAGTAGCTCCTTCCATTGAAGTATTAAAGTTTGATCCTTCGCATGATACATAAAATGATGCCGGTTTCCACTTATCAATCATGCCTACAATTAGTCTTTTGATTTTCTCAGGTAATTGGCTACTAAGAACACTATTTATTTCGGCCATTCTTTGTTTTAAAGCCGGATCATGCTTCATCCATTCTTCGCTGGATTTAACAGCGTTTAAATCTTCTCTTATGAACTTATAAACAAAAGGCGAGTGAACGCCATGTCCTTTTGAATTAGCCCCTTTCAAATAATATTGAAGGTATTTTAGTAGAATGATTGGAGTAGCGTAACGCATTTATTTTCTTTTCCAGCATTCAAAATCAAATGCATATGCGTGTTTTTCATCCGCCACATTTGGATAACTGTATGCTAGTTCCCATTGTTCATCAATGACAGGAAACAAAGTATCTCCATCTATTTGCGTATGCACTCTAGTCATGTATATTGTATCTGCAATAGCCATTGCTTCATTGTAAATTTGTCCACCTCCAATCACAAAAACTTCTGCATAATCTTCTTGCTTCGCAAATGCGATAGCTTCCTCTAGTGAGCCAACTACTTCTGTGTTGTCGTATTGCAACCCTGATTGCTTTGTTAAAATAATATTTAACCTGCCCGGTAACACACGTTTGCCCAATGACTCAAATGTTTTTCTGCCCATGATTACAGGCATCGCCCAGGTTGTATCCTTAAAGAATTTCATATCCTTAGGCAGATGCCAAAGCAATTGATTGTCTTTGCCAATCATGTGGTTATCAGATGCTGCTACGACTAAGGATACTTTCATGTAAAATTTATTATACTGCAACTGGCGCTTTAATTCCAGGATGACATTCGTAATTTTCTAAAGTAAAATCCTCGAACTTAAAATCAAAGATATTTTTTACTGCAGGATTTATTTTCATTGTTGGAAGCGGAAAAGGCTTTCTACTTAATTGTAAGTTAGCCTGCTCCATGTGATTATTATACAAATGCACATCGCCAAAGCTATGTACAAAATCGCCATATTCTAAATCACAAACCTGTGCAATCATCATTGTCAACAATGCATAAGATGCAATATTAAAAGGTACACCCAAAAAAACATCTGCACTTCTTTGATACAATTGACAACTTAATTTGCCATCTGCTACATAAAACTGAAACATATTATGACAAGGCATTAACGCCATCTTAGACAAGTCGCCCACATTCCATGCACTTACAATCAATCTTCTGCTATCTGGCGTTTTTTTGATTTGTTCAATCAATTCTGAAATTTGATCTATCACGACTCCATTGGGCGCTTCCCAACTTCTCCATTGCTTACCATAAACAGGGCCAAGGTCTCCGTTTTCATCTGCCCACTCGTCCCAAATGCGCACACCATTGTCTTTCAAATATTGAATATTTGTGTCTCCTTTCAAGAACCATAATAATTCGTGAATGATGCTTTTTAAATGCAATTTCTTTGTCGTAACCAAAGGAAAACCTTCGGCTAAATTAAAACGCATTTGATAGCCAAAACAGCTTTTAGTTCCTGTGCCTGTGCGGTCGGTTTTTTCTGTCCCGTTGTCAATAATATGTTGGACTAATTGTAGATATTGTTGCATGCTGCAATTTACAACAAGCGCGCTAATTTTAGGATTATTTTGCCTTTCTTCTGGCAATTTCCTGTCTGATCAATAATAACTCTCTATTTGTTTGACCATTCACGCTAGAGTTTTCTTGCGCCCTACGCATTAAATAGGGTACTACATCCTGCAAAGGCCCAAAAGGCAAATACTTACTCACTTTATACCCTTCTGAAGCCATATTGAAAGTGATATGATCACTCATGCCATACAATTGTGAGAAATGAATATGTGGGTGTTTGTTTTCCAAACCTTTTGTTTGCATTAACTGTGCACAATTTAAATTGCTTGCCTCATTATGAGAAGCCATAATCAATGCAATCTGATCGATATGATCTACACAATAAGTGACTGCTTTGTCGAAGTCTGCATCAGTGGCAGCTTTATCAACTTGTATTGGAGAAGGGTAACCTAATTTTTCGGCTCTTGCCCTTTCTTTTTCCATATAGGCGCCGCGAACTAATTTAGCACCTAAAATAAAGTTACCTTCTGCTGCTATTTTGTGTGATAATTGTAAAAAGCGTAAACGATCAGCTCTATACAATTGAAAAGTATTGTAAATGACTACTTTCCCTTTATTGTATATAGCCATCAATTCCATTGCCAAACGGTCAATTGGATCTTGAATCCATGTTTCTTCGGCATCAATTAATATACCTACCCCGTTTTCTTCGGCCACATCGCAAATTGCAAACATTCTTTCTTTCAATTTGCTCCAAGCTGCATCGTCGGATTCGCTTTCATGCACGCCGCTTCTTAATCTTGGCGCTTCATTTAATCGCTCTAATAAATGCATGCTAGACAAACCTGTTAACTTTACGCTTACGAATGGAACGTTATCTTGAGTTGCAGCAAATTCAATTGCTCTAATAAATTGCTCAGTCACTTCATCAAAACTTTCATCACCTTCTTTGGCTTCTACACCATAATCTAAAATCACCTGAACACCATAAGCTCCAAGCATTTTAGTTACTCTTGCAGATTCTTCTAAAGTTTCACCACCCACAAATTGATTGAAAATTGTATTTCTAATAATGCCATTAATTGGCAAACCAGATTTCATTAACACTGGAGTTAACCTTGTTCCTAAAGAAACAATCCATGGATTTTGGATCACACTAAAAAGCCATTTTGCTTTTCTTAAATCTTTATTTGACTTATACGCAAATGCGTTCTGGGTATTGTTTAGGGATAGGTTCATGCTAACATTCATTCGTACCGCAAATATCAGTAGTATTCCTTAGATATCAAAGTATATATTCAAGAAAGACAAGTATATTTAGGGTCATTATGAAAATCATTGCAACCACTATCTATCAGTTTAAAATTCCAATGATCCCTTTCACAATTGCTACGGGAACCATGGAATATGCACAGAATGTGTTGATCCAAATTCAGACAGACCAAGGCATTGTTGGAATTGGAGAATGCTCCGCTTTCCCAATGATTGTTGGAGAAACCCAATTGAGTTGTTACAACCATGCAAAAGATTTTGCTCAATTTTGGAAAGGTAAAGACCCTCTAGACATTCCACAAAGACTAAAAGAATTGGACCTTGTTATTGCAGGAAATTATACAGTGAAAAGCGCATTCGATCTGGCCTTATATGATATCGCAGCTAAAGCGGCCAATCAGCCCTTATACCAATTCTTAGGCGGTAAGCAAAAGCCAATAGAATCAGATTTGACTATTGGGATTGGAACGCCAGAAGCAATGGCTGAACAAGCGATTGAATTTGTTCAAAAAGGTGTAAGAATGATTAAGGTGAAATTAGGAAAAGCCCCTAAGGAAGATGTGGAAAGAATTAAACAAATTAGAGCAGCTATTGGTACAGAAATACAAATCAGGATTGATGCGAATCAAGGATGGTCACCAGAAGATGCATTGTCTGTATTGACCGATTTAGCCCCTTATAAAATTGAATTCTGCGAACAACCCATGCATAAATATTATGACGATTATTTGCCTGCACTTTGTGCAAATTCTCCCGTAAAAATCATGGCAGATGAGTCTGTTTTTACACACCATGATGCTAGAAAATTGATTGCCAATAAAGCATGTCATTCTATTAATATTAAATTCTCTAAGAGTGGCGGTATTCATGAAGCAATCAAGATTCATGATCTTGCAAAAGCAAACCAAATCCCATGCATGATGGGTGGAATGCTAGAAAGCAGGGTTGCCTTAAGTGCCAAAATGCATTTTGCAATGGCAATGGAAAATGTGCACTTTTATGATATGGACACTTGCCTTATTGGTCACAAGATTGATCCTGTAATTGGTGGCGTTAAGTTCAATGGGATGCATTTGAGTATCGGAGATCAACCTGGCATTGGCGCAGATGTTGATCCTGCTTATTTACGTAATTTGGAATATTGTACAATCTAAGGATCTTGTAAGGTGGAGAGTTGTAACTTCGCAATTGAAAAGCATTGAAATTATGGAAGCAAAAACAGCATCGTCCTCTTATACTACAATGAATGAATTGGTTTTGCCAAACGACACCAATACACATGGCGATTTAATGGGTGGTAAACTCATGTATTGGATGGATATAGCTGCTTATCTTTCTGCAGCAAAACATTGTAATTCTGCTGCAATGACCGCATCTGTAGATAATATCAGTTTCAAGACACCTATCAAATTAGGTAATGTAATTTGTATTGAAGCTAAAGTAACTAGGGCTTTCACTACCTCGATGGAAATTCATTTAAAAGTTTGGAATCAAAATATTATCGAACAAACAAGGGTATTAAGCAATGAAGCCTACTTTACTTTTGTTGCATTAGACGAAAAGAAACACCCCATTAGAGTTCCGGAAATTATTGCAGAAACAGAGGAAGAGAAAAAATATTATGCAAGCGCATTAAGAAGAAGACAACTACGTTTGATACTTGCTGGGAAAATGAAACCTGATGATGCAACAGAATTAAAAGCCTTGTTCATTAAAGAAGAGGGTGAATAGAAAAGGATAAGTTGATTGAATATAATTTAAACAATTTATGACGCCTTTTTAAGCGTTTTTTTCAGTCCCTTCTGTCGTTTTTGCAACCCCTTCAGCTTCCTTTAACTCATGGTGCTTTCCTTTTAGCATGAATGTTTTGCTTTGTTCAATCGCATCCATCACTTGATCTAATATTGCTTCTACCGGCGCATCATAATCAATATCTAAAGGCGCTTTGAAACGAATCGTAAGCGGCGTTCCTACTTTCTTATACGTCAAACCTTTCTTGGTGAAAGCTCTCCAAAACCCATTAATTACTACAGGCACTACTATTGGATGGTTATTCTTAATAATATGCGCAGTGCCTTTTCTTCCTGGCGCAAATGGCTTTGTAGTTCCTTGCGGGAATGTTATTACCCAACTATGCGCTAAAGCTTTATCTATCTTTTGAGTATCCACCACGTCTCTTTGTCTTTGCACATCCTGCCCTTCTGCCCTCCATGTTCTTTTCACTGTCAAAGCACCACCAAGTTTGAATAATTTTGTCAACCAATTGTCATTCATGGTTTCCTCTGCTGCCACAAAAAACACATTTGTAAAGGGATTCAATAAGTAATATGGGATTCCCAATCGATTGAACTTTCTCCATTTTACAGCACAAAAAATATGAACAAACGTAATCACATCCGCAAAATAAGTTTGATGATTACTAATGAACAACACGTTCTTTTTAGGCAAATTCTCTAGATGTTCTGTCCCCTCGATATTCATTTTATTAAATAAAGCAAGACCCGGATAGGTAAATAATCCAACTATCCCATAAATAACGGAACGGAATAGTCGAATTTGCTTTAATTGATCCAATAAACTCATATTCAAGTAGCTGATTATTGTCGCAATATACTACTAAATCTTTTATATGACTTTTCCTGTTTAAACAACAAATTGTATCTTTAAACAATGAAAAAGACTGCTGTAATTTTTGACATTGATGGATTATTGATCAATAGTGAACCACTTTGGAATAAAGCCGCCAATGAGATTTTTAGACAGTATGGCATCAGTCTAACCGAAGCGCAATATGCAACTACTACAGGGCTGAGGTCTAAAGAGTTTGTAGCGCATTGGCTTCATGAATACAAAATACCTTCATCAGAATTTAACAGGGCAGAACAAAGAGTGGTTGACCAGGCATTGACCTATATCGACCAAGAAGCAACACTAATGCCTGGCGTAGAACATATTTTTCAATTTTTCTTAGAAAAGCAATTCAAAATAGGCCTAGCTACTTCCTCTCCAACAGCCTTAATCGAATGGGTGAAAGACAAATTAGGTATACGTAGTTTGATTCATGCAAGTTGTTCTGCACAAAATTTGCCTTATGCCAAGCCTCATCCTCAAGTTTACCTAGACTGTGCGAGTGCATTACACATTTCACCACTTGCTTGTATTTGCTTTGAAGATTCTTTTTATGGTATGATTGCGGCAAAAGCCGCTAGAATGACCTGCGTGGTTGTTCCAGCTGCAGAAACATTAAAATTGGACCATTGGTCGGCCGCAGATCTAAAGCTTTCTTCCTTACAAAATTTTGGCGCCCTACATTTTAACATGTTGTCTTAATTAAGCTAAAAAAAACGCAACGCTTCCCCAAATACGAGTTAAATTGCAGCCTTAATGGAATTAGCAAAAAAAGTCATTGGCAAAGAATTAGAACGCTTTGAAATACATTTCAAAGATGCGGTAAAAAGTAGGGTTTCTCTGCTTGATCGTATCATGCAGTATATTGTCAAAAGAAAGGGCAAGCAAATGCGCCCAATGTTCGTCTTACTTGCTGCAAAATTAAATGGTGAAATAAATGATGCTAGTTACAGGGCCGCTTCTTTAGTGGAACTTTTGCATACAGCAACCTTAGTGCATGACGATGTGGTAGATGATTCTTTAGAGCGAAGGGGATTTTTCTCTATCAACGCCTTATGGAAAAACAAGATTGCTGTTTTGGTAGGCGATTATTTATTATCAAAAGGCTTATTGCTTTCTTTAGAAAATAAAGATTTTGAAATTTTGACCATACTTTCCAACGCAGTTAAAAAAATGAGCGAAGGAGAATTATTGCAAATAGAAAAAACAAGAAACTTAAACTTTGACGAGTCTGTTTATTATGAAATAATTAATGGCAAAACTGCAAGTTTGCTTTCTTCAAGTTGTGCAGCTGGCGCAGCATCTGTTACACAGGAGCAGGATCAGATTCAAAAGATGAGGGATTTTGGAGAATATGTGGGAATGGCTTTTCAAATCAAAGACGATCTATTTGATTATGGAGACGAATTAATTGGCAAGCCAACAGGAAATGATATCAAAGAAAAGAAATTAACATTACCCCTGATTCATATTTTACAAAAATGCACGCCTTCTTTGAAAAAAGAAATCGTGTACATTGTTAAAAACAACAATAACGATAAACGTAAAGTAAAATTCGTAATTGACCATGTGAAGGAATTAGGTGGTATTGAGTACGCACATAATAAAATGATTGAATACAGAGATAAAGCATTGGTTGTATTACACAGCTTTCCGCCATCCATCACGAGAGATGCACTTGAAGAATTAGTGCGTTACACAACAGATAGAAAATATTAATGGAAAAACGTTGGCAAATAATTGAAGGTGATCCAGCTAAAGTTAGTGCATTACAAGCTGCATTGAAAATTCATCCAATTTTATGCGAACTACTTGTTCAAAGAGGTATTGAAGACTTTGACAAAGCAAAACAATTTTTTAGGCCTTCTCTAAACGACCTGCACGACCCCTATCTAATGAAAGATATGGACCAAGCAGTAGCAAGAATTGAGACTGCTTTTGAAAACAATGAATCCATCATGGTCTTTGGAGATTACGACGTAGATGGTACTACCTCTGTTGCGACATTATACCAATTCTTAAAAACAATTGGACCTAATATAGACTTCTATATCCCCCATCGTTACAGAGAAGGATATGGTGTTTCAAAAATGGGTATTGACCATGCAAAAGCAACTGGCATAAATTTAATAATTTCTGTTGACTGTGGTATCAAGTCTACCGATTTGATTGCCTACGCAAAAGAACTAGGCATTGATTTTATTATTTGCGACCACCATTTACCAGATCCAATTTTGCCACCTGCCATTGCAATATTGAATGCAAAGCAAGTGGATTGCGGTTATCCTTATAAAGAATTATGTGGATGTGGCGTGGTGTTTAAATTAATTACAGCGCTTGCAAAAAAATACAATCTACCAGAAACAAGTTATTTGCAATTCCTAGACCTTGTGGCAACGGCAATTGCAGCTGACATTGTTCCGCTCACGGACGAAAATAGAACCATGGCTTTTTATGGCCTTCAAAAAGTAAACGAAAATCCTAGTCATGGAATTTTAGCTTTATTAGAATTAGCAAAACAAAATAGGCCAATACGTATTAGCAATTTGGTTTTTGCTGTAGCGCCAAGAATTAATGCTGCAGGCAGAATGGATGACGCAAAAAAAGCCGTTCAACTTTTTGTGGAAAAGGATTATCAAAGCGCATTGGCGGTTGCATCCCTTTTACAACAAGATAATTTAGACAGAAGAGAGGCAGATACAACCATATCAGAAGAAGCTTTAGCAGAGATTGAAAATGACCCAACACATTTAAATAAAAAATCTACTGTCGTATTTCAACCACATTGGCATAAAGGTGTCGTGGGTATTGTGGCTAGTAGGTTGATAGAAAAGCATTATAAGCCGACCATTGTACTCACTCAAAATGGCGATATCGTATCAGGTAGTGCAAGAAGTGTGCAAGGATTTAACTTATACGAAGCATTACACGCGTGCAGAGCGCACCTTCTAGGTTATGGAGGACATTTTGCAGCAGCAGGCATGACTTTGTCCATTGATCAGCTTGAAGCATTTAAAATTGCCTTTGAAAATGCAGTGGCAGAAAGAATCACACCAGAACAAACTGTGCCTGAGATCCTAATTAATGCAGTACTTCCTTTGGATCAAATAAACCTGCAATTTTTTAATATCATTTCACAGATGGAACCATTTGGCCCCGATAATATGAGACCCATATTTATCGCAAAAAATGTTCGAGACAATGGCTATTCCAAATTAGTGAAAGAAGCGCATATTAGCTTTAACCTTACACAAGGAAACAACAGTGTAAGAGGCATTGGTTATAATATGCCCGACAAAATTGATATCGTAAAATCAGGCAAGCCTTTTGATATTGTATTTCAATTACAATTGAATGAATGGCAGGGAAATCAATCTGTACAAATGCAAGTGATTGATCTAAAAACAACGAGCCCAAATTAATTCATTCGGGCTCGCGTTAATGCACTATTTCTACTTGTTGTTTAATCTAGCTTTTGCTTGTCAACTCTACCGTTCTATTTATAAAGCTTGTTAATTCAGCTCCTTTTAACAATCCCTGAGACAATAAAGCTAAGTCGGCTAAATTTCTTGCTTGTTTTTGTTGCTTATCAGCATCCGCTTCTTTTAACAAAGTTTGGTATACTGGATGATTGCCATTGATTGTCAACTGAACCTCATCTGGCATTTGAGCATAAAATGCAGTCATGCCTCCGCCACCCATGCCAGCCATGTCTTTCATACGACGCATGAATTCTGGTCTTGTTGCAATCACAGGTGCTGCATCTTTACTTAAGCCCTTTACTTCTACTGTCAAAGTGATTTCAGGTACTTGGAATTCAAATAGTTTTTTTGCTTGCTCCACTTCGTCCTTAGATAATATTGAGTCAACGTTTTCTTGTTTGTCTATTAAATTATCCACTACGTCCGCATCTACGCGCACAAACTGAACGCATTCCCATTTCATTTCTACATTATTGATGAAGGCAGCATCCACCATTGTCTCTAGTTTAATTACTTTGTATCCCTTACCTACTGCTGCTTGAATAAATGCGTCTTGTTGAACTGGATTCGTTGTATACAATAAAACCTGTTTGCCTTCTTTATTCTTTTGAGTTGCTTCTGTTGTTGTCTTATATTCATCTAGGGTATAAAACTTACCAGCTTCAGCAGCATCTTCTAAGATTAAAAACTTATTTGCTTTTTCTAAGAACTTGTCGTCCGTAATCATACCATACTTCACAAACAAGCCCAAGCTCTCCCATTTTTCTTCGAATGCTTTACGATCGCTATTAAAAATCTCTTCTAATTTGTCTGCCACTTTTTTAGTGATATGCGCGTTGATCTTTTTAACATTTGGATCTCCTTGCAGATAACTTCTGCTTACATTCAAAGGGATATCTGGACTATCGATTACACCATGTAATAACATCAAGAACTCTGGAACAATGTCTTTTACTTCGTCTGTTACAAATACTTGATTGCAATACAATTGAACTTTGTCCTTTTGTATTTCATAACTCTGTTTGATTTTAGGGAAATACAAAATGCCGGTTAAATTAAATGGATAGTCCACGTTTAAATGTATCCAGAACAAAGGTGTTTCTCCAAATGGATACAACTCTTTGTAAAACTTCTCGTAATCTTCTTTTGTCAAATCTGCTGGCTTTCTAACCCAAATTGGATTTGTATTGTTGATTGGTTTTTCAACTTGTTTATTATCTTCTGCTGTAGCATCTGCAGCTTCTTTAACCTCAGGAACCACTTCGTTCGCGTCCTTAAAGTAAATCGCAACAGGCAAGAACTTACAGAATCTTTCTAAGATTGATTTTACCCTAGACGGCTCTAAAAACTCCTTGCTTTCTTCATTGATATGCATCACAATCTTGGTACCTCGATTGCTATAATCCACTTCGTATAATTCATAACTAGGGCTGCCATCGCAACTCCAAAACACACCCGGTGCTCCTGTATGACTCTTACTGTAAATGTCCACTTTATCACTCACCATGAACGAGCTATAAAATCCTAAACCAAAATGACCAATGATACTTGCGTCTTGGTATTTTGTTACAAATTCCTCTGCCCCACTAAATGCAACCTGATTGATGTACTTATCTACTTCCTCGGCAGACATACCAACGCCATTATCAATAATCGAAATGGTTTTTTCTTTGGCATCTACAATAACATCTACTCTTAAGTCTCCTAACTCCCCCTTTACTTCGCCTTTAGAACTGAGGGTTTTTAATTTTTGAGCAGCGTCTACCGCATTACTCACTAATTCACGCACAAAAATCTCGTGATCACTATAAAGGAACTTTTTAATGATAGGGAAAATGTTTTCCGTCTGAACTCTTATTTGACCTTTTTGCATAATAATATCGTTTGATCCTATTATTACAAAATCAAGACCAAAAACAAGCTTCTGCCAAGCTGACAAGTTTAGGGGCCGAAACGGCCCAGAAAAGGTTAATTTTTCAGCCAGGCTGCGCCTATAGGGATTGCTGGAACCTTTTTGATCAAATTTTATTAAGTCGCAACTGGGGATTGACGAGGTCTTATCTAAACCATTATAAACCAATTATTTATAAAAACTCAGACATGATTGAAACACAAGGAAAATATGCTGGCTACCCTAAAAGAACTTGGAATGGAAACCAGTTCAGGGGAGGCTTTAGCGACCATTTCCCAGTAGCCTTGATTTTTAAGCCAAATAATGCAGAAAATCCACTAAAATAGCCTACCTTCGCCCTCCCAAATCTGTTTTGGCAGATTCATTCTGTAACAAGGATGTCCACTGGGAAAAACCAATTATTTAACCAAAAAATTCAAGTAATGAACAATTACGAATTAATGGTGATTTTTACACCGGTATTATCTGAAGAAGATTTTAAATCTGCTCAGAAAAAATACCAAGACTTCATCAAAGAAAATGGTGGAGACACTGTAGCCTCAAATCCTTGGGGTTTAAAATCACTTGCTTATCCTATCGATAAGAAAACAACAGGTATCTACTGGGTATTAGAATTCACAGGACCTGCAACAATCAACGAGAAATTGAAAATTCAATTCTTACGTGACGAGCAAATTATGCGTCACATGATTACTAAACTTGACAAGTACGCAGTTGAGTACAACCACATTAAGAGAAACGGCGGTTTCCCTGTTCACAAAGCACAAGAGGCTTAATTAAATTTTTACCATCATGGCAAAGAATGAAATCAAATACCTTACAGCGATCAAACAGGAAAAACCAAAGAAGAAATTCTGTCGTTTTAAAAAGTATGGTATTAAGTATGTAGATTACAAAGACATCGAATTTTTAAAGAAGTTCATTAACGAACAAGGTAAAATGTTACCACGTCGTTTAAGTGGAAACTCACTTAAATACCAACGTAAGGTGGCTGACGCTGTTAAAAAAGCACGTCAAATGTCCTTGTTACCTTATGTAACAGATTTATTGAAATAAAAAATTAGTAAACCATCCCTAATCTCGCGATGAACAACATCAAGGCGAGTGACAGTAATAAGTAAATTATGACTGGGCTCTTGGGAACTAAAAAAACAATTATGCAAGTAATTTTAATCAAAGACGTAGACAATTTAGGTGGAAAGGATGAGTTAGTAAACGTGAAAAACGGTTACGCTCGTAACTTCTTATTCCCAACTAAACATGCAGTTGAAGCAACACCTTCTAATTTAAAACAATTAGAAGAGCGTTTAAAAGCGAAAGCGAAGAAAGAAGCTGTTATGTTAGCTGAGATCACTAAAGTAATTTCTGTGTTAACTGCTAGTCCTGTTAAATTAACAGCTAAGACTGGTGCAAACAACAAAATATTCGGTAGTGTAACTTCATTGCAGGTAACTGCAGCAATCCGTGATCAAAAAGGTTATGAGATTGACAGAAGAAGAATCACTGTTCAAGATGATATCAAAGAATTAGGTGCTTACAAAGCAACTATTGACTTCGGTAACGGTCAAACAACTGAAATCGATATCGAAATCGCTGCTGAAGCTTAATTCGAAAATCATTTGGAAGACAAGTAAAATTGTCCAAAATCCTTAAAAAAGCCTTTCTGAACCTTCAGAAAGGCTTTTTTGTTAGTTTTAAACCTTTAATCCCCCCTATTAAATTAAATTACCGATTTAATAAGTATTTCTGATATTATTATACCTATCTTCGTATTGTCCGAAAGAGATAGTTTGTCTCGATCGGTATTTAGATCACTTAATTTTAAAGAACATGAACATTTATGTTGGAAATCTTAGCTGGAATATGACTAGCGAAGATCTTGAGAACTTGTTTACTCCATTTGGATCAGTAGCAAGTGCAAAAATTGTAACAGACAAATTTAACAACAACAGAAGCAAAGGCTTCGGTTTTGTTGAAATGGCTAATGATGACGAAGCTCGCGCAGCTATCGCTCAACTTCATGACACGGAAGTGTTAGGTCGTAACATTGTCGTAAACGAGTCTACTCCACGTCCAGAAGGTGAAAGAAGTTTCACTAAGAAGCCTTATGGTGCTGGTGGTGGTGGTAATCGTGGTGGCGGTGGTTTCAATCGCGGCGGAACTGGCGGCGGTTATAACCGTGACCGTGGCGGTAATGGTGGTGGTGAATACAACAGATATTAATCAACCTCGTTGCAATACAAACCGGCGCTTATTAAGCGCCGGTTTTTTTATGTCTATACTTTTAAAAAGTTGTAAATTGTATTTTAATATTAGCATATGAACAATCGTGTAAAACACAATCCTATCGTGGGTTGTATGAGATGGGGCAGCTGGGGTGCGAACTTTACAAAAGATCAATACCTAAAAATTATCAATCAGTGTTTAGAAATAAATTTGAATGAATTTGATCATGCAGATATCTATGGAGATTATACAACTGAAGCTGCATTTGGGGAAGCGCTCAAGAACAATTCAAGTCTTAGGACTAAGATCAAGCTGATCACAAAATGTGGTATTAAAATGATGTCACACAACAGACCTGACCATTATATAAAATCATACGATTCTTCCGCGACACATATTAAGGCGTCTGTAGAAAATTCACTTAAGAATTTCAATACCGACTATATAGACGCTTTACTTATTCATAGACCAGATGTTTTAATGAATGTGCATGAAATTGCTGAAGTAATAAGTTCATTAAAGCAAGAAGGGAAAGTAAAATATTTTGGTGTATCAAACTTTACAAAAGAGCAGGTTAAATTATTGAATCAATATATAAAGGTAGAGCAACATCAAGTAGAAATATCTACAACAAATTTAGATGCATATCATAATGGAATATTAGAACAAGCTCAGATTAATAATATTAAGATCCAATCCTGGTCACCATTAGGAAATGGTCTATTAGATGGGCATACAGATTTACATAAAAGGATAATGACAGTAGTTGAAAAGCTAAGTCAACAGCATTCAGTTTCAGTTACTAGTATTTTACTTGCTTTCTTATACGCACATCCTGCAGGTATTATACCAGTAATGGGTACTACAAAGTTCGAAAGACTGGTTGAATCAAAGGATTCAATGGAAATCGAACTGTCTAGATCTGAATTTTATGAAATTTGGACAGCTGCTATTGGAAAAGAAGTTGCTTAAGTATGGACAAAAAAAATCCCCATCAAATAAATGATGAGGATTCTTTAATAAATAAGGCGGCTACCTACTCTCCCAGGAAAACCCAAGTACCATCGGCCATGGGGGACTTAACTTCTCTGTTCGGAATGGGAAGAGGTGAACACCCCCGGCAAAACCACCTTAAGACGGTAATTTTATCGGATGCTTAGTCATGACAACTAAACGGATAAAACAATAATTTACATATTGGAAATTGAAATCAGGAACAGAAAAAAAAAATAAAGCTTACGGGCAATTAGTACTACTCGACTTTGCTATTACTAGCTTTACATCTATAGCCTATCAACGTCATAGTCTCTGACGACCCTTAAAAGTAAACTCATCTTGTGGAAGGTTTCACGCTTAGATGCTTTCAGCGTTTATCCTGTCTGTACATAGCTACTCGGCAGTGCT
>CAZLKW010000001.1:5067-76828 GCA_964560215.1 uncultured Sediminibacterium sp. | reverse complement strand
TATTTTTTCATGCACTACAAATGAATCGTTCCAAACTTTATCAAAATAGGCTGTCGGATTCAACGCGTCATTCCCAAATAGTCCACTTAAATGTCTTAAAACATTGGACCTTCTTTCTTGTTGACTAGATCCTGCAGTCTCACTATTTAAGAAACCAGTAAAACCGAATTTGTTCTCTTGCTCATTCGTATGGTCATACATTTCAGAAACAATATCAGCGTGGCTATAAAGTATTCCTGATAAACCTTTATCACGCCAGAAAGGACGTTCATATTCTAGCACAAACTTAATTGAACCTGCCATCCAAGTTTGAACTGTTGGAAAAAATGTTTTAAGTTCAGATGGCAAATCAATTGAAAATTCAATTGATGATGCTAACTGCGGAGGAAGACAAACTATCACTTTGTCGCAATGAAATGATTCATTGCTTGATTCCACTAAAAGTGCATTATTGTTATGTAGTGACACCTTAGTGATTTGCGTATTTATAATAATTTTTGTTCGACTGAGCTTCGACCTGAGTGTGTTAATGATTGTTTGAGTCCCTCCAACTATTCGATAAGATGGAGCTTCTGATTCGGGGATAGAGAATACTTGTGGAGGTTCAAATAAATTAGTTTGAAATAAGGAAGCGCCCTTTGTGTATTGAGGATACTTGTTTAATCCTAATTCTTGCAATAGATCCAACAACTCGTGATGTTGATCCGTAAACCAAGTTGCACCTAATTCAAGCGGAGTGTCTAATGTGCCATTTACGGTTTGAATTCTTCCTCCTAAACGGGATGATCCTTCAATAATCGTAGGATCGAAACCTTTTTTTTCTAATAAGTAGCATAATGTTAAGCCAGACAAACCTCCCCCAATAATTATGACCTCTTTACTCATGGCACAAAACTAAGCTGTTGCTATCTAAAAGTAGCGCACTTATGAAAGAAAGATGCAAAACGCCTAGTGAGCAAAAAATAAGCATTTGAGATGATTTATTCATTATGCCGCCCTTGCAGAAAGAATCGGAGCAAATACAAAATAGATTAAATTTAGAAAGTTTTCTATTAGTAAACTTATTATCTTTGTCTTGTGTTTAACATCATTACCCGAAGAACGCTACTAGCATATGCCAAAAAATACCCTCTTGCAAAGGTTGCATTATTTGAATGGTATCATGAATTAGTGATATCGGATTTTAAGAGTTTTAATGAGCTTAAAAAGGTATATGGAAATGTTAGTTTAGTGAGTGATGATAGAGTTGTATTTAACATAATGGGGAATCAATATAGATTAGTAGTTAGAATTGTATTTGATTTTAAAGCAATACAGATTAAATGGTTTGGAGCACATAGTGACTATAATAAAATAGATGTAAGAACAATAAAATATAAAAAGTAAGGCTATGGAATTGAAAATTATAAAAAATAAAAAACAGTATGAACAATATCTTGATTGGGTAGATGTACAATTTGAGCATAAGGTAAAAGCAAATACATCACAAGGAGAAAAATTACAGGTGGCCCTCTTATTAATTAAACAATATGAAGATACCAACTATCCCATTCCACTTCCAGATCCAATTGATGCTATTAAAGTAAAAATGGATGAGTTAGGACTAAAGAATAAAGATCTTGTTGGAAAGGTAGGTAGTAAGGGTTATGTTTCTTCTCTACTAAATAAAAAGAAGCCGTTGACCCTAGAGTTAGCTAAGTTATTTCATCAAGAACTAAATATTCCAGCTGAGGTGCTATTGTCCTAGCGACAGCTTGAAATCGCATATTACGACCTCAAGTATAAACTTGGGTATCATTACAGACGAAAGTTGCAGATACAATGCGATGATTGAGTATAGGCTATTAGGAAATTAAAGGGTTGAAGATTATTTTAAACCTTTCTTGATTGCTAGTCCAATTTGGCCTGAATGATAGGAGTTATGATAAAGAATATGGGCAAACAATTTTGCTTTTGAAACAGCTCCAAAAAATGGTGTTTCAATTATTTCTGACCACCCTTCATTTGAAGTACTTTCTATAATGTCTTCTAGCATTTTATACCCTTTTTCTATTAGTTCTTTACTCTCATCAAAATCTTTGCCTTGACCCTCATCTTGTTGCCCCATTGTAGTGTTTTGTATTTCAGTTGGCGTCCCGAAAAAATACCCGAATAATAGCATTGTCTCACCAATATGCCTATAAATGAATCCCACAGAAGAGGTTTGTTCATTTAATTTTGTAGAAACATTGTCTTTATTAATCATATTCAAAGAAAAACTATTAGAGAGAATATTTTGTACCAAAAGGTCTTTAAAGATTTCTTTCACGGCTTTAATAAATTTGAGTTTGGTTTTCTGCAAATAAAAAAGGTTACACTATAAAAGTATAACCTTTTTATCATTTTGCTCCCCCTTCAGGACTTGAACCTGAGACCCTCTGATTAACAGTCAGATGCTCTAACCAACTGAGCTAAGGAGGAGTGTTCCCTTTTACGGGACGCAAAAATAATGAAATTTACCAAAGAACAAAAGTTTAAAAGAAAGAATTCGGCTTAAAACCAATAAAAATTCCCTCTGGACGCAGTTCTATGGGGTAGGTTTTGAGAAAATAGCCCTCTCCACTTGTGTTTCGGCCATTTTTCATGTCAAAAGCATATCTATGTAAAGGGCATACAACCTGACCAAGGGGATTGATATAACCGGCAGACATCCTGCCACTGGCATGAGGACATTTTTGGGCAAAAGCAAAGTAGCCTTCTTTCCATTTTGCAAGGGTGATTTTCTTCCCATCTACTTCAAGGTCTAATAAATTGTTCTCTTGAAAATCTAAACTCAAAGGTGCTTCTGTAATTAAAACCCAGTTGATCTTGTTCTCTGACATAATTAAAAGAATACAGTCTTATAAGGATATTTGATCTGGTACATGTCTCTTACTTTATGCAAGATGATGGTTCTTAATTCTTCGATGTTTTGTTTTTCGATGGCAGACACAAAAACACAATTGTTATTGGTCACATTAATCCATTTTTCTTTTAAGTCTCTTTCAATGTCTTGTTTTACTTCGTCCGATATCCACTCGTCAAAATATTTTTCCCGGTATAAATCCATCTTATTAAAAATGGTTACCACCGGCTTATCAAATGCTTTTAGTTCTTGTAATGTTTTATTAACTACATCAATTTGGTCTTCGTATTTTTCGTGGGAGATGTCCACCACATGTAATAATACATCTGCCTCACGTACTTCATCTAACGTACTTTTAAAACTCTCTACTAAATGATGCGGAAGCTTACGAATAAATCCAACTGTATCACTTAATAAGAAAGGCGTCGCTTCAAAAACTACTTTTCTGGTGGTGGTATCTAGTGTTGCAAATAATTTATTCTCTGCAAATACTTCACTCTTACTTAATAAGTTCATGATCGTGCTCTTGCCCACATTCGTGTAACCTACTAGTGCCACACGTATAAACTCACCTCTATCCTTACGTTGTGTGAAAGCTTGTTTGTCTATCTCTTGTAAACGCTTACGTAGTAAAGCAATTTTATCTTTAACAATACGACGGTCTGTTTCAATTTCTGTTTCACCAGGACCTCTAGAACCAATACCCGCACCTTGTCTTTCCAAATGCGACCACATTCCTTTTAACCTTGGTAAAATGTATTGATATTGTGCTAACTCTACTTGTACTTTAGCTTGTGCTGTTCTTGCACGACGTGCAAAAATGTCTAAGATCAAATCGCTTCGATCAATCACCCTACACTTTGCTTCCTTTTCAATATTCTGTATTTGAGATCCAGTTAATTCATCATCAAATATTACTACATCAATATCCTTGGCAGCCACATATTGCTTGATCTCCTCTAGCTTACCCTTACCAACAAATGTTTTACTGTCGGGATGTGATAATCTTTGCTTGAAAATTTTAACTGCTATCGCTCCAGCTGTCTCTGCTAAAAAAGCCAATTCGGCCAAGTATTCATTCACCTGCTCCTCGGTATGTTCTTGTTGAATCACGCCCACTAATACTGCCTTCTCCTCTTCCTTAATTATTTGCTTCTTCTCTATCAAAATGAATCTTAATTTTTACAAAGATAACTCAATACCCTTCTAGAATAAAAAAACCCTCCCTTAATATAAAGGAGGGTTGTAAATAGTTTTGGGGTAGACTATAATCCGCTGATGCTTAAACCAACAGATAATCTATTGAATGAAGGTCCATATCCATCACGAATCACTGGCGTTACAGAGTAGCCTACATTTACTGATAGGATACCGTATCCAGCTCTTGCAGTCAATGTGACGTCGTTACTTGTAAAGAACCTTTTATTGCTCATTTTTTGAACGTATGTTTTACCATATAAAGATTGACCAGTTGATGTTTGGTAATCTTTCACTTTTGTAAATCCTTTAAATAACAAGCCTACTTTCACACCAGCAGCTAGTTTCCAAGATTTTGCTGGGTTCGCAGGATTGGAGTAATACCTTACTTCTGCAGGGAGTTGTAAATAAACAGTCGCCACTTTTTGCTTGTCATAACGATTAGCACTTGAATCTAATTGTTTGAAACGAATCGTATTTGCAACTTGTGCTAAATCTACGTAAGTGCCGTTGTCAATGTATTGATTGTTTGTTCCAAAGCCTAAACCATAAGCAAGACTAAACTTGTTATTTGTTCTAAAAGGCTTGTCCAACATAAAGTAGATGTTGAAATGACGACCCATGCCAGACGTCTTTACGCTATCTGGTGCGCCTACCCAGCTATCAGATCCGAACTGGATCATTAAATGGTCGGCAGGACGGCTAGATAAGTCTGCCATTTTCTTTTCGGTACCAGAAGTTTGCGCTTTGGCTAAACCACTGAATAACAAAATAGTAAGGAGCGTTAAAATTACTTTCTTCATTCAGCAAAAATAATCGAAAAAAAGGGTAGATCACTTTAAAAAAGGTTAAAATATTAGTGCTTTATGTTCCAAGAGACGGTCAATTTTACTATTTTTGCAGCCATCATAGCAATATGAGGGCCTATAGCTCAGTTGGTTAGAGCACCTGACTCATAATCAGGGGGTCCCAGGATCATGCCCTGGTGGGCCCACAGCCGAAAGGCAACATTATCAAGGGTTTATGCTGTAAAAATGCATAGACCCTTTTTGTTTGTGGTAAGTTCTGGCCAGGTTTGGGCCAGGTTTTGTGTTCTTTGAGGGAAAACAGGGGTGAATGGAGGTGAAGGAGTGGAATTGTTGGAACCTGATTATATGACATTAAAATCACTGATAATTTCGATTGTAACTCTTTTAATTTGTAAAACCGTATCTGTGTTTAGAGATATTGAAATTCTGAAAAACTTCTTCTCTATTTATCGCCCTATTATAAACAGAAATAGTGCCGATTTTCCCATTAAATGTAACTAAACCATTACTCCTTGAATCACCCAAAATTAATCTAGCAGAAGGTTGATTGGTTCTACTTGCAGGCCTCGGAGAACCATCTGGTTGTCCATTAAGATACATTTGCATATTTCCACTAGAGATTGTAAAACCTACATGATACCATGTAGAAGTTAAAATGGGAGTTGACCCAAACATATCACTAGCATTGGTCGTGTATAAATTTTGAAAATTTTGCGCGCCATTAGTTTTAATTGAATAATGAAAATCGGACACGCCTCCATCTCCTGCAGTAGTAGAAAACCATTTTGTAAAAAAAATATTCCAGCCATTTCTGAGTGAAGTTGCATTAATCCATAGAAATACACTTATATCAGACGTTGGAAAATTTGGAATATTTGTGCCAAAATCAACCGCATCCTTGTCAGTATCAAAAACCAAAACATTGCCATTGTCAGAAGAAAATGTGGTGTTATCCAATAAAGTACCTGAAACGTTGTTATTTAAATCATTATAGGTTGCATTTGCAGTACCTATTTTTGAATAGCTATAAAAATTTCCTGGGTCAAATGAATAAACTAAACCAGAAGGTACAACTTCATTTGAAGATAATTCCTCCCAATCCTGAAACCAAACAGTCCCATTTGATTCTGAAGGTTTCTTCCAAAATAATGTAAAAACCTCACCACCAGCGTGCTCTTGAAATCTGCCTCTTAAAGTATACTTTTTACCAGCAATTAAATTGATAGTTCCTGTGTGCGTACCTATTGCAGAAGCACCATGTCCACCATAATGATTTGCCACATTTACATTATTAATAAATAAATCAACAGCATCGTCCCCTTCTACAGAAAAAGTATACGTACCTGTCTGTTTTGGAATGAAATATCCAGATACAATAACTGAAAAATAATTCCCATCATACCCCACATACGGACTTTGGTTATTAATTGAATTTAAAAATTGTGCAGAGGAATTAAAGTTTATTGTATTTGTTGAATTACTCGTTGAGCTGTTAATGGTGCCACTATTCGTTAATACATTAAATGTACCACCTATCCTGAAAGTACCATAGGTACTGAGATAAGTGTCGTAATCGGCAGAACTTGCAGGAAATACACTACTTGTCGATACGCTGTATAATTTATAATATAATTTCCCATTACCTTTACCTCTATTTGATTCATATACAGAATATTGTACAGGTAGGATTTGACTGTTAGAATTTAAATTAAAAAGGACAAATATAAATAGTAGTAATATTTTCATCTTAATTACTCATTTCTCCTGAAACAATGTATATCCCTCCTGCATAAAGAATAGTTACAATTGAATAGCGGCCTGCAGTTTTATTAAAACCATTTCTATTATAAAACGTCCCTGAAAATGTAATTTGTCCAACATCACTTTGTAATACCATACAATTAAAACCCTCTGGGATACCAGAAGCTGGTAAAGTTATCGTTATACCCGATGTAGCTGTCGAACGTAAAATAGTGCCATTGTCTGTTACTGCAATAGACCTGTCTGTTGATACGGATGTAATATTAGAAACAAAACCGCTTAATTTTGAAGCGACTACATTGCCACCGGTTAGTGCTCCGCTTACTGCAATATCACCCGTGACATCTAGTGCTTTTGCTGGATTTGATTTATTAATCCCCACATTTCCGCCATTAGGATTTAATACTAAAAAATAATTTTCACTATAAATAGTTTTATGTCTTGCTTGTAACCATCCAAAAGTTGTACCTAGTCCAAAATCTAAAACTTGATTTGCTCCAGTAGCGCCTAATCTTAGGTTTCCATTGAAACCAGATCCCGAAGTAAGAGGAGCTGCTGCGGTAGTTTCAACTTGAAACTTATTAACAGGTGAAGTAGTTCCAATACCTGTTTGAGTATAACCATCCAAAGACAACAGAACACCTAATAAATAAAACATATTCTTCATCATTGGGCAACAAATTAAAAAGTGAAAGTTTATAACTTACAAATATACAATAAACTCAGGTGCAGTTAGATGTTTCAATCATCACCAACCAGGAGTACTAATAACATGTTTCAATGCCATACAAATGTCTACCTAGATTCTATCCATGAAAGGGAATACATGATCTCATTGCAAATTATAAACTTCAATATTGATGATCTAAAACTCATTAAATTCCGGCCAGGTTCACGGCCAGGTTTTCACAAAAAATTGGCTAAAACAGGTGAAATATGAGAAATATAAATCTATTTCAATCTTGTATCCTATTGATTATCAATAAATGAAAAGGTATGGAATACCACTAGGAACCCTCATAATCAGGGGGTCCCAGGATCTACCCTGGTGGGCCCACAGCCGAAAGGTATCATTATCAAGAATTTATACTGATAAAAGCGTAGACCCGTTTTTTTGGGGTAAATTATGACCAAGTTTTGTGTTTTAAAAAGGGAAAAGATGATGGAGAACTTATATATCATTATACAATCCTACAGATTTAATTAACTAATTAAATCATTTATTAAACCCATGTCTTTTTCTTTAATTATAAAATCAGCTACTAAATTAAGTGTTTGATTTGACGAGCAATAGGCAATACCTATGCCAGCTTTTCTGACCATACAAATATCATTCTCACCATCTCCAATTGCAATAGTATTTTCAATATCTATAGTTAATTCATTACAAATAGTAACAAGTGCATGAGATTTACAAATTTCATGATTGCAAATGCTTTTAGAATTTGGAAGAAAAAACGAAGGTATTTTAACTTCACCAGTAACAATGCTTTTTGAAAATTCTAATTCGTTAGCCAAAGAAAAGTCTAACCTTAATTTATTTACAAAATAATTAGTAATATAATCGTAACTGTCACTTATGATGCCTATTTTATAACCCCTTTCTCTCAAGTGATAAATTAACTTTTCTGCATTAGTAGTTATTGGTATTTCCTCCGCAACTTGAATTAGATCGTTAACTGTCTTCCCTTTTAATAATTTAGCAATTTGTTTTGTTCGAATAAATGGATTTTGTTGCGAACTAACTATATCAAGCAATTCCGATTGGAAATTAAATTTTTGAGAACATGCATGTATAAAACTTTTCGTTAGTAAAGTATTATCCATATCAAAAATGGCAATTTTAGAAAGTTGTTTAGACTTTTCATTAATTGCAAATTCCATTTGTTCTCTAATTACTTGTATATTTTCTAGTACTTCTAAATTCTTTTTACCAAAATTGGCAGCTTTGTCAATAATTGTAGATGCAACTGCTTTAGACATTTTTCCTAGTTGTTCCAAGGATTGCATTCGATTCTCAATATTGCCAATATTCACTTCCTTAATTTTAGCCCCAAGTTTGTACATATCAATTAATATACCAATATCTACTCCATAACCTTCTTCAAAATCAATTTTAGTAAATAATGACTTTTTTCCTGCAATCATCCCGCTTAAAGGTTGAATGAAAACAGGGAAACTTGGATATAAAATTGATAAAAGTGGTTTTGCTACTAATTCAGTTACCCTTCCTGCTTGTCTTGTAAAATATGTTTTTACAAAATCAATTTCTTCATTTAAAATTGGATCTGTCATTAATTCAACTATATCCTTGGGATAGGTTGTAATATCTGCATCTAAAAATATAATGACTTCATTCTTGGCAATTAATAGGCCATCCTTCATAGATGCCCCTTTCCCTAATTTAGTACCAGTAATAACTTTTGCTCCTGCTTTTAAGGAGATAGCAACAGTATCATCTAATGACTTGTCGTCTACTACAATAATCTCATCAACTAAGGCTGATTGATTTAATATATCAATCACTTCCTTTATTGTTTTAGCCTCATTTAAAGCCGGAATAATTACACTTATCATTTTATAATTTTAATTATGATAGAATCTTTAGGCAGTCGAACTTTTAACCAATTGGCAATTTTTGCACTATCAATTTTACTTTTTCGATCTGCTTTGATTGTCTCTAAAATAATTGTAATATTCTGATAAGTTTGATTTGTATTAAATAAAGTATTGTTAATAATGTATCCTGTATCTATATTAGGGTCAATGAATTTCAATTCTTTTGTTAATTCAAGATGGTTTTGTTGTTTTCTTGCTATACTATCTAATATATTATTTAAAATGTTATTTGTTTTTTCTAATATATTTTGTTGATTATCATTAAAGTCATTACTATTTTTTTCAAATGTTGCACCTTGATTTATTTCAATTTTAGTATTTTCTAAATTATATTTATTTTTCTTATTTGTCAAATCAATAAGCTCGTTAGAATCTAGCTTATATCCAGCTAAAAATAGTTGAATTGTATTTTTACTGGGTTTAATTACTTTCTTTAAAACTAAGGTATTTGAAAAATTAAATTCAGTGCTAATATATTTATTTGCATTTCTATTGAATTGGTTTTTATTTATCAAATCATACCCTAAATAGATACTTGGGATGATTGTTATAATTGAAATCCAATAAATTATTCTATTAGTTTTTATGACATTTTTATTTTGTTTATTTTCTTGTATTGGATAGTCGATAAATTTTAAATACAAATAAGAGGACAAAATGATAAATACAGTATTTATAAAATATAAATATAACGCCCCTAAACTGTACGTTAATTGCAAGGTTGCTAATCCATATCCAGCTGTACACAAAGGAGGCATCAGGGCTGTTGCAATTGCAACTCCCGGTAAAATGTTTCCTTTAAATTTACTAGTGATAGCGGTAATTCCGGCAAATCCGCCAAACAATGCTATTAAAACATCATAAATATTGGGAGTAGTTCTTGCTAACAATTCAGATTGTGCATCGTCAATAGGACTAACTAAGAAATAAATAGTTGAAGTCAACAAACTAACTAAAGTGGCAAAAAGATAATTTTTAATGGCCTCTTTTATAAGAACCGGATTATAAGTAGACGCACCGAAACCAATTCCAATAATTGGCCCCATCAAAGGCGATATTAACATTGCACCAATAATTACTGCAGTTGAATTAATATTTAAACCTAATGACGCTATAAAAATTGCAAATACAAGTACAATTAAATTTGTCCCTTTGAATTTTATTCCTTGAATGATTGTTTCATGAATATTATCAAATGAATCAATATCTTGTTTTATAGAAAAATATTTTTTTATTGTAACTAGCATACATAAAAATACAATAATTTATACGCCTTCAATACAATTATTCATTATTTCAATTCATTAATCTCTTTCAAATCAGCAATATCCTGAATTCTGCCTGAAGCTGTTTTGTTCTCTATGAATTCTTTCAAACCTATATATTTTACTTCAATCCCATTTACATCCACAAGTAATTTATTTGGGAAAGCGTCTTCAAATTTCACTCCATCAATGGCATTCAGTATATAAATTCTAAGTGGTGGGTATCCTATTTGTGTAACATAACCGGCTTGCATAAAATCAGATTTTGTTAATCCTAAACTTGCTAGTCCAAATTCATTTATGGCAAGTACTAATTTTTCAGCATTCGTTTCTGAACTATTAATCCAAATATCTAAATCACCTGTATGTCCTGGACCACCATTTAAATGCATAAAGCGTCGACCAAATAAATTATAATTTACAACAAAGGGATTTTCGGAAATCAATTCAACATCTCCAAAAACTTCCTTGTAAAATAAAAATGCCTCTTTTGATTTTCAGTCAAACCATATACATGTATTTAATGGCTTTGTCATAGCAGTTAAATTTAATTTGAAATTAAAGATACAAAAAAGCGCCCCGTGAAATCACGGAGCGCTTACGTATTTATACCAATCTTACACTCGAAATTTTAAATCTTATTGGTTATCATAAATTGGCCACTCAGAAGTGAACTTGCCATCTTTATTAATACCAAATGAATTAAACACTACTTGTTTAATTTTTTTACCATCTTTACGTTGTGCAGTTATTTCTACCCAAATATGGCCGTACTTGCTACCATTAGCCATTGTGACTACTTCTACAATTGGCGTGTTTAATTGGAAATTGCCTTCGTAATTTGGTCTGTCTTTTTTGAAATTCTCAATCATGTCTTTTATTGGAACACCTTTTACAGTTGTATCAAGAGGCCAAACATTATGATAGGATACAGCAGAGTCAGCGAAGTAGGTTGTTAATTCATCCCAGTTTCCATTTGCAAAAGCAGTAAAACTATTTTTCATCGCCTCGACTTCAGGACCAGTAGTCACTATAGTTCCAGCTCCTGTTCCAATAGATTCTGTTTTTGGAGAACATGCAATAATAGAACTTACTACAAAGCAAGATAAAATGAACTTTTTCATACTTGGATTTTATGTTTGATGAAGCAGCAATTTAGCCCTGCGGATAGGTTATTTCAGTTGATACTGCTTATAATTTGTTCCTTTTGCCCTTTTTGGAACAACTTATCCTATTGGTAAGTATCTATAAAAGCTGGGGCTTAGTAGTTTTAAACCGCTAAGATCATTTTTGGATCTTATTGCTTAAATCACAAATCAAACACAAACATGAAAAAAAACATCTTTTTAGGCTTTGCCATGACTGCCTTATTGGCTAGCTGCTCTGAAGCATCTAAGACGGAATCAATTGTAGGAGTTTACAGTATGGACCAAGCTGTCGTATCTGACGGGACAATTGAAACTGTTAATTTAGCTTCTGAAGGAAATACACAATTCAAATTGTATACCCCTGAAGCTTACTTCTTTATCTATCAAGGTAAGGATTCATCTGTTGGATTTGGTGTTGGTACTTATACTTTTGCTGCTGGTAAAATAGTAGAAACGAACATTTTCAATACAAATACGCTTGATTCTACTCAAGTAGCAAATTTAGACATCGTTCAATCTGAAAAAGGCTACACACAAACTATCCCAGAATTTATGATGAATGGGGAAAAGTGGAGCTTAAAAGAAACTTACACTTCTATCGCTGCAACTGGTACATCTGCACTAGATGGCGTATGGCACCAAACAAAAAGTATCAATGTAACTGGTCAAGATTCAGTGGTGAATACTTACAATGAATATAAAGTTTTCCATGCTGGTCATTTTATGTGGGCTGCTAGAGCATTAGAGAATGCAACAAGCACCACTTATATGAAGCATGTTGGCCAAGGTACTTTTACATTGAATAACAATGACTTAACCGAGAATTTAACATTTTCTAGCAATAAAGCTTGGACTGGTAAATACAATATCCCAGTATCATTCAATGGTGCTGATGAGTTTACTCAAACCATCGTTGATACTGTAAACAAAGTGACTAGTATAAAGACTTATAAGCGTGTGAGCAAATAAATAGTTTAAAGTTTAGGTTGAAAAAAATACAAAAAAGCCCCGGCGTTTGCCGGGGCTTTTTATTGCAATAGATTAAATTAATTCAATAATGCGCCAATAGCAGTTTGATCATACACCAACCACTCTTCAACAATCTTACCGTCTTTATTGAATAAATCAGCCTGAAACATTACCACATCTACTGATTTTTCACCTTTTGTAAAAGTGGTTGTTAAATAACAATACACATAATCGCCTTGGTTGCCATCTTTAAAATTAAAATGACTGCTCCACATAGGATATCCATCCTTTACTTTTACTGTGATTCCTTTTGCTTTAAACTGATTTAGAATTTGGACGTTTTCATTTAAATTAGTCAATCTTAGATTGTCATGGAAAACTGCAGTATCTGCATATTTAGATGCATAACTCATTGTATCATAAATTTCAATGTCCTTAAAAGTACTTTTGATAATATCCATTTGTGCTGTGCTATCATAATTAAACCCAAATTGATGTGGATCAGCTGCTGTTGATTCATTTTCAGCCTTTTGTGTACATGCAACAACCGAAATGGCGATGATTGCCAATAATACAAGTTTTTTCATAATTTTTGTTTTAATGATTGAATGTTTAAAAAAACGAAAACCCTGAATTTCAATCAAATAGGAAGATTAAAATAATGTTCCATTTGGGCATTTTGGAACAAAATAGCTTGATGTCGAAAATAGGAAGAATATAAAAATTTAGAGCTAATTCGAATGAAAATAGGCCAATTTGATTATCTTGACCACTAAATATCAAGTAATCAGACCTTTATGGCTATTTTGTTCCCCCTTTTTGGAATTTTTACTTCTTTCATACTTATCTACTATCTAAGTTCATTAAATAGATCCAATATTTTCCTTGCCTTGTTTTTCTTATGCTGTAACCTAGTTGTGATGGTTTATTATGGGCTGCACTTTACCAAAGACATCTTTTGGGAGGGGGTTTCATTTGTCAACTGGCTGCCTTTTTCTTATTTACTGGGGCCTTTATTGTTCTATTATGTTAAGACCACCTTGGCAGATAATAATAAATTACAAAAATGGGATTGGCTGCATTTACTGCCAGCTTTCCTTACAATTATTAATTGTTTGCCATTTACGACCCTACCATTTGATCAAAAAATGAAAATTGCGCACGAGATAGTTAATATCACGGAGGACTATAGGCTTAATTTTTTATTCGTTTCATTTGAGTTTATCTTGTTTTCAAGATCAGCGCACTTATTAATTTATGCGATTGGCTCTATTGTTTACTTTTTAATTCAAAGTAAACATACTTTTAAAAAGTTCGGCCGTTTGCATTCTAACCATATGTTATTAAAGAAATGGTTCTTTTTACTTTGTGGGATTCAGATTGTAATTGCTTTAAATAGTATTGGACATATGTTTACTGTTTATGGCTATCATTTTTCTATTATTGGTATTCCTTCAGCTGAAATATTTTCTGAGAAATACTATTTTGAAATTTGTGGTGGTGGGTTTTTCTTGCAAAATATTTTCTTATTCTTATTCCCTAAGATTCTTTATGGAAACGTATCTTATACAGTTGAGCAAGGTAAAGAAGGTTTCATTGAGGAGTTCAAGCAAAGTTTACCAAAAAAGATCAAGGAATCTGCTAACATACAAGATTTCGAAGAAGCAATAAATGCATATTTAAAAGGAAGTCCTTATATACAAAAAGAATTTTCTTTGTCTCAAATGTCTTTCGATTTAAAAATTCCAGAAAGAACATTGTCCATCTATTTTAATAAAGAATTAGAAATCACTTTTAGCGAGTGGAGAAAGAATCTGAGAATCGATTATGTTTGTAAAATGATCGAACAAGGCGAGTCTAAAAATTTAACGATTGAGGCTATTGCATCTAACTCCGGGTTTGCTTCTAGATCAAAATTCATTGATGCTTTTAAAGAGCGAAAGGGCGTTACCCCTTCTGTGTATATAAAATCTATTAGTCAAATTTAATCCTATTTACTTCACTCATAAAGCGGTGGCATATTTCTGAAACAGCACCTTTCTCATAATCAGTGATTTTTACTTTTACAAAGTTATAATGAATATTGATTTCAGGGTGATGGTCTTGGTCCATTGCAATTTGCATTACTTTATTGGAGAATAAGACTACGTCGTTGTAGTTATTAAACCTAAATGTCTTTTCGGATTTATTATTTATTTCAACCCAGTCATCGGACTTATTCCACATATTACTAAAGGTTTATTGAAAATTTTTACTTAATCACTCCTAGTTCCTTGCCTACTTCAATAAATGCTTGAATTGCTTGGTCTAATTGAGCAATACTGTGTGCAGCAGAAATTTGTACACGAATTCTAGCTTGGCCTTTTGGTACAACAGGGTAGTAAAAGCCAATTACATAAATTCCCTTTTCTAATAATTTCTCTGCCATATTTTGTGAAACAACTGCATCATATAACATGATAGGTATAATGGGATGAGTACGTGGTTTGAAAATAAATAAGGCCTTGGCGTTGTCTTAATAGTTCAATGATTTCTTTTTTACCAGAGGTGAAACCACCAGATGCACCACCCAGTGCTTTACCTAAGGTTCCCGTAATGATATCCACCTTACCCATCACGCCTTTTAATTCATGAACACCTCTTCCTGTTTTTCCAATAAAACCAGTTGTATGACACTCGTCACTCATCACCAGTGCTTCATACTTTTCGGCTAATGCTACAATTTTATCTAGTTGCGCAATGGTACCATCCACGGAGAATGCGCCATCGGTAACAATTATTTTTTGAACCGCCCCTGCAGCAATTGCTTTTTTAATTTTGTCTCTAGATCTTCCATAGAATTATGTTCATACCTATACCTCATGGACTTTGTAAGTCTCACACCATATATGATGGAAGCATGGTTTAAGGAATCGGAAATGATTGCATCCTTATCTCCAAGCAATGGTTCAAAGACACCCCCATTCACATCAAAGGCAGCCGCCCCCTAAAACCTCAAATTTTTAATTGCAGAAAGATGCTAAACTTGATTGTTGATTTGTTTGTATTAAAGCTCTTTTAAAGCGATAACCAATTTTCCAATTGTTTGTTTGGCATCTCCAAATAACATTAAACAATTAGGATATCCAAATAATTCATTTTCTACTCCGGCATATCCCTTACCCATACTTCTTTTGCTTACGATTACCGTTCTTGCTTTACTTGCGTTTAAAATAGGCATGCCAAAGATTGGACTTTGCGGATTAGTTTGAGCGGCTGGATTTACCACGTCATTAGCACCTACAACAAAAACAAGATCGGTATTTGAAAACTCGTCATTAATCTGATCCATTTCAATTAACTTATCATAGGAAATATTTGCTTCCGCTAATAATACATTCATATGTCCTGGCATTCTTCCAGCAACAGGATGGATAGCAAATTTAAAATCAATATGCTTCTTCTCGCAAAGTTCATAAAGTTCACGAATTACGTGTTGTGCTTGTGCAACCGCCATTCCATATCCAGGAACAACTATTACAGAAGATGCGCCATCAAATAACATAGCAGCCTCCTCTACACCCACTTCTTTAACGATTATTTCTGGACCATCAGATACGGCTTTGGTAACTGATTGTCCAAAGCCACCTAATAATACATTAATCAAAGAACGATTCATTGACTTACACATTATTTGAGTAAGTATAATACCAGATGCACCCACTAATGCGCCCGCCACAATCAAAACATTATTATTTAAAATAAAGCCTGTTGTACAAGCTGCCATTCCCGAGTATGAATTTAATAAAGAGATCACTACAGGCATGTCTGCCCCTCCTATTGGCAATACAGTTAGTATACCAAGTAGCAATGCTATAAAAGTAAGGATGATGACAATCGTTGTATCTAATTGATATACTCCTGCGAAAACAGATACAGCTATAAAAAGAAGTAGTAAAATTAGATTAATTACATGTTGCCCTTTAAATGTGATAGGACTCCCAGTTATCCTGCCATTAAGTTTTAAAAATGCAATGATTGATCCTGTAAAGGTGAGCGCTCCAATAAAGACACTTAAAATTATACTAATCGTAATTATCAGGTCTATTTGTAGCATATTGATATTGGCTTTTAACCAAAAATCAGATACAGCTACTGCAACAGATGCTAGTCCTCCAAATCCGTTAAAAATGGCTACCATTTCTGGAATTTGTGTCATCTCAACTTTATAAGCATAATATAAGCCGATAATAGATCCAATAATGATGCAAATAAAAATTTCAGTCATAGATACAATTTCTATTTGTACCAAAGTGGCAATAATTGCAACCAGCATGCCGACAGATGAGAATAAATTTCCGGTTCGTGCGTCTTTAGTTTTATTCATCATTTTAATTCCAATGATAAATAATACAGAAGCAATTAGATATAGTATTTGAATTGTAATCATTATTTTTTCTTAAACATTTTAAGCATTCTATCTGTAACCGCATATCCACCCACTACATTTATAACCGCAAGTACCAATGCTAACATGCCTAGCCACTTACTCAAAGTGCTATATCCAAGTTCATTACAAGCCAATAGCGCACCTACAATAGTGATGCCTGAAATTGCATTTGATCCGGACATTAAGGGTGTATGCAAAGTAGGGGGAACTTTTGCAATTAATTCAAAGCCCAGATAACTTGCAAGTACAAGCACATAAAGCAAAATGATGAGTGAATCTATATTCATAAAATTAATTCTTTTGTAAATTTTGTTTGGTAAAACCATGTACTAAACTACCCTGGTGTGTTATTAAAGCACCTTTGGTAATTTCCTCTTCCATATCCCAATGAAAAGTTTCAGCACTTGCTAAATGTAAAAGCAAGGCGCTAATATTCGTTGCATATAATTGGCTTGCATTAGTGGATAACAAAGAAGGTAAATTAGCTTCTCCGATGATTGTTACGCCATGTTGCACAACTGTTTTACTAAATTCTGATAAACTACAATTCCCTCCAGACTCTACTGCTAAGTCTACAATGACAGTGCCTGGCTTCATTGACTTCACCATATCTTCTGTCACTAATATTGGGGCTTTTTTCCCTATGACTAATGCCGTTGTTATTACTAGATCTGAATCTTTAATTTTGTCTTCGATTAACATTTTTTGCTTAGCTAAAAATTCTGCAGAAATTTCACTTGCATATCCTCCTTCTACCTTGACTGCATCCGCTCCTTCTACAGTTAAAAAACGTCCACCTAAAGATTCTACTTGTTCTTTTGTTTCGGGCCTAACATCACTCACTTCTACAATTGCACCCAAACGTTTAGCAGTCGCAATAGCCTGTAAACCTGCAACACCAGCACCAAAAATTAGCACTTTTGCAGGCGTTATCGTCCCTGCGGCAGTCATCATTAATGGGAATATTTTTGTCAAAGCATTAGCACCTAACAAAACCGCCTTATAGCCAGCCAAATTTGCTTGAGAACTTAATGCATCCATTTTTTGAGCCCTTGATATCCTTGGGACTGCATCCATGGAAAATGAGCTAATTTTTTTATCCATTAAAGCTTGGACAATTTCAGGTTGCGTGTAGGCGTACATAAATGAAATACAGATACTTTCAGGTTGCATTTGTTGCACTTCTAGTATAGTAAACACATTGACTTTAAGTAATATTTTAGCTGTATATACCTCGTTTTTAGTTACAATTTTAGCGCCGGCATTCAAATAGTCTATATCAGTAAATGATGAAGATAGACCTGCTCCCTCTTCCACTTGAATAGTAAAACCTTTTTTAATGAGCTGCTTAACAATATCAGGTGTTAAGGCTACTCTTTTTTCAAAATCTTTAGTTTCTTTTACAACTCCTATTAGCATGCTTATGGCGATTAGTTCTTGTGTACCTAAATATACTAATATTAAGATAGATTAAAAAAATATAGTTCTATAGTTGAGTACAAATTGCATAATACAAAAAAAATCCAGCTAGTAAACTAGCTGGATTTATAAAATCAAAACGTACTAATTAATAAATTTAAAGCTAACAATTGATAGTAGTACAAGCCTATTTTAATATTATTCTTGTCAATTATTAAGATGCCTCATTAAGGCAGTCGTGATAAACTTACTTCAATGAAAATTGAAAACGTATTTTTAATTCATTGTCTACTTTCACAAACAAAAGACTAGGTCTAGTAATTTTGTAGTCATCCAAGAGAATAGAGAAATTTCCTTTGAATTTTTTAAACTCATTCGTTTTTTCTAATTCAACGGGTACTTGGATTTCTTTTGAAACTCCATGAAATTGTAATCGACCTTTCGCAATAACACCTGTTGTTGTCTTGATTAATGACGTGCTACTAAATGTGATATTAGGATAAGTGATTGCGTCTAGTACCTCTAACATGTGACTGTCTCTATTAGATAAACCACTATTGAAATGACTCACTTTGATCAAGACAGAGATTTGCTCTAATTCATTTTTATCATCCCATTTAGTGGCAACATTGATTTTATCATTAGTCCCTTCCCAGGCATGAAGTTTGTGCTTCATTGCATAAATAACATAAGAATCTGTGAGCTGTTTTGATGGACTTTGATTGTAAGAAAAAAAGAGAAATAAAGAAATGAATAACTGTAGAAACATAAATTAAAATTTAATAACAACCATTGCAGCTGCTAGACTAACAAAGCTAGTATAAGCAGCTGCACGGTGATAAGGTTTAAGCGCGTAATTGTTTTTTATTTGTGGACCTAGAATATTGGTTGCAAGCATGCCTGATAAATGCGCAATTGCTAACCACTTATGTAATCTTATAGAGGTAATTTTTTTATCTCTTTGAAAAGTGGAAGGAGGTGTGAATAAGCCGTTTATTGCTGTAAAACCATACGCTATGTTAACGCCTAATCCTACTTGTTCATGAGTTTTTCTTAGACCGTAGTCTCCTTTATATAATTGGCTCCCAATAATACCTTGAGCAAGCATACCGCCTAAAGTTATTAAGCCACCCACTTGATGCATCTGTAGCATAGTTCTACGAATTTTTAAATCATTTTTACGAACTTCTACTAGTATATTCTTATCATATCTATTTTTCAATATTCCAGCTTCACCCCATATCATACGTTGTGTAAATAGCATTTTTGAAGGCTTGAGTAACGTGGTATCTACTACTTCATCATTGAGTAAGTTTTGCAACAGAGAGTCAGTTTGCGCATTAGTTGTTATCGAAATTGAATTCAATATAAATAGCATAAATAGGAACTTGCTGAAAATCAATTTATTAATCATAGACTTATAGATAAAAGAGTTTGAAAGGCTACTTTATTAAACAATATTCGAAAGAAATTGTTGTTTAATAAAAATTAAAAGTATGGAAAGGAAAGATTTTATTGAAAAAGTAGGATTAAGTGTTGCTAGCGTCCTAGTCTTTGGTTGTATGCAATCTTGTTCCAAATCAGAAACTGCCACACCCAATGAGCCTAGTGGATCTAACAATAACACCATTAAAAATATTGACTTTACTATTAATATATCTGTGGCGCCCTATACAAATTTAAACACTGCTGGGGGTTTTTATATTGATAGAACAAATAATATTATCATAGCAAGAACTTTGAACAACGAATTCATAGCTGTTAGTTCTATCTGTACCCACCAACAAGTAACACTAGATTTTGAAGCCAACAACAATAGGTTCTATTGTTCAGGACATGGCTCAACATTTAGCACCAACGGAACAGTTCTTAATGGACCAGCTGGGGCTCCATTAAAACAATATAAAACTGTTTTAAGTGGAAATAATTTGAGGGTGTTCTCTTAAAAATATACTGAATAGATAAGTTTCTCAGTTTTAAAACTAATGGTCACTCTTATTATGGACATTTCTATATCTATATAAAAAGAAGGATAGGATTGCGAATAAAAATCCGATGATGATTATAAAATAGTTCATTGGCTTTTCTATAGTCAAGGACATCCTAAGTAATATAGTAGTAATAATAAAACTAGCATTCCGAAATATGATAAAAAACGAGGAATGATAAGTAAAAGAGATAATCAGCAATAAAACATCCACAAAGATCATGATTGAGAAAAAGTCTTCGTAAAAAACAGTATTTGGATTTGGGTAATGGTCATTAATTTTTAGCGCTTCTAACATATCTACAGACCAATTAAACAAACTCGTAATACTTAATACAAATAACACTATGATCATACTCAATGAAACTACTTTTTTGATATTGATAAACTTACTTAATTCTTTAATCCCTTCTATCTTATTATTGGTATGATAAATTTTATAATAGGCTATAGTGAGTCCAAGCATAATAATTGAAGCCCCTAGATCATACAATAAACTAATAAAAGCGGGATTCTGAAAATCAATTGTTTCATGAACATCAAAGTCGGCAATATCGTGGAAAAAACTTCTTAATGTAATTAATGTAATTACTTCAAATTGTTTCCCGATAAATTCTGAGATAGAATTTGGTATAATGATCACTAGAAGAAAAACTTCATAAAATAGAATAAAACTAAAAGGCGTATAAATAGCTTTTAAGTAACTATGTTGAAAATTTTCAAAATAGGGAAATTGATTCCCTAAATAAATAATTAATAAATGAAGGACAAAAGAGAAAACTGCTAACCTTAATAGTATCAATTCAATTTTCCTAATTACTTCTGGACTAAAGTATCTATCAAAGTAATTACTAGCAATTTGTAAAAACTTAGTCATAAAAGTTTATTATTTATATCCTTTATACTTGTTAAGCGATAAAACGAAAGCGACACCAAATAACAAAGTGATCAAAGCAGCGAAATAAGGTATAATATCAATCATTTTGTTTGTTTATTAATTTTAAGAAAATTGCGAACCCTAAAATTGAGGGAACCCATAGTCCAATAAAAATAGCAGCTTCTTTTTCGCCCTTAAACCATAATAGCTCGGAAAAAATGAGGGATGAAAACGCTGCTATTAGCATTAAGATATCGGATGTAGTTAGTTTCTTTAACATTTTAAATTTGTGATTGTATCTAAATATACACTTAAATTCTCCTAATAAGTTTAATAAAAATAATATTTCCGTTACTTGCTTGACAGTCAAGCAAGTAAACATTTATTATGCCTTTAAATAAAAATTAACTAAACAATTCAATAAAACATGTGTTAATAGTTAAAACAACAAAAATGAAAATCAAAAATTTATTACTTGCATTATTTGCAATAGTATCTAGTACTGTCACCGTTAATGCTCAAAAGACAATTGTAGACGTTGCTGTAGGATCAAAAGATCATACAACTTTAGTTGCAGCTGTTAAAGCCGCTGACCTAGTAGCAACTTTACAAAGCGCTGGTCCTTTTACTGTATTTGCACCAACTAATGCTGCATTTGCAAAACTTCCAGCAGGTACAGTTGAGTTCCTATTAAAAGCAGAAAACAAAGCAACTTTAGCTAAAATTTTAACTTACCACGTTGTGGCAGGTAGCTTCAATGCAGCAGCTGTCGTAAAAGCAATTAAAGATGGCGGGGGTTCATTTACATTAAAGACTGTTAGCGGTGGCAACTTAGTTGCTTCTATCAAAGAAGGAAAAGTTATCTTAACTGACGAAAAAGGTGGTGTTTCAACTGTAGTTGCTACAGATTTAGCTGCGAACAATGGCTTAATCCATGTAGTAGATGCTGTGGTATTACCGAAATAAATGACAATTTCAATAATACTTAAAAAGCCCCTATGCATGTCTGCATAGGGGCTTTTTAAGTGACTCTATATAAATAATATGAAACTATTTTAAGCCATTAATGCTTCAATGGCTTCTTTTTGATCATTCCACCCTTTGTGTCTTTAACACTATGCATCACAACGAATGCATTTGAATCAATAAGTTCAATCTCAGTTTTAAGTTTATTCATCTCCAATCGAGTAACAACTGTATATAATATATTCACTTCACCCATCTCGCCCCTGGTTCCAAATCCTCTTTCACCCTTATAAACAGTTATTCCTCTCCCCATTTTATTAATAATCATCTCCTTTATTTCTGTAAAATGAGTTGAGACAATAGTTACCCCCATATATTCGTCAATACCTTCAATAATAAAATCAAGTGTTTTTGAGGCAGAAAGATAAGTTACCATGGAAAAAAGGGCGATTTCAACAGATAAGAAATACATCGCTGCGGAAAAAATTAATACGTTAATTACAATGATGATATCTCCAATGGTTGTACCAAGCTTTTTACTCAAATAAATAGCTAAAATTTCAGTTCCATCTATGACTGCGCCTCCTCTGATTGAAAAGCCAATCCCAGCACCTAAAAAAGTACCGCCAAAAATGGCCACCAAAATATCATTGTTCGTTACTATTGGAAAATCAACATAAGCTACGCAAAGCGCTAGACCTATAATTGCTAAAGCAGTTCGAATTGCAAATTGCTTGCCAATAATATGATATCCTAAAACTATAAATGGAATATTGATAACAATGAGTAAAACATACAATGGAATAGAAGTTAAATTAGATATCAATAAAGAGATGCCAGTTGCACCACCATCAATAAAATGATTTGACATCAAAAAACCTTTAAAACCAAAACTTGCCGAAAAAATACCAATAGTAATGAGGACAATATCTTTAATTGTGCCTTTTGTAATAATTAAAAAATCCAAATACGCTTTTGCATATGAATAACTTGACATGCTTGAATGACCTTTCTCTTTCAAAAGGCCCATTCTTTGGATTAGCTTTCGCAATAAATTATTCATGTTCGAATTTACAAAATTTGGTACTTTTATCAAAACCTAAGATTGAATCAATCAGTATACATAAGTATTGCTAAAAAATCAGATGTGCAAGCAACTGTTAACTACTACCAGAAATTAAGCGTTGATAGTAAACATAAATTTGCACCACATCCATTCGAAATCGAATACCTGTCAAATCATATTTTAGAAAACGATCATTATCTAGCCATCCTAGCCATGGATAAAAATACGGAAGAGGTGATTGGTTATGCAGTAACCCAATTATGGATATTTGATTACGATATTGAAAGGTGGGCAAAATATAGTCAAGCAATTAATAATGAGGAAAGGAAATTCGCTTGTTTTGCACCATCAGTGGCAGACGAATATCATCATGCAGGTATCGGGACTAAGTTGTTAAATTTTACAACAGCAATATTAAAAGAAATGTCTACTATAAATATTTTATTATGGGGTGGTGTAAAATGTACCAATATACCTGCAGTGCAATTTTATTTAAAAAATGGGTTTAAACTTATGGGACATTTCGACTATGAAGGCGGCAATTACGATATGCTCTTAACAATAGATTAATTAAATTATGAAAATATTTTTTTCCTTTTTATCGATTATTTGTTTTGCTTTTACAAATGTGCATGCGCAATCAAATAATGTCTCCAATTCAAATCAAGGATTCAAAGTCATCCCACTTGGTGTAAAAGGTGGATTAGACGAGTCAAACCTTTCTGCTTATTTAGTTGCAGCAAATGGGAGCGAACAGTATATTTGTTTAGATGCGGGCACGATTTATAAAGGATTAGATCTTGCAATTACTAAAAAATTATTCAAAGAAACCAATCCTTCTATTGTCCAGCAAAAACAAATCAATAGTTATTTTATTTCTCATGCACACTTAGACCATACGGCTGGATTGATAATGAATTCGCCCAACGATGCGTCAAAAAAATTATATGGGCTTCCATCGGTTTTAGAAGTGTTTAAAAAGAATTATTTTACCTGGTCTGCATGGGCCAATTTTGGAAATGAAGGAGAAGCGCCTATTTTAAAAAAATACAGTTATGCTCCCCTAGTAGCAAAGCAAGAAATAGCGATTGAAGGCACAGGGCTATTTGTGACCCCATTTATTCTAAGCCATGTAAAGCCCTATGAGAGTACTGCCTTTTTAGTACGTAATCAATCAAGCTATTTACTATACTTGGGTGATACAGGCGCTGATAGCATTGAGCAAAGTAATCAGTTGCTTCAGCTATGGGAAACAATTGCACCCTTGATCATTCAAGGGCAACTTAAGGCCATTTTTATAGAAGTGTCTTTTGATAATAGCGTGCCTGCAAAATCTTTGTTTGGTCATTTAAACCCAACATTGTTCATGCAGGAATTAAGCAAACTAAATAATTTATCGAAAGGCAATTTGATGAAAACACCTATTTATATAACCCATTTGAAACCTTGTACTGATTGTGAAAAAAATATTCAACAACAAATACAAGAGGCGAATCAATTGAACCTGAAAATTCAATATCCTTCTCAAGCAACTAAAATAGATTTATACTAATTTATCAATATCTTTATAGTTCAATTAAAATAAATAATATGTCAACTAAAATTACAGTCAACAACAATGGCTCTTTAAAAATAGAAGGAGATTTTACAATCGTAGATAGAGAAGGTAATGCCTACGATTTAGGTGGAAGAAATGTTCTAGGTCTTTGTAGATGTGGGTTAAGTAAGAATAAGCCATTCTGCGATGGCGCCCACAACGGCCAATTTGAACATCAAGCAACTGCTTTTGCATTGCCTCCGAAAAAAGCTTAAAAAATTTAAAAGGGACTTAATATTAAGTCCCTTTTTTTGGTCTATTATTGATTAGCTTTAGGACTCAAAATTTACAATGCTGTATAAAATATTAACCGTTGCAGGACTCGCTACTTTCGAAATTTATGCGGCCATTCCTGCAGGATTCGCTTTTAAGCTTTCTCCATTTGTAATTTTCTTATCAAGCGCTATCGGAGGCTTAGTAGGTGTTTTTGTAGCAGCCTATCTTGGAGACATCATTAAAAAATGGATTAATAAATTCAGAAAGCCAAAACCTGCTAAGTCAGAGCCTGGATTTGTTTTAAAAATCTGGGAAAAATATGGCGTGATTGGACTTGGCTTATTAGGCACCATAACAGTTGGTGCGCCAATAAGTATTGGAGTAGGTGTTGGTTTTAATGTGCCTACTAATAAAATGGTCTTTTGGTGTTCTATGGGCGTACTTATTCGTTGCGCGCTTTTTACAGCCATAGGCCATTTTAGCTTACAGTTATTTTAAGATACCCTACCAGAATTTAATATACAGCGCAATCACCACACCTAAAACAAGCATGACCATCGCCAAGTGTGCATTGGATAATTTAAACTGTCCCTCGTCTTCTGTAATTTCATTTTCGTGCTTTTGACCTTTCACATCCAATAAACTAATAAGGATGATCGCTAAAGTTGTGAAACAAAATACCCAGCCCATCTGAATTAAATAAGGAATTTCAAAACTACCAGATGCAGTTTGATAAGCCGTATATAAAATGGTTTCATTACCCATCCATCCTGGCAAGAACTTATCAAAAATCACAGAAAGTACGACACCCAAAAAGATACCTGTGATAGCTGCTTTTGAAGTTGCTTTTTTCCAGAAGAAGCCTAAAAGAAATACTGGGAAAATAGCAGGAGAAATATACCCAGTATATTTTTGAATAAATTCAAATCCACCTTTGCCACCAATACCTAAAGTATCTTTCCAGTTAATCACGATTGCAATTAATAAAGAAAGAATAATAATCACTCTGCCAGTGGTAACAATCTTGGTATCAGTTGCATCTTTATTAATGTATTTTTTATAAATATCTAAAGAATAAATGGTTGAGATGCTATTTGCTTTTCCTGCCAAGGATGCTACGATTGCTGCCGTCAAAGCTGCCATAGATAAACCTTTTAAGCCTACAGGCAAGAAGCCTACCACAGAGGAATAAGCATTGTCTTGATTCAATACTCCGTTGGTCATCATTTGTGTTTGCAATCCGCCATTTTGGTATAACACATAAGCTGCAATACCTGGAACAACGACCAAAATTGGCATCATTAATTTTAAAAATGCAGCAAATAAAATACCCGTTCTTGCTGTTTTTAAATCTGCCCCTAATGCTCTTTGAGTAATATATTGATTACATCCCCAATAATTTAAATGCGCAATCCAAATACCAGCAACCATCATTGCTATACCTGGCAAACTTGAATAATCTTCAATCTCTTTTTGTGTTGAACCAGGACCAGGTTTATCAAAAATCATTTTAAAATGATCTGGTGCTGCTTTCATTAAATGTTTAAAGCCAGCAATCATATCCTTGCCCATACCAAATTGTTCACTCACCACTGTTAATGCAATATAGGTAGTGATCAAGCCACCTACCGTTAATATCAGCACTTGAAATACATCAGTATATCCAATCACTTTCATTCCTCCCAACGTAATGAACAATGCAAATACAGCAAGTCCAATCATGATCAAATGAAAATGTTCCCCGCCAGTTAAATTATTAATTGCAATTGATCCTAAATATAAAATCGAAGTTAGGTTCACAAAAATGTACAAGAACAACCAAAAAATAGCCATGATCATCGCTACTGTTTCATTATACCTTGTTTTTAAAAATTGAGGCATGGTGTAAATGCGGTTCTTCAAATAAACCGGCATAAAGAAAATCGCTACTACCACCAAGGAGACTGCAGCTAACCATTCGTAAACAGATATAGCAAGACCTAATCTAAACCCATTACCACTCATGCCTATGAATTGCTCCGCAGATATATTGGATGCTATTAAACTTGCACCGATCGCCCACCATGTTAATTGACCTTCGGCCAAGAAGAAATCCTTGGTATTAGTTGTGTCTGCTTTCTTTTTTCTATAAATCCAAATCCCATAGGAGGAGATTAAAATAAAATACAGTACAAATACAATGTAGTCATAGGTTTGCAATCCTTGATTCATAAAGCTTCGTTTAAGTTTACTAAATTAAGGTTTATCTATTATATTTAACTATAATTCAAAGGTTATGAACCCTAATTTTAATCAATTTAGTAAGCTAATTAGCAACCCTATATCTTTTAGATTTTTTTTATTTCAAAAACTACCTGCCGCATTTTTTTCGGGATTAAGAATTCATCATTTTGATGCAAATAGCTGTACAGTAAAAATAAAATATAGCTGGTTTAGTAAAAACCCATTCAAGTCAGTCTATTTCGCAGTAGAGGCAATGGCTGCAGAAATGTGTTCAGGGATGTTGGCTTTTGGACAAGTCTACAAACGCAATCCTAAGATTAGCATGCTAGTTGTAAAACTAGAAGTGAACTTTGTGAAGAAAGCAACAGGAACTATTTTGTTTACATGCGAAGACGGGGCAGCAATTCAAGCAGCAATCAACGAATCTATTGCCACTGGTGAAGGAAAAACAATCACAACACTTTCTAAAGGAAAAAACTCCGCGAACGAAACCGTTGCGGAGTTTTTAATCACTTGGAGCTTTAAAGCAAAGTCTTAAAACGTTGTTGAACCATTTGGCTGATAAGCATATCTAAATGTATAATAACGTTGTTTAGTCAATTTGTCCATATCCGCTGCTGTTGCTGCTAAAGTTACGCCACCTTTATAATAGTTTAGGATTTCGATTTTTGCATATTTTCCTGCAGCTGTTCTAATCACCAAAACACGTCCAGCAATTGGATTCACCAAAGTAGTTAAACCATCATAGGTATACCAACCTCTTCCACTTCCCCATGGTATAGCAAAAGAAGATGCATTTGCATTATCTGTTGCAAAAGTAGAATCTGTTGGAATTGTTTTTAAATCATCGAACAAGCCTTTGAAAACAAATGCACCTCCTAAACCAGGGCCACTTGTTCCACTATTTACTAAAATTTTAGTTGACGTAAACGCTATATCCCATTTTGTAGTCGCTGCATCCGTTGAAGCAATCTGCTTATTATCCACTAAACTATAATAAGTGATTGTTCCTGCACTTTGAGGTCTACCATCAGGTCCAATACCCGTTACTGTATCTGCGGCAAGGTCTTTTACTGTTACTGCACTCACTGGCACCACAACAGTATCCTCATCTTTTGAACAAGCCACCATTGCAATACTTAATCCTAACACCATCGCGATTTTTGATACACTCTTTTTCATGATTTATTTGTTTTGATTTATTAAGATTGTTTATTAAAATTTCTTTGTTCTGTTTTGAATTTGATATTTAATGCTCATATAAAATGTCCTTCCTGGTAAGTTTGGTAAATTGGCTGCGTCAATATAATTGGTGATATTATCAACACCAGCTTGCGTAGTCAATCCATTCTTGAATGTTTTGCCAGTAGCACTGTTGATGGCAACATAACCACTAGCAAAAACATCGCCATCGTCAAAAACCTCGTTACCATTGTTATTATTAACAGCCCAACGACTTCTATAAATGGCTCTTGCATTCAAGTAATAACCCTTGGGGGAATTATAATTTAATTTAAACTGTAGTTTGTGTTTACTAGTATTTGGCAAGCCTACATATTCTTTCATCGTTAAGAGCCTACTATAGCCTTGGCTATTTTTTGTATAAACAGTACCAGATTTTATTTCTTTAATTTGATCTTTGTCTCCTGTCACTAAATATTGATAACCTCCGCTAATTGTCCAATTCGGATTCAATTTATATTGCCCTTCCAACTCAAAGCCTGTCGTAAACGCACGACCTATATTTAAGTAACTGTAAATCTGCGCACCAGTTACATAAGTGCCCACTTGTTGTGATTCGATTAAATTGGTTATATCATTTCTGAAAAATTGAGCCGAAACATTTGAACGTTCACTGACTTTCCAGTCCCATGTAAAGTGGATGCCGTTTGAGTATTCTGGCTTCAAAGATTTTAATTGATAATAACTAGGGAATAAATTACCAATTTGTCCAAGAGCATCTAATTTAGCAATCACTTGCTGTGCTTGAGCTACACCATAAACACTATAGCTTCCAGCAGCCGCATTGGTAAAGTCCAAAAAGAGCTGTCTAAAATCTGGTGCTTTAAACCCTTGTCCAACACTTAGCCTAAACTGATGTTGCTGGTTTAATTTATACAACATCGAAACCTTTGGACTGAATGCAGAGGCAAACTGCGTATTATTATCAAATCTTACCCCTCCAATAATTGTGAATTTTTCGATGGGTTTCCATTCTATTTGCGTGAATGCATAATGAATTTCATTTTGCTTCCTTATTTTCTCGCTATCATACCTGCTACTTTTTACCCCTTCCCATACCGCACCCATTCCAAAAACAACTTGTACATTTTTTTGAATATCCCAATCTGTTTGATTTTCAATTCTTTTAAAATTATGATTCAAGACATCTCGATAAGGTTGACCATTGATGGTAACTAAATTTTGAACTGCGTCATAGGTTGTATTGTAGGCCCTAAAACTTGTTTTTAGCTTTTCCGAAAAGCGATGATTTAAAGTAGTAGATAAGTTTAAATCGTTGATGGATTCTTTCCCTATCGAATAAATAGTTACTCCATTATTAGCAACGGCGATTTCATTTTGAATTTGCTCATTTGTATATCGTGCATTTAACAAAATATTTGTCTTTGGGTTGAATTGCCATTTTAATTGCTGTGTACTCGTATACCTTTCAATAGGCGTAGTCACTCGACTATTGCTGTTTGGACGAATACTATATCCATCTGTATTGTATAAATTATAAAAACCTTGATAGGCGATTTTTCTTGAATTCAATTTCGTTTCCACATTCGCGTCAATGGTATTATAAGTGCCGTACCTAAATCCCACACTTAGCGGTACTCCAATTGCAGCATCTGTAATAATATTGATAACGCCAGCCATTGCTTCGCTACCATACAAACTTGAAGAGGGCCCTTTTACTATTTCAATTTTTTTAATATTACCTAGCGCAATTCTATTTAAGTCCAAAACACCTGCTGTTCTTCCAACCAAGGGTTCTCCATTTATCAAAATAATGGTGTAGTCTGGATTTAAGCCCTGTAATTGAATACCTGCTCCAAACCCACTCGTTAGATTAAGGCCGGTTTGTTCTTTTAAAATATCTGTCAAGCGTAAAGAGCCGTTTTGTTGGATGGTCTTTGCATTGATGATGGTTACCGGCACCGTAAGATTACTTAATTTTCGTTCCGTCCTGGTTGCTGTAACAACAACACTATCTGCATTTTGATCCAATGTGTCTTTAATGACAGGAGTTTGTGCTTGCAAGATTCCTGCAATCAAAAGCGTCAAATAGGTTATAAGAAAATAGTGTTTTTTCATTCAGAATGCAAAGGTGCACCTGATTCATAGATCTGTATAATTATATAAGCAAGAATTGAGCTTTAAGAACCATATTTTGACATTAAGATGACATTACGTTTTTCTTTTAAAAATTGGTTTTGCAAAAGCTGATCTTGATCATTTTTAACTCAACTTAATTGCATTAACTTTAAACAAATTAAGCGCATGTCAAAATTTATTTTCTCTAAACCAGTGGTGCATTATCAAAATACGGTTAAGGAATTAGTTGAACATACGATCGAGCTTGGACAAGGTAAGCTGGCAGACAATGGTGCACTATGTGTCAATACAGGGAAATTTACTGGGCGTAGTCCTGAGAATAAATTTTTTATAAAAGATGCGATAACGGAAAGTGTAATTGACTGGGGTGGTTTTAATCATGCAATGGATGCGAAGTATTTTAATCCGCTTCGAGATAAGATGATTTCATATTTAGAAGCGCAGAAAGAAGTTTGGGTTCGGGATGCATTCGCTTGTGCCGATAAAAAATATCAATTACCATTAAGGTTATTCAGTGAACTTTCTTGGAGCGCCTTGTTTGCAAATAACATGTTTATTAGACCGGCTGAAAATGAGTTAGAAAATTTTGAGCCTGAATGGCAAATTATTCATGCGCCAAATTTTAAAGCAGACCCTTCGGTAGATGGTACCTTAGCAGAAAATTTTTCTATCATTTCATTTACTGAAAAAACAATATTAATAGGAGGATCAGCCTATACAGGAGAAATTAAAAAGGGAATTTTTTCTGTATTAAACTTTTTATTACCTCATACCAAACAGGTATTAAGTATGCACTGTAGTGCAAATGAAGGGGCAGCGGGAGAGGTGGCTTTATTTTTTGGTTTAAGCGGAACAGGGAAAACTACATTAAGCGCAGATCCTAAAAGAAAATTGATAGGCGACGACGAACATGGGTGGGCAAATGATTCAGTTTTTAATTTCGAAGGAGGCTGTTATGCAAAAACCATTAATTTAATTGCAGAAAATGAACCGGATATCTATGGCGCAATAAAGCCAGGCGCACTATTAGAAAACATCGTATTTTTTGATGGTTCAAACAAAGTAGACTATAGTAATGCAACCATTACCGAGAATACTAGAGTAAGTTATCCTATTGAACATATCCATAATATAGTTCGTCCTTCTATTGGCGCTGTACCTAAAAATATTTTCTTTCTTACCTGTGATGCCTACGGCATATTACCTCCTATAAGTAAGTTATCAGCAGAACAAGCAATGTATCAATTCATTAGTGGCTATACGGCAAAAATTGCCGGAACCGAAGAAGGTATTAAATCGCCTAAAGCAACATTTAGCAGTTGTTTTGGTGCGCCATTTATGCCACTTCACCCAGGGGTTTATGCCAAACTATTAGGCGAAAAAATAGAAGAAAATAAATGTAGGGTTTGGTTAATCAATACTGGATGGTCTGGAGGCGCATATGGAACAGGCAAAAGAATGTCTTTAAATTATACACGCAAAATGATTGAGGCCGTCTTAAATGAAACCATTGAGAAAGGGGGCTACGAAAATTTCCCAGTTTTTAATTTCAAAATTCCCAAACATGTCGATGGGGTAGATGCAACAATCTTACAACCAGAAAACACATGGGATGACAAAATTAAATATGGAGAACAGCGGATTTATTTAGCTGAATTATTCCAAAATAATTTCAAAAAATTTGAAGCAGGTGTTGAAGCTGCAATCATCGATGCAGGGCCAAAATTTTAATCCTTTTCTATCAATTTCTGAACTGTTTTTAATTCAGACTCAATGATAAAGTATTCAAAAAATCTTTTATCATCCTCTTTACGAATACTGCCTATCATGCCTGTATCTCTTTGAGTGATAAACATATATTTGTCATTAATGGAGTTCATGACATCGCTTCTAACTTTTTTCTGAAGTCCTATGTTTTTATCCTTAATCCCAAGCACATGGTTTATCTCAGCTATTTCAACGTTGTGTTTGGATCGATATGCGTCAATTAATAACTGAATTAAGCATAATTCTATTTCTGTAAAAGCTTGATTGATTGATTTAGCTTTTAAAGCTTTTAATTGTGCTTTTTCGATTTTCTTTTTTACACTTTTATTAAACAACCATCCTAAAAATACAATCATAATTAAAATACTAACGAAGACTATTATAGTCATCGCAATTTTATAATCAAAACCCCAGATTGGAAAATCCAATAACTGGAAGTCGTTCATATTTAATGCCCAATTCTTAAATGATTTGGTACTAAGTTGGTATTTATAAAATTGTCCTTTGTAAAAAAAGACAGTCATGTCCACTGAATTACGAATAAAAAACTGATTCAAATCCGCTCTCTTAGATTTATATATTTTATTATGAACATAATCTAATAAATAAGCTTCATCATTGATAATGAAAATTCTTCCATTATCATAGTCGTAGTTTGGATAATTACTTTTTTTATCAAGTAGCTTTATGAGTTCGTTGGAGATTTTGCCAATTTTTATCCATTCAGCAGTTTTAATATCTAAGTAATGACTTGAGTAATAAAATACGCCATTATTTAGGGCTGGATCCTTCAATCCTTTATTCTCAAATTTTTGAAAAGGCACATACAATCTGCCCTCAGTTGGTGAGAACCATTCATAATTAGCAGTATAAACCTCGATATTAGTGGGTATTATATCCCATTCTTGGTCAGTTGTATTAAATTTTCTGACATGTGGGGTTTTTGTCCAAAATCCATAGCCTCCATAATTGTAAATCTCATCCTTGTATATAAAATTGGTACAATCTATATTATAGTTGATATTGATCGTATTATCGATTTTTCTAAAAACAACACTGTCCCCAACCGGGTCTGACATTTGAAAAATGAAGCCTGTTTGATCTATAATGATATAAATTTTACCATTATTCTTAATCAATTCCTGTCCATTGGGGTCAAAAGTTGTCCCTTGCAATGGCAAAATTTTAGTACTATTACCGAGTATTATGCTCCCATTATAGTCAGATAACTGGGTAATTTTCTGCAAAATTGGGTTAAATTGAACTGTATAGGCTTTCTCACAAGGAACAAATTGACCATTTACTCGAGGTGTATTTAGTAAAATAGTGAAAAAAAGAGAAAATATACTTATTTTATAACGCATTGATTATCAATAATTAATTAGGAAAGTAACTTATTTATTATGTAATATTACCATATAAAAATAAGAAATAACCTATTACTTCACAGGTTTGTTTACTTAATTCTAAGTAAACTTTTCAAAAAGTATGAATTTCGCCATAGCTTTTGGGGGAAAGCTATGGATTTTATAGGGGAGTCGGGCAACCGTACTCCCCTTTTCATTACCTCAGATGGTCAGTCCTTTCACGTTGGTTGGCAGCGTTTTATACCTGCCTTTTGTTAACAATTTCGTAATATACGAGCGCTCCTCATTAGGTCAATTTTGAGGAAATTTACAGACTAAAATAACACCAAATTACAAATTATGGACTTTAACTCAATTATGAAGATTTTTTTACCAAAAGACAGGGTTTTTTTTCAACTTTTTGAAGAAGTAGCTGAACACGTAAATGAAATGGGTGTTAAATTAAAAGAAATGGTAAATGAACCAGATATAGATATAAGAGCAAATATTTTAGCTCAGATCGAAAATCTAGAGCATAAAAACGACGAATTAACACATAATATTTTCACGGAATTAGGTAGAAATTTCATCACACCATTTGATAGAGAGGATATCCACTACCTAGCTACTTCATTAGATGATATTGCAGATTATATTTACGCTTCTGCTAAAAAAATTAATTTCTATAAGGTAAACCCTAATGATACGGGAATCCATAAATTAGCCGAACTGGTTTTACAAGGAACTCAAGAAACAAAGAAAGCAGTACTTGGTTTGCGTAACATGAAGAATATCAAAGAAATGACAGATGCTATGATTAAGATAAATAGTATCGAAAATCAGGCAGATGATGTGTTTGATATGAGTATTGAGAAATTATTTGAACAAGAAAATGATTTCAAAGAAGTGATTAAGAAAAGAGAAATCTATCAAGTACTTGAAATTGCTACTGATAAAATTGAAGATGTGTCAAATGTGATTGAATCAATTATTATCAAGTACGCTTAATCTATTTACAATGAGTTTATTAATCATCATTATAGCGCTTGCGCTTATATTTGACTATATCAATGGTTTTCATGACGCCGCTAATTCAATAGCTACAGTGGTTTCAACAAAAGTATTGACACCTTTTCAAGCCGTACTTTGGGCTGCATTGTTTAATTCAGTGGCATTCTGGATTTTCAAAGACCACGCAGTAGCTAACTCAATTAGTAAAACAGTTTACAAAGAGTTTATCACTTTGCCAGTTATTTTTTCCGGATTAATGGCGGCAATATTTTGGAATCTACTAACATGGTGGTATGGTATTCCATCTTCTTCATCACATACTTTGATTGGAGGATTTGCTGGGGCTGCGATAGCACATGCGTTGTCAATAAAAGGCATTAATTTTTCTTGGGCTAAAATTGTAGATGCTGAAACGATTATTAAAACGGTATTGTTTATTTTCTTAGCGCCAATTATTGGTATTATTATCTCTATGTTTATCACAGTTGTAACAATCATGCGTAACGTATGGTATCGACTTGGTATCATTGTTGTAGTGACAATATTAACTGCATTCTTGTTTGATTATTTTGAAAATAACAAGATGAATGAAAATGCGCAAAAATTTTACGGAATAGATAAATACAAAGTGGAGGTTGCTAATTTGACAGCCGAATTGGAAGAGAAAAATGCAGACACGATCTTATTGCAAAAAATTGCAATAGCAAATGAAAAGCTGGCGAAAGCAAATGCAAGTTTTGTTCATGTGCATCCTTACATCGAAAACTTTGACAAAACCAGTGCCAATTATATTGCAAAAGTGGCTAAAGATAGTGGATGGTTAGATCAAATAGCTGTAAGCAAACTAAAAGATGCGGTTAGAAACGCAAATGATTTTTTAGTGCTTGAAGCAAAAGCGCCTGAAAATGATTCAGCAAAGAAAGAATATGATCAAGCGAAAGTGATCACTGAAGATTATAAAAAGCCGCTTAAAGATTATTTAGCTGGTTCAATCAGCATGGATTCTGCTTTATTTGCAATCAATGCCATCTACCCAATCCAGCCTAAAAATATTGACAAGGTGAAGGCAAAAATTGAGAAGTTTAATATCGAAAAGACATTTGCTACTGAAATTGACAAGGCAGATAATACAGTGATCGTAAACGGTATATTTGGGGCTTCTCTAATTTTCATGTTGATTTATTTATATGTAGAGAAGATAAAGACGCCAACGGCTTTAACCGTAGGTAATATGTTTAAAAAACTACAGTTATTTAGTTCTGCTGCATTTAGTATTGGTCATGGTGGTAATGACGCCCAGAAAGTAATGGGTATCATTGGTGCCGCTTTGATTGCAAGTGGAAGTATTCAAGATTTTGCATCACTACCTAACTGGGTTCCGGTAGCTTGTTATTTAGCTATTGGATTAGGTACAATGAGTGGTGGTTGGAAAATTGTAAAAACAATGGGTTCTAAAATCACAAAAGTTACTCCATTAGAAGGTGTTGCTGCAGAAACAGCAGGTGCGTTCACGCTCTTCTTTACTGGCCAAATGGGAATACCTGTTTCAACAACACATACAATTACAGGTTCAATCATTGGTGTTGGTGCAACAAAAAGATTGAGTGCAGTAAGATGGGGTGTAACAACCAACTTACTTTGGGCTTGGGTCCTAACCATCCCTGTTAGTGCAATACTTGCTGCAATCACTTATTTTATTGTGGCATTCTTCCACGGATAAAATATTATAGGAATAAAATAAAAAGAGGCTCCAAATATGGAGCCTCTTTTTATTTGTAACGTTTGCGGAGCGATAATGGTTGTTTGTTAGTAAAAAATTATTACAAGATCCTTTATTATCAAGGGTTCTGAGGGTTACCTTTGAGAAAGACTTGTATTAAATAGTAGTTACTACATCCTTATTTGGTCTTACGAAAAAATTAGAAAAAACTTAAAAACGCATTTTATGATTGAAAAAAAATACTACAAAACAAAAGAATACTGCAAAGTAAAATTCACTGTAGAAGCTGAAGCTAAAAAAGTGGAACTTTTTGGTTTAAACAATGAATGGAAAAAAGGCATTGCATTGGTAAAAAAGAAGGATGGCAGCTTTGCGGTTGAAATGAATATAGATAAAGGCACTCAACATGAATTCAAGTACTTAGTAGACAAGAAAACTTGGTTGAATGACGAGTATGCAGATGCTCAAACAGCTAATGTTTTTGGAACGACTAATAGTGTGGTTGTAATATAACTAGCCTTTATTGTATAAGTTTAATAGCTTGTGTATAAGCGAATACATAAATGTATTAAAAGAGATAATTAAGTCATTAGAAATTAAAAGATTATTTTTACAAAATGTCTTTTAAGCCTAATAAATTATTAATGCTATTGATTTTAGCGCCCTTTCTTGCTACTGGTCAAAAGAAAGCGTTGCAATCAGTTGATACTATATTAAATACAGTCATTGTTACTGCAAATAAATCCAAAGAGAAACGCATAGAATCTCCCATTGCGATAAGTGTCCTTGGTAAACAACTAATACAGGAAGCCAAAGCGACCAGGGTTGATTTTTTATTAAATAAAGTGAGTGGCGTATTCATGCCTACCATTGGGAACGAACAACATATGATGTCTATTCGACAACCCATCTCCTTAAAGGGTTTATACTTGTATTTAGAAGATGGTTTGCCTATTCGAACAAGTGGCTTATTTAGTAATAATGCGTTAATTGAAATAAATACAAATTCAATACATCAAGTAGAAATCATCAAAGGGCCGGCATCCGCATTGTATGGCGCTGAAGCTATAGGAGGAGTGGTTAATTTCATATCTGCGCCTCGCCCTAATAAATCGGATTTGTCAATTAGCAATTTTATCAATAACAATGGATTCATAAAATCGGATTTGATTTGGAACAAATCAGGAAAAAATGCAGGATGGGCATTTAATATGAGCAAGATTGGGCAGAAAAATGGGGTTTTAGAATACAGTGACTATTCAAAAACGGCTATCAGTATTAAGAGAGATTTTTCTTTTAAAAAGAAATTGAGCGGCTACCAGCAATTTCAATATATCAATTATGATGGACAAATGACCGGCACGGTAGATAGCTTAAAATTTCAATCAAAAAATTATTCAACGCAACAAAGCTTTACTTACCGAAAATTGGAACTAATTAGACTTAGGCAAAACTTAAGCTATCAATGGGATGAACAAAATTCAACAACAATCAACCTATTGTATCGAGGTAATACTATGGCACAGAATCCAACCTATGCTATTGCTTCAACTCCTAACCCAACTAAATTTAAAGGGCAAGAAAATTCAAATCATTTTGACGCATATGTATTAGATCTACAACATCATATAAATCTTAAGAAGACTAAATCAAAAATACTAATTGGAGGCTATATTGATGAAACGCTACAAGGCCTTAGGGCAGACTATATTGATATTACAAAAGACACGATCATCAATAAGTTTACAAGTTTTACAAAACCTGCAAAAGATAGTTTAATCACGCATTACAAAACAAGTATATCAAATCAGGCTTTTTATATTAATTGGATACAGCCAGTGGTAAAAAATCTAAGAGTCAACGCAACAATTAGATACGATCAATTTAATTATAAGTTTAAAAACAAGCTAAACACGGGGACACCAAGTTCAAATAATCTATTCACAAATTGGACACCCAAATTAGGCCTTACTTTCAATCAGCCTAAATGGGGAGGGTATATAAATTATAGCAAGGGTTTTGTTCCACCTCAAATTACTGAGATCTATAATGCAGTACGAGTGCCTTACTTATTACCTCAAAGTTTTTCAAATATTGAAATTGGCAATTGGATTGCAATTCCAAATGGATCTATCGAATGGTCGCTTTACCAATTAAATGGTCGTAATGAAATTATTTCTGTGAGACAGCCAGATGGCGTCAACCTAAACCAAAATACAGGTCAAACAAAACATTATGGCATTGAGTACCAAATAAAATATAAAATTGACCCTTTAGTACAAATCAATTTTAACGGAAGCAATGCAAAGCATATTTATATAAATACCATTTTAAAAGGTACAGATATTAGCAACAAAGAAATGGTTGCAGCCCCTCGTTTTTTTAGTAACCTGACTGTATTAAGTCAGTGGAATAAAAAATTAACCTCTTCAATTGAATGGCAACATCAATCTGGTTATTATATGGACGAGATTAATGCTACTAGCTACACAGGATTTGATGTGTTGAATCTAAGGGTGAACTATACAAGCAAGAAAAACGAATTCTGGTTTCAATGCTTTAACCTAACAGACAAGTTTTATGCTACCATGGCTACAAGAAATTTTAGCGTAAAGGGCAATAATGCCTATGCCTATTATTTAGGAGATAACAGGACGATTGCTATTGGCTGGAAATGGAATATTAATTACCCCCGCCAATTCTGAACGAAGCCCCACCCATTCTAATGCCGCCACCACGTTGCATATCTTGCATTAATTTTTGCATTTTTTCTTGAAATTGCGCCCTAGTCATTTTCTCTCCTTTTGTAGGTTGTACTAATTCCTTTTTAGGATATTTAGCACTTACCTCCACTGCTGTTGTAACAGTAGCCCCATTGTCTAAATCCATTTCCATAATCACACCAGGTAATCCACTGTAATTATCTGGACCTACTGATACTGGAATATTCTCTGCATACCACACTACTAATTCAGTTTCTTTTGGTGGCTTAGGCGCATTCGCAGTTGAATCATTGTTGTTTTCGCCGCCTCTACTAATACGAACACGCATTTGAGGCGCCGTTACCATTGTAGTTGCTTTTTTACATAATTGCTTCGCGATCGTCTTTGTCTCTTCTGACAATTTCCACTTATATTGTTTTAAAGAATCTACAATCAAGAACTCTTTTTCAAAAAAAGCGCGCTCTTCGTATTGTGTTTGTTTTGCGATATCTGTATAAGTTGTAGTTGTTGGCATTCTAAAGTTCATGCGCATACCGCCACCGCCACCACCTGCGTTTGCAAATGGATCCGGCGCTTCATCATCCACCACAGATCTGAATAAACTTGCTGATTCATTAAAAATCAATTCAAAATTATCTGTTCTAAACTCAGGTATCATCGATTTCATTTGAGGATCAGGAATATTACGATGCATATTCACTTTACGCTCATAACTAATCTTACCTTCTTTCATTTGTGCACTTGCAGTTGTTGTCAAAACAACTAAAAGGGCGAATGCCAATTGTATTTTTTTCATAAATGCTATTTTATATTTTTTTTAAGTCTATTGTTTATCATTTCTTGTTTGAATTAATTTGATTAAAATGTATCTACATTCTAATCATTACTGCACCAGATCTTCGGCCTCCACCGCCTAGGCCAGACTTTTGTAAACTATAGGTAAAGCTCAATAAGAAGTATTGACTAATCACATTATAAGACCTGTCCACAATCTGATTCTGTGATACATTTCGGCTGATACCAATATTTTTATTCAATAAGTCAAAAGCACTCATTTTTAATTCTGCTCTTTTGTTTTTCATAAAGAATTTAGAAAAACTAGCATTCCATATTGGCACTGCTGTATTAAATCCTTCTGCACGCCCACTGTTGATTGCGTAATTGAAAGATTGATTTAATACTATATTAAATGGTAAATAATTGGTCATGTCTGCGCCAAATACTTTTGTAAGGAAATTGGTATTTAGAGATGGGTTTACTTCGTTATTTGTTTTGCTATAGGAATAGCGAGCTGTTAAATTAATATCTATTACATCGTCTAAAATATAACTATACGTCATACTCGGACCAGTAGATTTTGTTACAATTGTATTCAATAAGCCGTTCGCAAAGGAGATATTATTATTTAAACCGGCACTTAATCCAAAGTTTAACCTAGAGTTAATTTTTTTAATACCAAAACCATAGTTCACAGATCCATTGAGCCTATAAGCGCCATTCACATTCACTGGCTTAGTAAGGATTGTTCTGTTCGGCAAAACACTATCATAATTCACAATAGAATTATTAGTAGTAGATGCATTAAGTGTTGAGAAGAAATTTTTACCTGCTAATATTTTAGAAGAGAAAAAACGAATATTTAAATTATGTACATAGCTTCTTTTTAAATCTGGGTTACCAATGACTTGTCTATTGATATTGCTTTGATCTAAAACAGGCTGTAACTGTGTAATAGAAGGTTGATTAGTTGAAGTTCGGTAATCAATATTTAAGTTTTTCGTTTGAGAAAAATTGTACCTAAAGTTTGCATTAGGTAAGATGTCTTGGAAGCTTTGGCTTAATTTTGTGTTTGCGCTGATATTCTCTCCATTTAATACCGCATTTTGTAATGACACACCCGTCGCAAAATTAAATTTCTTTTGATTAGATCTAAAACTCATTCCACCACCAGAATAAGTATACTCGCTATTGAATTCGTTTGTTAAGCGCTTGTTCAATAAGTCATATGAATCTGTTATCTCATTTTGATCAAACACTTTTCTACTTGACGAGCCAATAGACTTACTTAAATAGCTATTGAACTCTAATAAAGACCTTTTACTAATTGGTTCGGTATAAATCACATTGGCAGAATAAGTCGTTGTATTTCCCTTGCGAATATTTTGTTGGTCTAATATTGAGTCTGAAGTTAAATTACCTCCTGCATAAAAAAACTGACTTGTATATTGACTACCTGTCGAGTTTGACTGGTTATAACTTTGCGTAATCGTAGAGGATATTGTTCTTCCTTTTTTGGCGAATTTTTTTCTTAATAATAAATTACTAGAAGCATTCACCGCATCAGAAATACTAGTTGCTGCTGTTGTATTACGATTCGTAATTGCACCATTTGGATCCAATCCCAATCTGGTTAAGGTAGTGTCTTCGCTTGATGAACTTGTTTGTTGCCAACTTAAACTTGGCGTAAATCTATATGAAAATGTTTCTGTTACTTTATGATCAATTGTACTACCGAAACTTTGTTGTTGGTTTCTATTAACAGAATTTGAATTTGATTTTCTGTTAAATTGATTATTCGGTGTTAAATTCTGCGTAAACGATACACTATTATTATTGCGCTCCACATCATTAATAGCCGTATTCGCATTGAATTCTATTTTCTTACTATTAAATAAATTGGAATAATTTCCACCGATAGAATAGGTTTCAGAAATGCCTTGCGCATTCGCATCCGTCTCTCCTGAGCCACCACCTCCAATATTGATTGTGACACCAGCTCCTGCACCAGGTCTACGTCCACCTCCGCCTGAAAAATTCACAATATTTCTTGTAGAAAAATTCTGGCGATTGGTATTGTTCGCTCCCCCTATTGCCGAAAACTGTTCGTCATTATTAATAACATTGATATTGCCTTGTGTATCAAATACAGATGGCGTACCGGCTCCTCCGCTTAATTTTCCAAAAGTAGATCTGTTACGATCTTTTTTTAATTTTAAATTGATGGCTGTTTCTTCTGAACCATCATCTATACCAGTAAACATTGCTTGATCTGATTTGCGATCATACACTTGAATTTTATCTACTGCATCAGCAGGTAAATTCTTGGTCGCCATTTTCGGATCTCCAGTGAAAAACTCTTTTCCATTCACAAAAACTTTTGTGACCGTTTTACCATTCACTGTAATGCCACCAGATTTATCTACTTCTATTCCTGGCATTTTTTTCAATAAATCTTCCACCACCGCATTCGGTGCTGTTTTAAAATTTTCAGAATTGAATTCAACCGAATCTCCATTAATAACTACTGGCGGTCTACGAGCAGTTACCGTAACGGTAGACATATTATTGACATCATTCATGTAAATAGTCCCCATTTCTACCGTCTTATCTGAAGCATTTACGACAGGAACCCATTTAGGTTGGTAGCCAACATAAGAAATGGAGATCAAGTAGGCACCAGGTACCACATTTTTAAAACTAAAGACTCCTGACTCATTGGTTCTCGAAAAACTAACCAAAGAGGAGTCTATTGCATAAACAAGTGAAACAGTTGCCGAATTCAAAGCACGATTAGCAATACTATCTTTTAACGATCCTTGAATGGTCATATTCTGAGCTAAACCAACATAACTTATTAATAATAAAGTATTTATGATAAAAAATTGAGCTAGTTTTTGTTTATTCATAGTGTAAATATACGATTGAGTTCGTAAACATAAGTCACAGAAAGCCCGTTATAGCTTCGTTTTATGTTAAAATGAGTGAAAAATTTGATGAACGGCGATCCTCATTTGGGTCATTTTTTTCAATGAGATATGGTATTAACGTAACTTTCAAAAAATAATTATCATGAGAATATATGCTTTGACCCTCATTTTGGGCCTTGGTTTAATCAATGCGCAAGCTCAAGACAATAAAAGTCCTAAAAAGGATAGCCTTAGCTTTAGTCAATTTAAGGGATTGCCCCTTAAAGCTACAAGGTCTATCGACTTTACCACCAACGAAGGCACTTGGACTTCTTTGGCGGTGAGCCCAGATGGAAAGACGATTTTATTTGATCTAATGGGAGATATCTATAGTATCCCGATGGAAGGCGGAAAGGCGACTGCCATTACAAAAGGCATGGCCTATGACAACCATCCAAGTTATAGCCCAGATGGTAAAAGAATTCTTTTTATCTCTGACCGTTCTGGTGCAGAAAATTTATGGTACATCGATTTAGAGAAAAAAGATACCCTTGCTTTAACAGAAGAGCAAAACAATAATTTTCCTGGCGCAGTGTATACGCCTGATGGAAATTATATCGTCTACACCAAGGGACGTCGTAACACAAAATTATATTTGATGCATAAAAACGGTGGTGCGGGAACTAGTTTGATTGATGCCCCTGCCACTTTAAAAACGATTGATCCAGCAGTAAGCGCAGATGGTCGTTATATTTATTATAGTGCACGCAATGGTGCTTGGAACTACAACGCAATGTTGCCTCAATATAGTATCGGCGTATATGATAGAGAAAAAGGAACTAGTCGCACAATTGCTTCTAGATATGGATCTGCATTTACTCCTGTCTTATCAAAAGATGGCAAGTGGATGGTGTATGGTTCAAGATTTGAAGATAAAACTGGATTGGTAAAAAGAAATTTAGCAACAGGCGAAGAAAGCTGGTTGGCTTATCCTGTGCAAAGAGACGATCAAGAATCAATTGCAGTGTTAGGTGTTTTACCTGCAATGAGTTTTACGCCAGATAGTAAATATTTACTCGCATCTTATGGTGGAAAAATTAATAAGATTAATATTGAAACTGCAACTCAAACAGAGATTGATTATACAGTGGATGCTAAAATTGAAATGGGACCAGAAGTATTATTCAAGTATCCTATCAAAGATACAGTTGCAACAATGGCTACTCAGATTAGAGATGCAGTTCCATCGCCAAATGGCAAGCAATTAGCATTTACAGTATTGAATCGCTTATATTTAATGGATTATCCAAATGGTACACCAAAGCGTTTAACTAAAAATGATTTCACCGAAGCACAACCAGTTTGGAATATTGAAGGCAATGGTATTTTTTTTACCACATGGAATGCAGGGGGTGGTAGTATTCGTTTTGTGGACCTAACTAGTTCGAACGAAAAAATTATCACAAAGGAAAACGCCTTATACCAAAGTGTGGCAATTGATCCATCTGGAAAAAAATTAGTTTTTAATAAAACCAATGCACAAAAATTTAAAGACGCTATTGAACCTACTTATGATGATTCAGAAGATGAGTTAGCGTGGATAGATTTAACTACTGGCAATGAAACAATGATTGATAAAGCAAATGGCAGATACAATCCACACTTTGCTTTAAACGATGGTCGCATTTATTTAAACAATCGTGGCAGGTTGATTTCTATTCAGTGGGATGGCGGTGATGAAAAAGAAATTGCAAAAATTTCTGGTATCACCACTTTTGGAAGTATTCCAGAACACCGCGGCAAACCAGTTGCAGACCCTTGTATTATTCCAGAAATTATGGAAGAAGACGATGCTGCTGCGAAAGAAAACAATCCGCCATCAAGTGCCAATACAATTTTGTTGTCACCAAAAGGTAGCGCTGCGATTGCCAAAGTAAATAACAATATTTATTATGTAACGATACCGCAGTCAGGTAAATCAGTTTCGATTTCAGTAGCTGACGCAAAGAACGCTGCATTTCCTAGTAGACTATTAACTGAAATTGGTGGCGAATTTCCAAGCTGGCAAGCAGATGGAAAAACAATTCATTGGAGTTTAGGCGCAGCGCATTTCACTTATAATGTGGATGCAGCTTATGCATTTGATGATAGCTTGGCTACTGCAAAAAAATTAGAAGCATCCGTTAAAAAAGATACCACTAAAAAAGACAGTACTAATATTGTTAAGAAAGAAGATAAAAAAGATACACCTAGGTATAAAGCGACTGAAAATTGGGTGAAAGTCTATTATGAAAATGATATGCCTAGCACCACTGTTTTGTTAACGAACGCGCGCATCATCACTATGAATGGCGATCAAGTCATTAATAAAGGTGATATCTTAGTTGTAAAAAATAGAATTCAAGCGGTTGGAAAATCAGGTTCTTTAAAAGTACCAGTTGGTGCTAAACGAGTGAACCTTGCTGGCAAAACTGTCGTACCAGGATTTGTGGATACACACTCTCATATGTGGCCAAGCTGGGGAATCCATAAAAATCAAGCATGGATTTATGCGGCTAATTTAGCTTATGGTGTAACTACGACTCGTGACCCACAAACTGCTACCACAGACGTTCTAACGTATAGTGACTTAGTAGATGCAGGTAAAATGGTAGGGCCAAGGGTTTATTCAACTGGTCCTGGGGTTGGCTACTGGTCCTATAATTTAAAAGATTCTGCACAAGCTGAATCTGTATTAGCTCAATACAGTAAATACTTTAATACAAAGTATATTAAAATGTATTTAGTAGGTAATCGTAAACATAGACAATGGGTGATTCAAGCAGCTAAGAATCAAAAATTAATGCCTACAACAGAAGGTGGATTGGACTTTAAATTGAACATGACTAATTTAATAGATGGGTACCCTGGTCATGAACACTCTTTACCAATTTATCCTTTATACAATGACGTAGTGAAAACAATTGCAAGTTCTAAGATGGCAGTAACACCAACTTTATTGGTTTCTTATGGTGGACCTTGGGCAGAGAACTATTATTACGAAACAGAAAATGTATATGGCGATGAGAAGATGCAGTACTATACCCCTTACGAGGAATTGGCAAGTAAGTCTAGACGTCGTGCAACTTGGTTCCTTCCAGAAGAACATGTGTTTCAAAAGCACGCAAAGAGCATGAAGCAAATCGTTGAAGCCGGCGGTCTTGCTGGTATTGGAAGTCATGGTCAATTACAAGGCCTGGGTTACCATTGGGAACTTTGGTCGATGCAGTCTGGCGGTATGCGTAATTTAGATGCATTAAAAACAGCTACTATTTTAGGTGCCGAAAGCCTTGGATTAGACAAAGACCTTGGAAGTATTAGCGTAGGCAAATTAGCTGACTTAATTATTTTAAATAAGAATCCATTGGAAGATATTAAGAACACCAATAGCATTCAATACATCATGAAAAATGGTCGTTTATACAAGGGCGATAATTTAGATGAAATGGTAACAGGTAATTCAAAAGTAGACCGCAAGGAATATTTAGATAAAAAGCCAGTTAAAAATACCAAAGTTGCTGAATAAGCCTTTATTAGGGCTTTAAATTAGGGCCTTAATAAACGAAATTGAATTTTAATAAAGCCGAATTTTTAGTTTTATTGGAATTTAAGTTATCAAGTAAACAGAGGCGGACCAATGGTCCGCCTCTGTTGTTTTTTCGCGCGCATCCGCGCGAAATTTTGTAAGTTTAAGTATTCAATTAAGCACTATGCAAAACTCAAGAAGAAAATTTATACAAAACAGTAGTTTAGCCTTATTAGGTATTAGTCTTGCTCCAAAATCGTTGTGGTATAAAAATGTATTAGCAGACTCAAAAATAAAAGTCGGTATTCAGTTATATACTGTGCGTGATACCATGTTTAAAGATCCATTAAGCACTTTGAAAGCCTTATCTAAAATGGGCTACCAATATGTAGAGCATGCCAATTATGCTAATAGAAAATTTTATGGATATACTGCAATTGAATTTAAAAAGATTTTAACAGACCTCGGGATGCAAATGCCGAGCGGGCACACCGTAATGAATGCATCGCACTGGGATAAAACAAAAAAGGAATTTACCGATGCTTGGAAATACACCATCGACGATGCGGTTACCCTAGGTCAAGATTATGTAATTAGTCCTTGGATGGATGAAAAAGTGAGAACCTCTTATGATGCATTGATGCATCAATTAGAAATATTTAATTTGTCGGGAGAGTTGTGTCAGGAGTCAGGCATGCGCTTTGGCTACCATAACCACAATTTTGAATTTGTTGAAAAAGTAAATGGCCAACTGATTTATGATATCATCTTAAAAGAAACAGATCCTGATTTAGTGATCCATCAGTTGGATTTTGGAAATATGTTCGGCATTGGTGCAAGAGGCATGGATTGGATTAAAAAATATCCGGGCAGGTTTGCATCTGTTCATGTAAAAGATGAAATCAAAGTGCCTATTGGAGAAATGAATGACGGACATGATAGTACCATTTTAGGAAATGGACTTGTAGATCCAAAAGCAGTCAGCTTGCTTGCGAAAGCAATTGGAGGCACACATCATTTTATTATTGAACAAGAATCTTATCAAGGCATTACTCCTTTGGAATGTGCGCGCATTAACTTAGAGCGAATTAAGACCTGGGGATTATAAATTAAACCGACAATACACCCGAAAGTTTATTTCAAGAGATTGTATACAATAATCGGGAGCCTGTCTTAAATTAGGTTATGAAAAAAATTACTTTTTTATTTTTATGGTTGTGTACAAGTGTTGTTTTGTTTGCACAAAAACCAACGAATGCCGAACTGGCTAGATGGAATCAGCATGCCAAGCAAACGACAATTATTCGAGACGAATGGGATATTCCACATGTCTATGGGAAGACCGATGCAAACGCAGTGTTTGGTTTGATGTACGCACAATGCGAAGAGAACTTTCCGCAGATAGAAAAGAATTTTTTAGAAATGTTAGGACGACGTGCCGAAATGGAAGGGCCTAAAGTTATTTATGAGGACCTGATGATGCAATTGATTCAAGATAGTGTCGATGCAGTAAAAGACTATGAAAGAAGCCCTTTGTGGTTTAAGCAATTGTTGATTGCACATGCAGATGGTATAAACTATTATTTATACAAACATCCAGAAGTAAAACCAGTTGTCCTTAAAAAATTCAAGCCATGGTACCATTTGATGTGGACCGATGGCAGTGTTTCACCAACAAGATCGGCAGGTATTACTGAAAAACATGTTGAAGCATTTTATGGCCAAGCATTATTCTCTAACACAACTGCAGCAATTACAAACCAAAATTTAAAAGAACCTTACCCCATTTTTGAGCAGCCTAATTATGACATGGAAGATAAAACCTTAAAAGGTTCAAACGGTTTTGCAATTGCCCCAAAGCATAGCAAGAGTGGAAACGCTATGTTATATATCAATCCACATGTGCCCTTTTATTTTAGATCAGAAATGCATATGGTGAGTGAAGAAGGTTTAAACGCATATGGAGCGGTCACCTGGGGGCAGTTTTTTATCTACCAAGGATTTAATGAAAATTGCGGATGGATGCATACAAGCAGCTATGCAGATGTGGCGGATGTATATGAAGAGCAAATAAAAAAAATTAATAATGAATTGTTTTATACCTACGAAAAAGAAAACAAAAAAATTGGCGCGCGCAAAATTGATATCAAATATGTAGAGCATGGTGTGCTAAAAAATAAATCATTTGATACTTACTTCACAGGACATGGTCCAGTGATGGGGATGCAAAAAGGTAAATGGCTAAGCCTACAAGAAAACAATCGTTCCCTTGACGCTTTAATGGAATGTTGGTCAAGAACAAAATCTAAGAGCTTAGCAGATTATACAAAAGCAATGGAGCTCTTAGCAAATAATAGTAATAATACAGTCTATGCAGATAACGCTGGCAATATTGCTTATTGGCATGGTAATTTTATGCCAAAGCGTGATCCTAAATTCGATTACACAAGACCAGTAGATGGAAGTACCAAGGCGACTGATTGGATGGGCATGCATAGTTTAAATGAAATTGTACAAAGCATCAACCCAACTAATGGCTGGTTACAAAATTGCAATGCGACACCATTTACTGTTGCTGGAGATCAAAGTCCAAAAGCTGCTAATTATCCGGCTTATATGGCACCTGATGGAGAAAACGGAAGAGGTATTACTGCAGTTGCATTGTTGTCTAAAATAGACAAAATCAATTTGGATGAACTGATTGCCCTTGGGTATAATAAAAAATTAAGCGCTTTTGATATTTTACTGCCTCGTTTTATTGAAGATGCTAAAAAAGTAACCCTTGCTCCAAGAACAAGAAAGGCCATTGACTATTTAGCCAATTGGGATCGATATGCAGACAGTAACTCAATTGCTACGAGTATTGCAATTGAATGGGCTACAAAATGGAGTGCAGAAATTCCACCTGCAAATACAGAGGAAGCGGCTACACAGATTATTGTGAAATACAATCGCATGGACCTAGAAGTACCTTTTGGAACCAAGGTAAAATTATTAGAAGCCACTTTAGACCAATTTGAAAAATGGTATGGTAACTGGGAAATCAAATGGGGTTCGATCAATCGTTTTCAACGAGTTGGTCCAGGCAAAAATTTCGAGGATACGGAATTTAGTTTAGCAGTGAATCAAGCTTCTTCAAAATGGGGTGCCTTACCTTCTTTTGAAAGCAGACGTTATCCAAATACAGTGAAACGCTATGGCTATACTGGTAATAGTTTTGTTGCCGCTGTTGAATTTGGTAAAAAACTAAAAGCTAAAACGATCATTACAGGTGGTCAAAGTAGGTTTGCAGAGAGTAAAAATTTCACGGACCAGGCTTATGGTTTTATAAATGGTCAATTCAAAACCATTCACTATTATAAGGAAGATGTTTTAGCTAATAAAAAGCTTGCGTACCATCCTGGATTAGATAGATAATGTTCGTACAATTTTGTCACGAGCGTGATCTTGACCAATCCGGCTACATTTTTTACTGCAAATAATTGCATAAGTCTAGTTCTATGCCCCTCGATGGTTCTTTTACTATGGCCTAGTTCTGCAGCAATTTGCTTACTGGAGGCTTCTTCGCAAATTCGAATCAATATGAATTTATCATAAAGTGATAGTGACTGAACTTTTTCAATCAAGTTTATTTGATTCATACCTTGGGTTAATGCAAAAACACGTTCAGCAGTATGATTGCAAAAATAGACCTTACGCTGGCAAGCCATTTCAACCGCCTTATTCCATTCAGCAGAAGACATGTTTCTTGACACAATCACTTCAAATTCTAAGTCTAACAATTGATATAGTGTGTAATCGGTTGTCTCCTCGTTTAATAGAATAATCAATGGACAACTTAATTGAAGCATTTTAATCTTTTGTCTTAGTTCTAACAAAGACAAGTCAAACATTCCGCAGTCAATGATTAATAACCCCTTGTTTTGAGATAAATCGATTTGTGTCATATCCTCAAAAGAAGATACTACCTGAAAACCATTGCACATAGGATGTGCATTAACTAACTGACTACAACCCATCGCATAGATAGCTTGTTGATCACATATATATACTTCTTTGAGGGCGGATTGTACTTGGTATTTGTTTTGCATCATTAAAAAAACTACAGATCTGGTAGAATAAATCTAGATCCTATCTTATTTACACAGAAGGGTAGTTTATTTAAGGTTTTCAGCCCCTTGTTATATGGTCTAATTTGATTGTTTAGTAAGCAAGTAGCTAGAATATAGGCAGAAAGAATTAAATTGTGCCCATCACTACAGCATAAACAATCCCGATACAATGCAATTCGAAAAATCAATAACACTTGCTACTTTTTCTCCGCTCTGGTGGCAAAGTATTTTATTGATTAGTGCTATTATTTTTATTTTAATTCAATTACCAAAATATATCAGCAAAATAAAAATCAAGCAATATGATTTATTTATTGCGATTGTTTTGATAGCTAATTTTTTAATTGAACAAAGCTATAATTACTACAACGGGATATGGAATATTCAACAAAACATTCCGGCTCACTTATGTAGTATCAGTAATATCCTTTGCATCATTTATCTTTTCAATAAAAATCAATTACTTGGCGAGTTTGTTTACTATTGGGGATTATTGGGAGGTATACATGCTTTACTTACGCCAGAATTCAACACCGGCGTAATTGGTTATAATTTTTATAGCTTTTTTATTGGACACGGGGGATTATTGCTAGTGGTATTGTATATGGTCAAACACAATGGTTTTGTGCCAAGACCAAAATCTTGGTTAAGAATTTTTGGCTACTCTCAATTCGTGGTGCTTTCTGTTGGCATGATGAATTATGCAATAGGTACTAATTATATGTTTTTAAGAGCACGTCCAACTGCAGAAAATCCGCTTATCATTGGTGAATGGCCATTTTATCTAATTACATTTGAACTAGCAGAAATCTCTCATTTTTGGTTATTCTATCTACCATTTGCTAAAAAAAATAAAAGGGCCGCATTGGCCCTTTAAAAAAATTATAAATAAATTTAGCACTCAATTTTATTAGGATAAACCTGGATAAATCTATAATTCTTCGATACGTTTTGCTTTATCATCAATCACTAAATCAAAGTTTGGCTTTACTGCGCCGCCATTAGGGCAATAGCCTGTAATCAAGTCATTGAATTTACAACCCCATTTTGTCAACTGCTCTAAAGTTAATGGCCTTAAATCTCTTTTAGAACTTTCGCCTCTTCCTGTCCAGTAAGTGATATGCCAGCCTTCATCGTATAGTTTATTGATCTTGGCAATGTTTTCAAAATTAGGCTCGGCCAATTCATACACCCTTTTATCTGAGTAAAAACAAATTGTTTCGTCGATATCAATTAAAGCTTTTTTTGAACCGAATCTTTTTGACTCTATCATTTAAATAAATTATGTAGTGATGAATAAATGTTTTTCCAAATTTACACTTGTCGTTTTAAGCGATCAAAAGTAAAATTATTTTTTTATAATCTAGCTGTCACGACGGATCTATCTAAAAAAGCCTTCGTGTCATATAAGACGGAGCTTGTCTCTTTTTTCAAAACATTAAAATCTAATGCCTTAAAAAAATCATGCGCAACTGCTAATAAAATTGCATCGTATTGATTTAGAGCAGTTACCAATTGTACTTGTTGTTTTTGCAATACCTCTGCAGCATTTGCAAATGGATCAAATGCATCTACCACTGCACCTTTATTTTGCAGGTAATGTATAATTTCAAAAACTTTAGAGTTTCTAATATCTGGACAGTTTTCTTTAAACGTGACACCTAGCACTAAAACATGCGCATTTTCAATAGACTTGCCCCTCTCTTCCAATAATCGAATTAATTTATCACTCACAAACAAACTCATCTGATCATTTACATTACGGCCAGACAAAATCACTTGAGGATGATAGCCCAATGTTTTTGACTTATGCGCCAAATAAAAAGGATCTACGCCAATACAATGTCCGCCCACTAATCCTGGCTTAAAAGGGAGAAAATTCCATTTCGTACTTGCTGCAGCTAGCACCTCATGCGTGTCAATACCCATACGATCAAAAATCAATGCCAATTCATTCACAAAAGAAATATTGATATCTCTTTGTGCATTCTCAATTGACTTTGCCGCTTCAGCAACCTTAATGGATGGTGCAAGATAAGTACCTGCTGTGATGATACTTGCATATAGCTTATCTATATAGGTTGCAATATCAGGAGTTGAACCAGCAGTAATTTTTTTGATCTTTGTTAATGTATTGACTTTATCTCCTGGATTAATTCTTTCTGGAGAATAGCCGCAATAAAAATCATGGTTGTATTTTAAACCCGATGTTTTTTCAAGTACCGGAACGCAATCTTCTTCTGTACAACCAGGGTAAACGGTACTTTCATAAATTACAATGTCACCCTTTTTTAATTGGGTTGCAATCTGAGTACTTGCATGTAATAATGGCTTTAGATCGGGCGTCTTATCTGAATTTACTGGAGTAGGAACAGTGACAATATAGATTGTAGCTTTCGAGATTTCTGATAAGGCAGTAGTAAAAACTAATTGAGGATTTGACTTCAACGCTTCCTCCGTAGCTTGAAGCGTTATATCATTTCCTTTATTAAGCGCATCTACCCTAGTAGCATCTAAATCATACCCAATAACATGGTATTGTTTAGAAAATGCCAAAGTCAATGGTAAGCCCACATAGCCTAAACCGATAACGGCAATTATAGGAGGATTGGATGGCGTCAATTGTTGCATTTGACGCCAAAGTTAATGGAGACCTTAATGATGTCCATATTTTTTTTCTCCAGCAGGAATTGCGATTGTAAGCCTATTTTGAGCTGGCGGTAAAGGGCAAGTAGCGAATTCAGTAAAGGCACATGGTGGATTATAGGCTCTGTTGAAATCTATATAAGTTTCCCCATTGGCATCCGGTTTATCTAATTCGACAAATCTACCAGAACCATAGGTTGTTTTACCTGATGTGGCGTCTGCAAAAGTTATAAATAACCTTACTCCACCTTCATCTATTGCATCTAATTTATAAGTTTTACCCTCTAGTTCAAAAACAAGCTGTCCTCCATGCTTTTGCGCTGTATTCTGTCCTAATACATTCATGATCATCAATGGATTTTGATCCTGAGGAATCACTTTAGCTTTAACGCGCCATTTAGCATCTACCGGAAATCTTTCAATCCCTTTAAATCCTAATAAGGTCTTTGATTTAAGGTTTCTGAAACGAACTCCAATTTTGTCTTCTCTTTTAATCACAATCCACACAAAATCCTTCCATTGACAAGTGTACTCTCCTTCCTTTTCGGTTAATAGATTAAGCGAACTCGTATTTTGAATAAGCGCGCCTGCATTGTTTTTTATAGTAACCTTTTCTGCTTTTGCATCTTTCCAAAATACTTTACCATCCTCAAAAATAAAATCTCCAAGATAAGCCGGAAAAGCAGGATTAGCATATACTAGGTCGTTTTTAATATTTGATCCAAAACGATTTACGCCAGTTTTAAACCAAAATAAACCCTCCAAATTTAACCAGCCATTGGGTTGTTTTAATGCGTCTATTCTTGTCGCGTGCCATGCATTTGTTTCAGTCAAAATTGTATTTGATTGACCCATACTTGTTAAAGTAATCAATGTCAAAAGGGATGCGCTTAATAAATTTCGTATCATAGGTAGATTAAATTGAGTTTTTAGGGATCGGCGACTTTGTTTTAGTTTATGATTCCTTATTGGGGCCTAAAATTAGACAATTTTATTTGTCTATCAAATTAGTAGGGTATATTTTTTATTCCTATTAACATTTGTTTGATTAAATTTACGTTGAATCATTTAACATTATGAAAAAGCTATTCTTATTTTTATTGATTGGGGTAATTTTTATTGCATGTAAAAAAGACACTGTCGATCCGGCACCTAAGCCTACGACTCCAACGACAACAACAAATCCAAATGTTGCAGCAAATACTTGGATACATGAAGCAATGAATTATTATTATTTATGGAATACAAAAATGCCAACTTTGGCAAGTTCAAATACAAGCGCTAAACCAACAGATTATTTTTATACGCTTTTAAATGATTACGGTAAAACAGATCGTTTCTCTTGGATTGACGAAAGTTATACAAACCTGCAAAATCAATTGAATGGGGTGAGTACCGTTTTAGGAATCAAAAACAATGCATTTTATACCGATGATACAAAAACAACACTAGCATTCGTATTAGCTTATGTGTTAAAAGGCAGTCCAGCAGATAAAGCAGGATTAAAAAGAGGTGATATTATCTTAAAGGTAGATGATCAAACAATAACAAATTCTAATTATACAACCATCTTATCTAATCAAACCTTAAAGCTTGGTCTTGGTGATTTTTCCAATGGCGCATTTGTAAGTAACGGCAGAAATGTAACAGTTACAAAAGTGGAACTTCAAACCAATCCGATCTTAGCGGATACGATCATTGCTTGGTCAGGTAAAAAAGTTGGCTATTTGGCTTACAGTCAATTTTTAACAAGCTATGACGATAGTTTAAGAGCAATTTTTGGTCGCTTTAAAGCAGCAGGGGTTAATGAATTGGTATTAGATTTTAGATATAATGGTGGAGGCTATGTTGTTTCATCTGATTTAATTACCAACTTGACTGTTAAAGACGCGGCAGCAAAAGTGGGCAAACTAATGAATAAAAAAGTTTACAATAGCACCTATACCGCTTACCTAGAAAGGACTTCAGGCGCGAGTGCTTTTGAAACTTTGTTTAAAGCAGAGCCAAATAATTTAGGAACATTGAATCGAGTTTTTGTACTTATTGCTGGCAATACTGCATCTGCAAGTGAACTAGTAATTAATAATCTTAAACCATTTATGGATGTGATTCTTATAGGAGAACATACTTACGGGAAAAATGTGGGCTCCTTTACACTGACCGATCCAAGTAAAAGATGGGACTTTGGTTTGCAACCAATTACTTTCTTAACAAATAACGCCATTGGAGAATCCAATTATGGCACTGTAAACGGTTTTTTACCTAATTATACTTTAGCTGATAATGTATTACCATATAGAACCCTAGGTAATCCTTATGAAACCTATTTTAATAAAGCCTTGAATATTATTAGCGGTGTAGCTTATCAATCAAGTTCAACAGAAACTATTAAAAAATATACACGAACTTTGGCTAGTAAAGAATCCTTTTCTGATAACAAATGGTTAGATAGAAAAGAAATGTGGATGGACCCAAAATAATTTTTATGGATGTAAGTATACAGGTATTTGTTACAGGTGGCACTTTTGATAAAGAATACAACGAATTAAATGGTAGTCTCTATTTTAAAGACACACATCTTCATGAAATGCTAGATCTTGGCCGAAGTAAACTGAACTTATCGATCAATTCATTAATGATGAAAGATAGTTTAGACTTTGTAGATGCTGATCGTGCTATGATTTCTGAAGCTTGTAATAAAACAAATGCAGAAAAAATATTGATAACACATGGTACGGACACCATGACCATTACTGCATTGTATTTGCAAAAAACTTGCCCCAATAAAACAATCGTTCTTACTGGCGCAATGATTCCTTATAAATTTGGTAGCTCTGATGGACTATTTAATTTAGGAAGTGCCTTGGCATTTACACAAATATTACCACATGGTGTTTATATCGCCATGAATGGAAAATATTTTGAAGCGGATAAAGTTAGAAAAAATACTGAAAAAGGAGAGTTTGAAGCAATTTAAAATTGCAAGCATTTCGCCTATTTTAAAATTAAGCTAGTACCGCATCCCACAACTTCGTACGAATTTGCAAGGCCTCGATGGAGGCCGTTTCTGCTTCTTTCCATTTTACAGCATCTTCGCCACATAGCTCAGATACCATTTCCAATGCTAAATGACTATGATGCCCGCCATCTACTTCAATATGCCTTTCGATATAGTATTTGAAAATGGATACTTTTTCTGGGGTTTCTGCAACAAGCTTTTCCAATAATCTTGTGAACATGTCTGGGATTAAGTCTTCTCTACCAAATGTAAAGACAGCAGCTTGCACATGTGCTGGCGCATGATTGACAATTTTAAAGGTATAGTTTAAAAAGTCTTTGATAGAGGTGGCGCAATCTATTTCAGAAATAGCTTGTTCAATGGATTTGCCAGATTGAATACCCTGAATCAAGTTTTCAATAGCAGCTGTAGAAGCGCCCATTTGGTGCATCGCTTGTTGGTACAATTCAAAATGACTAATACGATTGTCAAAGGCATCCACATCTGATTCTTCACCCAACACAATTTCATTGATCAAATACCTTGTATTTGCAGATCCAACAGGGACCCATGGCGTTTGAACACAGGTTAATTTTTGTTGTAAGGATTTTAATAAACTCATAAAATCCCAAACAGCAAATACATGCACTTGGGCAAATTTTTGCAATTCAGTTAAAGTTTGAATTTGATGATATACCGGGTGTTCTAATAACTTAGCTCTACTTGGTTCTATCGCTATTTTTAGCTGCTGAATGGCTGGATTCATCGTATTATTTTGAGACCGCAAAGTTAACGAAATATCAACTTATTTCAAACGCTGTTTAATTAATAATTGTTTAGTACCTTAATGTTTAAACTAATGACAAAGACTTGCTAGGGTTTTAAATAGCACGCACTTTACTATATATCAATTTGCCAAATCATATTTATGTTAAAAACATTCACTAGTCTTATTTTAATTTTTCTTATGAATTCTTCATTCGCACAAAAAACAAAAATCATTGCCCATCGTGGCGCTTGGAAAGAATTTAATTTACCTGAAAACTCAATTGCTTCACTACAAAAAGCGATTGAATTAAATTGTGATGGTGCTGAATTTGATGTAAGGATGACGATGGATGGCATATTGGTTGTAAATCATGATCCGACTTATTACGGAGACACTATTCAAACTAATACTTATGCTTATTTAAATAGAAACAAGTTATCTAATGGCGAAGATTTGCCATTACTAGAAAATTATTATGAAAAAGGAATACTCAATAATGCTCATACAAAATTGATTTGTGAAATTAAAGCAGCAATCAATAACAAAGGTCAAGATCGACTAGCAACAATGAGTAGTTTAGAATTGGCAAAAAGATTAAAAATTGAAGACAGGATAGTTTACATCAGCTTTAGTGCTGATATCTTAGATTGGATTAAAACAAAACAACCTGCTGCAACTGTCTTATACCTTGAAGCAGACTTAAATGTCAATCAGGTAATGCAGCATCAATTTGATGGCATCAATTTTCATTATAGTAATTTTAAGAAAAATGAAATGCTTGCCCCTGCTGCAGTAAAGGCTGGTTTGAAAACTGGTTCTTGGACGGTGAACGAAATTGCAGATTTAAAAATACTGCAACAACAAGGTGTAGAATGGATTACAACAAACCAGCCGCTACAATTCCAGCAGTATTTAAAGGGCAATAAATAAGTTTTACTTATACCTTGTATCAATGATGTATTGGATCTTCCAGCCTTCTTTAAATTTTACCAACTGAAAGCTATTAACACCTTTGTGAGAATAGTTTCCTTTGTAATAAAAACTATAAGGCGTCCAAACTGTGGCCATCAAAGGCTCAATTTGAATTGCACCGAATTCAATTCTTTCATCTAAAGCATTTGCTGTTTGCTTACCAATGCTTTGAATAAAGTCATTAACAGTTTGATTACTAACTACAGCACCTTCTGCCTTATTTATAATTGTTTGAAAAATTACTTTATCAGCAAAGCAGGATTTTAATAAAACAGTGTCCGCTTGTTTCATTGCCTGAAACATATTATTAATAACTTGTTTCACTTCTTTTTCGGAATCAATTGATGGGTTTGCTTTTGAAGTTTGGGCAATGGATGCGTTGTAACCTAGAATAAGTGAAAATGTAAAAAAGAATAATTTTTTCATAAAGCGTCTTGTTTGAAAAATAGAATTGATAGGAAATTTTATAATATGGTTTGTAATTTGTAAATTGTTTGTGAATTTAATTAAACTATTTTATTTATCACTATTAAAACATTGGACAATATGAAAACAACTAAAATAATTTATTGGGTAACCACTAGTATCATTTGCCTTTTTGCCTCTACTGCGATTTTCATGAATTCCGAAATGGCCATCGAAGGCACTAAACATGTTGGCATTCCACGTTGGCTTGGACTTGAAATAAGTATTGGACAACTAGTTGGACTCGTTTTATTAATAGTTCCAGCTGTCCCTGCGCGTATTAAAGAATGGGCCTATGTAGGATTTGGGATTTTATATATCTCTGCAGCAGTAGCGCATATTGCTATAAATGATCCTTTGGGTAATACAATTATGGCAATTGTGTTTTTTGGTTTATTGATTGTTTCTTATACAAGCTTTCACAAATTACAAAAAGCTAAAAATTACTAGTTTAGACTACAGCAATAAAAAAAGGCGCCGAAAATTCGGCGCCTTTTTTGTGAAAGCGCTTTCAAAATTATTTAGGCAATGCAGCTAAAACTAATTTTAAAAAGCCATCGATTGACTTATCATCCATCCACTTAATCACAATGACCAAATCATTTTCTTGATCTACATAAATCGCATTTGTACCATTACCGATATGGGTAAAAGCAGAAGCTGGAGCTGAGGGATACATTTTACGATCTGTATTTAAGAAATAGTTCATAAAGCCATAGCCTGTTTGAACTGTAGTAGGTGTAGTAGATTTTTTTATCCACGCTTCTGAAATAATTTGCTTCCCATTCCAATTGCCCTTTCTTAATGTAAGCAATCCGAATCTAGCCATATCATAAGCATTGATAAATAAGCCTCCTCCAAAGTGACCGCCGCCACTAACAGATTGAATCATCTTGCCGTCTAACACAATCCATGCATTTTTATAACCAGTCCATGCCCAAGTATTACTAGCGCCAATTGGTTGCATCACTTGCTCTCTTAATACTTCGGGCAAAGGCTTTCTCCAGACTGTTGTAGCTGCCAAGGCCAAAGCGTTCACCCTTGTATCATTGTATTTGTATACCATACCTGGTTCATATCGTTTCCTTGTTGTCCACTCGTCTTGTTTATCTGATGGACGATCTGCCCAATCTGGCTTGCCCCATAAGATGCCTTCCCAATCACTTGTTTGTCTTAATAAATGTTCCCAGTTGATTTTTCGATTATGCTCTGTGTCAAATGGATATATAAAAGAGGTTTTAGCAAGGGGGTTTTGGTCAATTGTATTGGATTCATTCAGCAATTCAACCGGTGGCAAATAGGGGTTTACTTTATCTTCTATCGAACGGATTAATCCTTTGTCTACTGCTAACCCTACGACTGTTGACAACATACTCTTGGTAACACTATTGACCATTTCTACCGCATTTGGATTCCCCCATTCTGCAATGATATACCCCTTGTGTACAATCACACCCGCTGCTGGACCGCGATTAGCCATTGGACCAACCGGGTCAGAGAATGGCTCTTTCCCAAACTGCATCGCTTGTGAGAGCAGTAGATTTTTAGGGTATTTAGTTTCGTGCCCAACCGCATATTCAATTGCTTGATGGATTAAACTACTATCAATACGAAAACTACTTGGAGCTTTTGTTTCCCATTTTTCTGCAGATGGAAAATAGGTCTTTACTTGAGCGCTAGTGGTAAAACAAATAGTCAATAATAGAACCGTTAAATATTGATTCATGAGTATTAGTTAAGAGCTAAATGTTTGATTATTGTATTTATTACAATGAAGATTTTATTTTAATTGGGTAGTGTCTACTCTACTTGGCGTATCTTTTCCCGCAATAATTGACTGTGCACTTAATGCAATTGCCTTAATGATTTCATTCATGTTGTCTAAATCTAATGTTTCAATTTGATCTGACGCTTTATGATAATTTGGCTCAGAGTCCATTTTAGAAGTAGAGATTGTATGTGCTGCTACACCAAGTCTAGCAAGCGTTGCATTGTCTGAGCGGTAAAATAAATTTTGTTCTGTATATGGATCAGGATAAAATTTAAAACTAGATCCTTCTAAATTTTTTTGTAAAATTGCACCCATATTTGTTTTTTCAAATCCAGTGATATAGGCACTATTTTTACCCCATTTACTTTCTGTTCCAATCATTTCGATATTAAACATTGCTACAACTTTAGCGGGGTCTAATTGCTTCGAAAAATATTGTGCACCATATCCACCTACTTCTTCCGCAGTAAACGCTGCAAATAAAATAGTTCTTGCATTATTATTTAATGCTTTATAATACTTAGATAACATAATCATTGCTGTCGTGCCTGCTGCATCATCATTTGCGCCATTATATATAGAATCTCCATTCACCATATTTCTTGTATTAATTCCTAAATGATCATAATGACCAGAGAAAATTACATATTCATTTGGCAAGGTCTTTCCAGGAATCATTGCTACCACATTTGCCAAAGGCATTTTTTCTATCTGATGATTTGCTTGAATAGTAAAACTATTGGGTTGAAGATTCGTTAAAATAAACACCACTGTATTTTGTGTAGACGATAAATTATTTTTAAACCTCATCAATCTACTGAAATTTTGAGCATGCGCTTCGTCTACCAATACAATTGATTTTTGGTTTGCATTCATTAGTTTGCTAGCCGCTTGATTTAAGTTTTCTGTAGCAGTAATTTTTGTTACATTGTATCCTGCTTGTTCATTAATTATTAATTCAGGCTCAATAGTGACAACGATTACTTGCTTGGTATCAATCGCAGATCCATTGATACTTGCATTTAAACGAATGAACTTTGGTCTAATGATTGAAAAGCTTTGCAAATAATTATTATCGCCCTTCATTGATATAAGGCCGGCTGACTCAAATTCTTTTGCAATAAAAGCTGCTGCTTTATCGATACCTGAACTAAAGGTTCTTCGGCCTTCCATGGCATCGGAAGATAAAACACGTTCAATTCTTTCGGTTTCGGCTTTTGTAACTACCTTCTCGATGAACTGGCTAATGCCTAAATATGGCATTAACAATGCAATACATATTAATTTTATTATTCTCATATTGTTCTTTTTTAGAATTGCTTTAAAGATAATTTCATTTTGAATGCAAATGAAAAAAAGGTTGATAGACGGAATCTTATGCAATTAAACTTTTAAATTTAATCATTGTCTAAATTGTCACAAATAAAATGTATGCCCCAAAGTCCCCTTTCTAGTAATTTAGGCCTTGAACCATTTAAAGGCAGTTGGACGAAGCAGACAACGACTCATTTATTAAATAGAGTATTATTTGGGGCAAAACAATCCGAGATTCAATCCTTTTTAAAAAAAGGCCTAAGTGCTTCGGTAAATGAATTACTAAATGCATCTACCCCCATACCCGCTCCTCCTTTAAATGAATACAATACGGCAACAGTCATAGATCCTGCTGTACCTCTAGGAAGTACATGGGTCAATCATCCAACTGGAAATGGCACTATAAATAGTTTAAGAAGGAATAATTATAAAAAATGGCTCACCGGAGTCATGATACACCAAGACATAAGTATTAGAGAAAAATTAACCTTGTTTTGGGGCAATCATTTTGGAACAGAAGCGGATATCATCTCTAATGCCAATTATTTGTATCAACACCATGACACATTAAGAAAAAATGCTTTAGGTAATTTTAAGACAATGGTGAAAGCAGTTACAATCGATCCTGGCATGTTAAGGTATTTAAATGGATACCTTAATACAGCATCTGCGCCTGATGAAAACTATGGGAGAGAATTACAGGAATTATTTACAGTTGGTAAAGACAATGTCATTCAATACAGCGAATCTGATGTAAAAGCTGCTGCAAGGGTTTTAACCGGATGGCGCATTAATGCGAGTTATACAAGCTATTTTGACGAAAAAAGACATGACACTGGGAATAAACAATTTTCAAGCTATTATAATAATAAAGTCATTACTGGAAAAACTGGTCAGGATGGTGCATCAGAAACAGATGAACTCATTGATATGCTTTTTGAAAAAGAAGATACAGCAAAATATATCTGTAGAAGATTATACAGGTGGTTTGTTTACTATTATATAGATGAAACAGTTGAAAAAAATATCATCACACCATTATCAATTATTTTTAGAAATAGCAATTTTGAAATAAAGCCAGTATTGTCTGCACTTTTTAATAGTGCGCATTTTTATGACCCAATCTATATTGGCTGTCAAATCAAAAGTCCAATAGATCATATTATTGGAACATTACGTAAAACAAATGTAGTTTTCCCTGATGCTATTTCTGACTATGCAGATGCCTACTTGCATTTTAACAATATGGTTGCGCAACTGACTAGCTTTGGTCAAAATCTTGCCGATCCTCCTAATGTCGCTGGCTGGCCTGCTTATTATCAATCTCCTGAATTTTATGAACTATGGATCAATGCAGATACTTTACCAAAAAGAAATAAATTTACCGACTTGATGATTGACACTGGCTATACGAGAAATGGAAGAAGGGTTATTGTAGATGCCATCTCTTTAGCTAAAAATATTTCAAGTAATCCATCCGATCCAAATCAATTGATTCAAGATTTTTTTGAACTATTTATTTCTACTGAAATAGATCAATCTACAAAAGACAATTTAAAGAAACAAATTTTATTGAGTGGACAAACTTCAGATTATTATTGGACTGATGCATGGAATAGTTATCAATCTATTCAAAATACAATCAATTTTAATTTAGTGAATAGTAGATTAAAGAATTTGATGAAATATATTATGAACCTGCCTGACTATCAATTAAGTTAAATGAAAAGAAGCACTTTTTTACGTAATAGTCTTGCAGTACTTACACCTACTGTAATTAGTGGTAACCCAATCCATGTGCTAAACAACCATAGCATGGTTGAAACAGAAGTTTTAGCCAAAGTGACTAATGATAGAGTTCTAGTGATCATTCAGTTGAATGGAGGGAATGATGGACTCAATACAGTATTGCCAATAAGTCAATACGGGGATTATTACAACGCAAGGACCAATATTGCTATCCCAGAAAAAAAGATTCTTTCATTAGCAGGCAACAATGCGACGGGCTTACATCCTTCCATGACAGCGATGCAAAGATTATTTAATGAAGGTCAACTTGATATTGTTCAAGCGGTAGGCTATCCTCAACCCAATTTTTCGCACTTTAGAGCGACAGATATATGGATGAGCGGTTCAGATAGCAATGAATATTTGAATACAGGTTGGGCAGGTAGATTTCTTGATACAAATTATCCTGGCTACCCTGACAATTATCCAAATGAAGTTGACACAGATCCATTGGCAATACAAATTGGCTCAATTACTTCATTGACTTGTCAAGGTCCAATGGTGAATATGGGTATGAGTATTTCTGATCCTAATTCATTTTATAACTTATTTGACTCAACAGAAGAAGCCGTTCCAAATACCAATGCAGGTTATGAGTTAAGTTTTATAAGAAGAATTTCAAAGCAAACAAATAAATATGCAACACGAATAAAAGCAGCTTCTGATGCAGTAACACAACAAACCACTTATCCAAATACAAGTCTTGCTAATCAATTAAAAATTGTTGCTAGACTAGTTAAAGGTGGATTAAAAACTAAAGTCTACTTGGTGAACTATGGAGGTTTTGACACACATGCAAGTCAAGCTGTTGCTACTGACACAACCACAGGTACGCATGCAAATTTATTAGGCGCAGTTTCTGAAGCAATTGGTGCTTTTCAAAATGATATTAAAAACCAAGAAATAGAAGACAGGGTTATTGGAATGACCTATTCTGAGTTTGGAAGAAGAATCAAGTCCAATGCAAGTGGCGGAACGGATCATGGTGCTGCTGCGCCATTGTTTTTGTTTGGAAAAAATGTGAGAGGGGGTGTTTTTGGAGAAAATCCAACCTTACCAACTACCGTTTCCACAAGTGATAATGTACCCTATCAACATGATTTTAGAACAATTTATAATTCTATCTTAAAGCACTGGTTCTGTGTGAAGGAAACAGACAACATGCAAATTATGTTGAAACAGTTTCCAACATTAAACTTAATTAATGCCAGTGCATGTGCAATAGAAATGGCCAATCCAGTTTTTGAAAAAAATACTATGATTGTGGCTTACCCAAATCCTTTTAACAACCAATCGAGAATTGAATTTAAAACAGAAGGTGGGCATACCCTTGTTCAACTTTTAGATGCAACAGGAACTGTTATTAAATTATTAGTAGACGCTACCTATAGTTATGCTGGTATGAATAGTGTTACCATTCACGGTAAAGAACTTATATCGGGGGTGTACTATATAAGAATCCAAAATGGGATTCATCAACATATAAAGTCCATTCTGAAAATCTAAATTGGATTCATTTAAACTTTTACAATAAAAATTGGTCTAACTTCAAATCGCATGACAGACCAAGCACTTATTATACAATTTCAAGCCGGTGACGAGAAAGAAAGCGCATTTACGCAGTTGTTAAAGCGACATCGTGAATCCGTATTTTTCCAGATTAAAAAAATGGTGATAGAACATGCTGATGCAGATGATATAGCGCAAGCAGTTTGGATCAAAGTTTGGGATAAATTAGATGGCTTTAAGCAAGAAAGTGCTTTTAGTACCTGGTTATTCAGGGTGGCTTATAATGAAACTTTGAATTTCATAGCTCAAAAAAAACGAATTCAGGGACAATTAAAGCAAAGCGGGCATGAACTTGAAATAGAGCCAGCTTCCAATGCTGAATCATTAAAAGAAAGTCAAATCCAAATCAAACTAGAACGTGCAATTACAGAATTGCCTGAAAAACAACGTTTTGTGTTTATGTTAAGGTATTATGAAGCTTTAGATTATGAAAAAATTGCATCCATAACTGGCACAACAGTGGGTGGCGCTAAAGCCAATTACCACCAAGCGGTTAAAAAAATGACAGAATTAATACAACTAGATTAAACCATTGATCTTTAAAGAGGTCTAAATAATAGCATGGAAAACGAAATCATTTCAAAAGAATTAGAAGCTGCATTAAAAAGCTTTGAAGCAAAAAACAATCAAGTACCAGAGGGCTACTTTGACCAATTTGAGTTGAATCTTATGCGCAAAATTCAAGCTGAAAAGAATGCACCTAAGCAAGCAAAAATTTTATCGATTTTTTCTGCACAAAAAAAATACCTAGTTGCTGCAAGTTTAATTTTAGTGGTTGCTACTGGTTATTTTTTATATGACAAGGGCAATAATAAATTAATTCTTCAAGGCGAACTAGTTCAAATTGAAGCGTTACCTGATGAATCAATTGAAGCTTATTTAAATGACAATGAAGTATTAGCTGAGGTAGATTGGAGCGAGGCTATAGAAGCGGTTGAAATTGAAGTAAATTTAAATAATTAATTTATGTCGATTTTAACTCATAAAATAAATTTTAAATTAAACTTTTTCTTGAATAAAACATCTAATAATTAAATTATAAAATTATGAAACAATTACTTTCTCTTTTTGTATTTATGCTGACAATGCTTTTTGCAAATGCCCAACAAAGACCAATGCATCGAAAAGGAGCAACGCCTCCACCGCCGCCGCCAATGGAAGAGCGTATGAGTAAAGAGAAAAGAGCACAGCTTGAATCTTTTAAAATACAATTCATTACAAAAAAGCTTGGACTTACACCAGAAGAAGCAGAAAAATTTTGGCCAGTTTACAATGAGCAAAAAGAGGCTACTCGAAAAACTATACAAGAGAAAAAGGCAGATGAAATTGCCTTACAAGAAGCCATCTTAGCAATTAGAAAAAAATATAAAAAAGATTTAACTCCAGTCTTAAAATCAGAAGATCGTGTTAACCTTGCTTTAAAAGTAGATCGTGAGCTATTGAATAAAATGCGTAACGAAATGATGCGCAGAAAGAGACTGCAAATGCAATAAATTGTATCTGTGGTGAATAAGTATAGCACTAGCCGGGGGGCTGGTGCTTTTTAATGTATAATATACCAAGAAACAATACCTATCGTAGCTTTTACAAGCATTAAGCCGTCTACCAATAAAATACTACTTGAAATTTGGGACTCCGTAAGTGCTTTTTTAGAAACCAAATATACTATTAGATAAAAGATGTAATGGAGTAACCAAATGATGGATGTAAAAGAAAAACTATTTGCTAGTTTATAATCTATAATCAAACTAGTACCTATATAAGGCAACACCAAAAACGGCATTATTTTATTCAACCCAATTTGAAGGACTAAAGTTTTTTTATTCCCAGACAAGTCGGTTTCTATGTCTTTGATGTCAAACAAAACGGCTAATAAGAAAATAAATAAAAATAGCTGCAAACAATAAAGTGCAATTACAATTAGATTCATGTTTTCGAATTCCCCTGATCGTTTAAAATACACAGGCAAATAAGCTCCAATAATTGTCCAAACAAACGCTATGATAGATGACTTAAGTAGACCATTATTTTGAAATTTTGGAAAGCTGTACAAATAAGACAGGAAAAGACTAAAACCTAATAAGCCTAATGGGATAATATCAAAAGACAGCAAACTTGGATTTTGATAGATACTAAATATAAAAATAGCAGTTGTAGTGATGCCAAACACCCATTGTCTTATTTTTAAATAAGCATAATTTTTTTGATACCATATTACTCGATCTTTGTTTTGATCATTTATATTTTCATTAAAATAAGCATTGGTGTAATAAACTACTGTTCCAAAATACACCATGGCTAAAAATGTCAATGAAGGTATTTGTCCTGTAAGATATAAGCTAGAGCAAATACTGAGTGCTACAATACATATTCCATAAAAATGGTTATTCCATAATAAGATACCAATAAGTTTCTTTAGTATTTTATCGGAAGCTTTTTCTATAATAATCATGATGGGCTTATATTATTTGATCAGCTCCAAATGATATTCTTGAATCAATGCAGGATTTTCTGGACTCAGTGTAAAACTTAGTTTTAGATTTTGATTTGCACCTTCCAATATACAATAACCTCTTAACTGATTTTCAGCCATCATCTTGCCAACAGATTTTATTGTTCCTGCTTTTTCAAATAATAACTTTGCTTCTGACTTTAATTCATCAACTAAATAGTCGTCAAAAAAGTTTTCAGCAAAGATCGAAGGTATATTATCCCAGGTTGGCAATAATTTAACCAACTCCATTTGTCGTTTTGCAAGTATTGGAGAGACGGCTTCTAATCTTGGTTTTAATTTTGCAAGATTGACCAATGTATCTAATATAATTACATTCATTGTTGAAGTAGGCGCATAAGTATGATTGGCAAAAAAGACAACGCCGATTCCATATTCAGGCATAAAACGCCAATTACTTCCAAAACCAGGTAAGCCTCCGCTATGTCCAATACTCGTTTTTCCTTCGGCATCATGCATCCAATTCAAGCCATAACTATAACTAGTTGTAGTTGCCAACCTCTTTCCTGAAGGAAATTGATAATTTGGATTTAAGCCAATGAAGGTATAGGGCAGGTGCATTTCTCTTACCGTACTTCTTTTTATAACTTTATTTTCGGCATCATTTCTTTCTGGCCAAGCTGCCTGATGCAATGCAACATATTTTGCAAAATCGTCAATTGAGGTAATCATACCACCCATTGCCCCATAAATACCATCCTTTAATAAAGGAACATTGACCCAATTACCTTTGATTGTTCTATAGCCATTTGCTAAATGCTTCTTTGGTATTGTCGTGTACTCGTATGTTGTATGCTGCATTCCTAATGGATCTAAAATCGATTGTTTAATGTAAGCATCATAAGTTAATCCGGATACTTTGTGTATGATATAACCCAGCATCGCAAATCCAAGGTTGCTGTATTCGTAATTCGTGCCAGGCGTATTTGAAAAAGAAAGTTTGTTATTTATAAGTGCAATTAAATCGGCTTCGGAGTCAGATAGTTGTCTGTCTCCCCATGGATTGTCTTCTGGAAACCCAGCCTGATGCGCCATTAAGTTTCGAATGGAAATTGGTGAACCATCTTTTGTCAAAGCCTGCCCTTTCATTTCAGGAATATATTGCGTTATAGGATCATCTAATTTTAACTTGCCCGCATCTCTTAATTGAAGAATCGCCATAGTGGTAAAGCTTTTGGACATGGAAGCTATCCGAAACATGGTCTCAAAATTTGCAGGAATTTTTTCCTCTATATTCGCCCAACCCCCTGTGTTTTTATATAATACTTCTCCATCTAATACAATGGCAAAAGCGTATCCTGGAAGATGGTGTTTTATAGCGTAAGCCTTATATAAACTGTCTACTAAAGGCATTGTTGCTTGAAGTTTTTGCTTTCTGTTTTCATCCGCAAAATAGGCAGGTTTAAAATTTTCAGTATTTTGCGCCATTATTGGATTGCCCACAATTGCAAGTAAGAGATAGCTTATAAAAAGGATTTTTTTCATAGGGTTGTATTCATCACAATTTAAGTTTTAATTCAAAAAAAAGAGCTAATTTTCTACACTTAAATAATTAGCTATGCGTAAACAACTTTTTCTAGCATTATTTGCTTTACCGCTTTTCCTTTTCGGTCAACAAAGAGCAAACTATGATCTAGCAGCAAGATTTTCTCCAAAGAAATTGGATAAAATGATTTTTTCATTGTCAGTAGACCCACATTGGCTTAAACAATCCAATAAGTTCTGGTATGTATATGAGACAAGTGAAGGAAAACAATGGATGATTGTAGATCCAACAAAGAATGAGAAAAAACAACTATTTGACAAAGAGCAACTGGCTGCTGCACTTACTAAGATTGTGAAAGATCCGTTTGATGCACAACATCTTCCAATTGATTCATTGAAATTTATCAAAGATGAAAACTGGATTCAATTTGAAATCAAAAGCTCTATTGATATAGATAAACCTGGTGCAATCAAAAAAGAGGGCAAACAAGAGAAAATTAAAAAAGTATTTTATTTTGAATACAATTTAAATACAGCTCAGTTAACTGAATTAGTAGGTTTCAAGAAACCAAAAAGAAAACCAAGTTGGGCAAATATTTCACCAGATCAATCGAAGGTAGTCTTTGGAAGAAATCATAATCTTTATTATATGGACAAAGCAAACTATGAAAAAGCTTTGGTCAATGAAGAGGATAGTACCATTGTTGAAACTGCCATTACAAAAGATGGTATTCAAAATTTCAGCTGGCATAGTGAAGGCGGAGGCGGAGAGACAAATGTAGATATTGAAAAAAATAAAAATAAAAGAAAGCCTGTATTTGGATACTGGAGTGAAAATAGCAAACAGCTTGCTATTGTTAAAGTAGACAACAGAAAAGTAAAAGACTTATGGGTGATCAACAGTATTGCAGATCCTAGACCAACACTTGAGACTTATAAATATTGGATGCCAGGTGAAAAAGAGGCACCAGTAGACCATTTGATGTTGGTAGACATGACAAATTTTACGAACAAAGAAATCAATGTATCTAAATATAAGGATCAAGACATTGCAGTATGGAATAAATCAGCTGCTGTTAATGCAAGAGATGATGAGTTTAAGCCAATGATTTGGTTAGGAACCAATGAGCAGTTCTACCTAGCTAGAACAAGTCGTGATTTGAAAAAAATTGATCAATGTGTTGTAAATACAACTACGGGAGAAGTAAAAGTTTTAGTTGCCGAAGAAATGAACACTTCAATTGAAATCAAAAAGCCTGAATTAATTAAAAACGGTGCTGAATTAATTGAATGGAGTGAGCGTGATGGTTGGGCACATTTATATTTATATGATGGGCAAGGAAAATTAAAAAATCAAATTACTCAAGGCGCATGGCATGTTGAAAATGTGATTGGTGTGGATGAAACTAAAAGAGTAGTCTACTTTACAGCAAATGGCAAAGAGTCATTGGCAGGTGGTGGTAAAGAAGATCCTTACTACATGCATTTATATAAAATTAATTTAGATGGAACAGGCTTACAGTTGTTAAATGCAGGTAATTTTGATCATAGCATTAGCTTAAATGACAATAACACTTATTTTGTCAACAACGCTTCTAGAGTGAACACGACACCTGTTGCTAGTTTACATAGCGCCGATGGCAGAAAGATAATGGATTTGGAAACTGCTGATTTAAGAAACTTATTTGCAACAGGCTATAAATTCCCTGAAACATTTAAAGTAAAAGCAGACGATGGTATCACAGATTTATATGGTGTAATGTATAAGCCTTATGATTTTGATAGCACTAAAAAGTATCCAATCATTGAATACGTATACCCTGGCCCACAAACTGAATCAGTAAATAAAACATTTAGCAAAGGCATGGATCGTATCGATCGCTTAGCTCAATTAGGCTTTGTGGTAGTAACGATGGGTAATAGAGGTGGACACCCTGCTAGAAGCAAGTGGTATCATAATTACGGTTATGGCAATTTAAGAGATTATGGATTAGCGGATAAAAAAGCAACGATTGAGCAACTAGCGGATAGATTCAGTTTTATTGATCGTAATAAAGTAGGTATTCATGGTCATAGCGGTGGTGGATTTATGAGCACTGCTGCCATGTTGGTTTATCCAGATATCTTTAAAGTGGCAGTAAGTAATGCCGGTAACCATGACAATAGTGTTTACAATAGATGGTGGAGTGAAAAACACCATGGTGTTAAAGAAAATATTTCCGAAAAAGGCGATACCACTTTCAGTTATATGATTGACAAAAATCCAGACCTTGCTAAGAATTTAAAAGGGAAATTATTATTAATTCATGGAGAAATTGACAATAACGTTCATCCAGCTAATACCTTAAGAGTAGTGAATGCATTGATTAAAGCAAATAAGCGCTTTGACATGCTGATTCTACCTACGCAAAGACATGGTTTTGGAAATATGAATGAATATTGGTTCTGGAGAACAGCAGATTATTTCTCTAAATATTTATTAGGAGATCTTACAGAACGCCCTGTAGATATTGATGAATTGAATAGAGATATCGAACGTAAGAAATAGAACAAATTAATAAAATAATTTTATCTCATAAAAATGCCCTGATTCGTCAGGGCATTTTTATTTTAATCAAGTTCTATTTCAAAAAGCGTTCGCATTTTTTCCAATAACCAAAGAAGCTAGGGTAATACCCATCAATTTCTGGAAACAACCAAGCACGTTCCTCTTGAATCCCTTTATAATGTATCGTTGTGGGGTGTTCTTTGAAATATATAACAGGCTT
>CAZLKW010000001.1:0-4967 GCA_964560215.1 uncultured Sediminibacterium sp. | reverse complement strand
TCAATTGAATTTTTTAATTCTTCGAAGGAACCCACAAAAATTTGCAAATCGGGAATATTAGAAACACCTAGGTCTATGATGAATTGCATTACATTTTCTGCTACTGGAAATTTAAAATAATGATCTGGCTCTATCAACAAAATTCGATTTACTTTTTCAGCTGCATGCCATAATGGATCAAGGTTGAAACTATTGTAAATACAAAACGGTAAAGTATTATCGAGACGCCCTAAATCAAAAATCGGGTATTCGTTTTTGCTTATTAGTGTATGCACAATTTTGATTGTATCTAATTCGAATGATTGATCTAAGGACTGCCCCTCTGACTGTTCCCAAGCAGCAGTTAAATTTGCTTTTAGTCGAACGGCGCTATCAAAAATAGCATTCGGTAAATTTTCATATTCCGTATCTAAGAAGGTGTTGGCCTGTTTTGTATTGGTGTATTTATTAATGTTGTCTTGATTTGCTATATATTTTTTACTACTAAAGGTGCCTGCTACCCATTGCCAACTCAAGAAATTAGCAGCCGGATCATGATCTAATAAATGTGCGTACATCCATTGAGCACCTGGCAACCATGCCGCTTTAAAAATATTGGAATGTAACATCGAAATATACATACGTTGATGGTTATGCAAATAACCATCTTTATAAAATTGAATGATCGCATCATCAATAGCTTCAATGCCTGTGCGCGCCTCCTTGATTGGAATAGGTAGGTTTTTGAATATAACATCGGTTTGATTTGACTTGAGGTCTTCTAAAATTAAATCTCCTTTATTTTGCCATACTCTTTGAAAATACTCACGCCAAGCCATTTGTTGCATAAATCCTATCCAAGCCTGTTTACTATATTTACTTTTAAGGGCCTCCATTACAAGTACAGGGTTTAAGAAGCCTCTAGAAATATAAGGCGACCAAGCAGTAACGGCCCCATTAGTATAATTTCTTGTGGCGTGGTAAGTACTAGGGTTATAGGTTTTCACCTGATCTAATAAAGCGGCATATTTCATTTTTCTAGCAAAACATTAATTACAGTATATAATGAACAATTTAAGCTCTAAAATGTTTGATTCATATGCAAGTTCAGCTCGTTTTCCCTCATCAATTATTTGACCAATCTGCATTGATTGCCGAAAAGGGGGACTTTTACCTGATTGAATCAGATTTGTTTTTTCTACAATACCAATTTCATCAACAAAAGCTCCTATTTCATAGAGCATCTATGAAATACTATAGTAAGTTTCTTAGTCAAAAAGGTTGTAATTGTCATTACATTGAAGCAGATCAAAAAGAGGCTTCAATTTCAGCACTATTAAAAACACTCTCAAACAAGGGGATTCTAAAAATTAAAATGTACGACCCTTGTGATCATTGGCTAGATAAGCAATTAAGAAAAGCTAGTTTATCAAATAATATTGAACTCGTGTATCTACCTAGTCTAAATTTTTTAAACAATCAAGAAGAGAGCACTCAATTATTAGGAAATAAAAAAACTTACTTCCAAACAAGTTTCTATACCGAACAAAGAAAACAAAGAAAAATTTTAATAGAGGCCGATGGCAGTCCGATTGGAGGACAATGGAGCTTCGATACAGAGAACAGAAGGAAGATTCCAAAAAACACCTCTATTCCTAAATTACATTTTTTTGAAACAAATGAATTTATTGAAGAGGCGAAGGTTTATGTAAAATTTAAATTTAAAAATAATCCAGGCTCTTGTGATGCTCCATTTAGTTCAGCTAGTAATGAACTCTTTTACCCGGTGACACACGTTGATGCGAAAAAAGCAATGGATTTATTTATAGCAGAAAAAATAGAATTATTTGGGGTGTATGAAGATGCCATGTTGGTGTCAGAGAAAACTTTATTTCATAGTGTACTAAGTCCTTTGATTAATGTGGGGCTAATTCAGCCGGGTGATTTTATAAACGCTTTATTAAATGCTTATAAAAAAGCAGGAGCTCCAATCAATAGTATCGAAGGTATTGTTAGGCAAATCATTGGCTGGAGAGAATTTGTACAATTAACCTATCGAAAAATTGGGAGTCAACAAAGAACTAAAAACTTTTGGGGCTTTACAAAAAAAATGCCCGCAGCATTTTATAATGGCACAACAGGTATTGCTCCAATAGATATAAGTATCAAGAAGCTTCTTGAGTCAGGTTATAACCACCATATAGAAAGACTGATGGTATTGGGTAATTTTATGTTGCTCTGCGAAATTAATCCAGATGAAGTATACCAATGGTTTATGGAAATGTATATCGATGCCTATGATTGGGTTATGGTGCCAAATGTATATGGCATGTCTCAATTTGCGGATGGCGGGATGATCACCACCAAACCTTATATCTGTGGATCCAACTATTTAATGAAGATGGGGGATTTTTCAAAAGGAGAATGGCAAGCAAGTTGGGATGGTTTGTTCTGGCGATTCTTATCGAAACAACGCGCGGTATTTTCTAAAAATCCAAGATGGGCCATGTTATTAAGTACCTGGGATAAAATGCCAGAAGAAAAAAGAGCGACACATTTGAACAATGCAGAACAATTTTTAAAAGATTTAAAGTAAAAGACATAGTACAATGGAAAAAATAGACTTGACAAATCCAAGACCGGCTGAACCTATTTTAAGACCAGAATGGGCAGAGAAAGATAGAGATCGCATTATTGAAATGGCTTGGGAAGATCGTACCCCATTTGAAGCAATTGAGTTTCAATTTGGGTTAAGCGAAAAAGAAGTCATTGAATTTATGCGCGCCAATTCAAAACCATCTAGTTTTAGGATGTGGCGCAAACGCATGGCTTCCAGGAAAACAAAACATGCCGTTTTAAGAAGTACAGATGTCATTAGGTTTAAATGCAGTAGACAAAAAATAAGTGGGAATAAGATATCAAAAAGATAGCGCGACTTAAAAGTCGCGCTATCTAATTTCAATTGATATAATTTTTTGAATAATTTACAATGATTAAGCAGGTTTACTTTTTGGGTTTCTGCTTCTTACAGCCCTCGCTACAATATTGAACTTCGGCCCAACACCTTTCCCATTTTTTTCGCCAGCTAAATGGTCGCCCACAAGTTTTGCAAATTTTTTCTGGCAGATCTTGTTTTTTTACCCCTTTCATTCAATGATAACAAAATTATGCATCAATTGTTTTATCAACAGAAGTGGTATAATAGTCCTCTTGGTAATTACCTATATGTCTTTGGCTTTCTTTGATTAGCTTTTTATTTCTAAAAAAGCTATAGAAGCCAAAAATCAATAAAATTATAGAGATTGAAAAAAAGAGGGTCTCAAGATAAACAAGGACATCTAATTTGAAAAAGCCTCTTATAGATAATCCAGCTACTAAAAAATATAAGGCTGTACGGACAAATGAAAGTAATGTAGTTTGATTGGCCATGAAAGTTCTTTGTATCGCCAATCGTTCTCTTAAGATTAGGTCCTTATTAATGTTTTGTTCGAGTGATTTTTCCATGCTCAAATTTACAAAGAAAAATGTTAGTAACTCATCTCGTCTATCTGCACTTTACCTTTAAATGTCCAAAAAACAAACAAAGTATATGCACCAACAAGTGGCGTACCAATCCCCGCAATTAATAACAAAGTTTTCATTGTTTTTAATGAAGAGGCAGCATTGGTTATGGTAATACTATTAGCTGAATTATTACTTGCCATTAAGAGAACAGGAAAAACTTCCAAAGCAACCATTGCAAGCAAGGATGCAATTGTAATAGAGGAGCTTATAAAGGCAAATCTATATTTACGCTTATTCAATTGTCTAGGAATATTGGCAATCGCAAAAAACATGATCAAAGGCAATATAAAGTAGGCTGGATGAGATCTTAATTGATCACTCAAATGAGGAATATATAATAAAGTATATAAAGACGAAAATCCAAATGCAACTAAAAAAAAGATGGTGAAGTTTTTAGCTAACACCGTGATTTTTGCAAATAATCTATTTTCTGTTTTCATTGCCAAGAAAATAGCACCATGCATCATGAACAATGCCAAGCTAGTAATAGCCACCATGATACTAAATGGATTCAAAAAACTCAACCAGTCTCCAATAAATTCATGTTCTTCATTTAAAGGAATGCCTAATGCAACATTGCCCAACATCAATCCCAATGAAACTGCAATCGTAATACTTGCGAAAGAATAAATAAAATCCCATGCCATTCTCCATTTTTTGCCTGGCTCCTTGCTTCTAAACTCAATGGCCACACCGCGCCAAATTAGTCCAACGATAAAAATCATGAATGGAATATAAAATGCAGAAAAGATTGCCGCATAGGCTACTGGAAAACCAGCAAACAAAGCTCCGCCTCCAATTACAAGCCATACCTCATTGCCATCCCAAATAGGTCCAATTGCATTCAATGCGATACGTCTGCTTTCTTCTTTCTTTAGAAATAAATGTAAAGCGCCGGCGCCTAAATCAAAGCCATCTAAGATAGCATAGCCAGAAATGACTCCTCCAAAAACAAGAAACCACCAAGTGTTATAATCTAATCCTAATAATGTTTCCATGTTGTTCTTTTAAATGGTGACTCTTTCTTCTCTATTACTATGTATATCCCCTGTTTCATGAGCTGACACAGGTCCGTGTTTGATTTTCTTATTCAATAAATAAATAAACAATGCAAAAAGTGTTAAATATACAAGCCCAAAAAGTATCAATGAAAAAACAATCTGATTTGCTTTCACTGTCCTAGACAATGCATCAGATGTTCTTAATAAGCCGTAAACCACCCATGGCTGTCTGCCCATTTCGGCAGCAAACCAACCAGCTTGATTGGCTATTTGTGGTAAAAAAACAGACCAAGCAAAAACATGCATTAACCATTTTTGTTCAAAAAGTTTACCCTTATATAGGAGCCATGAAGCATAGGCAGTTAGGGCAATCAAAAACATGCCAATAGCAATCATGATATGGTATACCTGAAAGATGGCGTT